>HF988149.1:100915-101097 GCA_000434635.1 Firmicutes bacterium CAG:110 | reverse complement strand
CCGTCGGCATGGTCTCCGACTGGAGAAAGCGGGGGCCGATTTACGAGGTCCCGTTTTCCACGCTGTATTCCGCCAAGGTGAAGAATCTGATCATGGCGGGGCGGTGTACCTCCGTGACGGACGCCATGTGGGACATCATGCGGGTGATCCCCTGCTGCGCCGTTACCGGGCAGGCCGCCGGC
>HF988149.1:95834-100857 GCA_000434635.1 Firmicutes bacterium CAG:110 | reverse complement strand
GCAATGGATATCCGGCAGCTGCAGCAGACGCTGAAGAATAGCGGCGTGATCCTCCACGAGCGGGAGCTGAATATTGGGAAATTATAAGTGAATCCAAAAATTATAATTGAAAAAGTTCCCCAAATAATGTATTCTTATAAAGTACAGACACTGGTTCTATGATACCCTGCATCGGCTGTGCAGGAAAGCATTCCGGAGGTTCGGCTTCCCGCGGAACACCGGAAAACAACAAAAAAATTTAAGAAATGAGGTACTCTTATGGCATATCAACACTGGTCCTATGACACCCTGCACCGGCTGTGCATGGAAGCGTTCCAGAAGTTCGGCTTCACCGAAGCGGAGGCCGATATCATTCAGGACGTTCTGCTGACTGCCGACCTGTACGGCATCGAGTCCCACGGTATGCAGCGGATGGTCCGCTACCACAAGTGCATCGAAAAAGGCATGATCGACGTCCATGCCAAGCCCGAAGTGGTGTTCGAGACCCCCATCTCCGCCGTCATCGACGCCCACGAGGCCATGGGACAGTTGGTTTCCCATAAGGCCATGGAAATGGCCATCGAGAAGGCCAAGACGACTGGCGTGGGCATCGTCTCCGTCCGGAACTCCAACCACTACGGCATCGCCGGTTACTATGCCAAGATGGCCTGCAAGGAAGGTCTGATGGGTTTCTCCTGCACCAACAGCGAAGCCATCATGGTTCCCACCTTTGCCCGGAAGGCCATGCTGGGCTCCAACCCCATCGCCTGCGCGTTCCCCGCCGAGCCCTATGATTTCTTCTTCGACGCTTCCACCACGGTCGTCACCCGCGGCAAGCTGGAAATGTACAACAAGATGGAAAAGCCCCTGCCCGAAGGCTGGGCGCTGGACAAGGACGGTCATCCCTCCACCAACGCTCCTGACGTGCTGGCGAACATCGTGGCGAAAAAGGGCGGCGGCATCATGCCTCTGGGCGGCTCCACGGAGCAGCTGGGCAGCCACAAGGGCTACGGCTACGGTATGCTGTGCGAGATCTTCTCCTCCATCCTGTCCATGGGCGCTACCTCCAATTACTGCATGACCGGCGGAAAGGGTCAGATCTGCCATGGCTTCATGGCTATCAACCCCGCCTACTTCGGCGACCCCGCCGCCATCAAGGAGCATTTCTCCAAGTACCTGCAGGAGCTGCGGGACGCGCCCAAGGCCGACGGTCAGGAGCGTATCTACACCCACGGCGAGAAGGAAGTTGCCGCGGTGAAGCGCATCATGGAAAACGGCATCCCCGTCAACGACAACACCATGGTGGAAGTGCTTGACCTGTGCAACTATCTGGGCATGGACTTTGGCGCTTACTTCGGCGACTATCGTCCTCCCGTCAAGAAGGACGTTTTCAAGGGCAACTATTAAAAAACATAATTGGGAACCGGCCAACCGCCGGTTCCCGATGACAAACGTGTGGGAGGATTCTTTATGATCGCGATTCCTTACGGCAAAAGCCATCTGGATGTTGCATTTCCCTATAACGGTCTGCTGACCTCCCGTGTGGACGAGCTGAAAAGCGACCGCACCGGCCGGGAGCTGGTGGAGGAAGCCATGGCGTCGCCCATCGGAACGCCCGGTCTTGCCGCGCTGGCGGCAGGGAAGAAGCGCTGTACCATCATCATTTCCGACCACACCCGCCCCGTGCCCAGCCGGGACATCCTGCCCCCCATGCTGGCGCAGCTCCGGCAGGGGAATCCGGAGATTCGGGTGACGCTGCTGGTAGCCACCGGTTTCCACCGGCTCACAACGACCGCCGAGCTGGAAGCAAAGCTGGGGAAGGAAATTGCGGATTCCGAGAAAATCGTCGTTCACGACGCCTTTGACCCGGAATCCAATGTTCAGATCGGCGTTCTGCCCTCCGGCGCACCGCTGGTCATCGACCGGACGGCGGTGGACACCGACCTGCTCATTGCGGAGAGTTTCATTGAGCCGCACTTCTTCGCCGGTTTCTCCGGCGGGAGGAAGAGCATCCTGCCCGGCGTCTGCGATAAGACGACGGTGCTGGGCAACCACTGCGGCGCGTTTATCGCCTCCCCTTATGCCCGCACGGGCATTCTGGAGGGCAACCCCCTTCATCGGGACATGGTAGCGGCGGCGGAGATGGCAAAGCTGGCGTACATCGTCAATGTGGTCATCGACGAGGAGAAGAAGACGGTTGCGGCCTTCGCGGGAGACTTCCGGAAGGCGCATGAAGCCGGTGTGGCGTTTCTGCGGCAGTACTGCGAGGTGCAGGCCGTCCCCGGAGACATCGTCGTCACCTCCAACGGCGGCGCGCCGCTGGACCAGAACATCTACCAGAGCGTCAAGGGGCTGACCGCGGCGGAGGCTTCCGCCAAGGAGGGCGCGGTGCTGATCATGTGCGCCGAGCTGGCCGACGGCACCGGCGGCGAGGGCTTCTATACCTCCCTCCGGGACTGCGAAACCCCTGCGGCGCATTTTGAGCAGTGCGTCAATACCCCCCAGTCGGAGACCATTCCCGACCAGTGGGAGAGCCAGATTCTGGCGAGAATCCTCATGAAGCACCGGGTGATCTTCGTTTCCCGTCCAGAAATGGAGAAGACCCTCCGGGAGATGAAGCTGGACTACGCCCCTGATCTGGAAACCGCCATGGCCATGGCGAAACAGGACAAGGGCGAAAACGCCTCCGTCACCCTGATCCCCAACGGCATTTCCGTTATGGTAAAATCATAAACTATTGCATTAACAAAAAAGGAGAAAAACTATGGATTACGCAAAAGAGTCCCTGCGGCTCCACAAGGAGTGGGGCGGCAAGATCGAGGTCATCTGCAAGGTACCCTGCAAGACCAAGGACGACCTGTCTCTGGCCTACACCCCCGGCGTTGCTCAGCCCTGCCTGGAAATCCAGAAGGACATCAGCAAGTCCTATGAGCTGACCCGCCGCCACAACCTGTGCGCCGTCATCACCGACGGCACCGCCGTTCTGGGTCTGGGGGACATCGGCCCCGAAGCCGGTATGCCCGTTATGGAGGGCAAGTGCGCTCTGTTCAAGGCCTTTGCCGACGTGGACGCCTTCCCCCTGTGCGTCAAGACCCACGATGTGGATGAGTTCGTCAACGCTGTGTATCTGATGAGCGGCTCCTTCGGCGGCATCAATCTGGAGGATATCTCCGCTCCCCGGTGCTTTGAGATCGAGCGGAAGCTGAAGGAAAGGTGCGACATTCCCATCTTCCACGACGACCAGCACGGCACCGCCGTCATCACTCTCGCCGGTCTGACCAACGCACTGAAGGTCGTCGGCAAGAAGAAGGAAGACGTGAAGATCGTCACCTCCGGCGCTGGTGCGGCTGCTATCGCCATTGTCAAGCTGCTGCTGTCCTCCGGCTTCAAGAACGTGACCATGTGCGACCGGAAGGGCGCGATCTACGCGGGTCGTGACGGCCTGAACTGGATCAAGGAAGAGATGGCGCAGGTCACCAATCTGGACAAGAAGGCCGGTTCTCTTGCCGACATGCTGGTAGGCGCCGATGTGTTCATCGGCGTGTCCGCCCCCGGCATGGTGACGAAGGAAATGGTGCAGACCATGAACAAGGACGCCATCATCTTTGCCTGTGCCAACCCCACCCCGGAGATTTTCCCGGACGAGGCCAAAGCAGGCGGCGCGAGAGTGGTTTCCACCGGTCGCAGCGACTATCCCAACCAGATCAACAACGTTCTGGCGTTCCCCGGCATTTTCCGCGGCGCTTTTGACGTTCGAGCCAGCGACATCAACGAGGAAATGAAGATCGCCGCCTCCAACGCGCTGGCGAATCTGATCTCCGACGAGGAGCTGAACGAGAACTATATCATCCCCGCCGCCTTCGACCCCAGAGTCGGCCCCGCCGTGGCGAAAGCCGTGGCAGAAGCCGCCCGGAAGTCCGGCGTGGCAAGACTGTAAGAAAGAAATAGCGATAACAGCAAAGCGCCAGCATGGGAACGGATGTTCCCGTGCTGGCGCATTTTACTTATGATGCACAGCACTTATCCACCATTGGTGCTGTATGGAAAAGTCTGCCGCAGAGACGGCGGCATTCCGGCCTTTGCGGAGGCTTTTATAGGTTTTGCTTCGATTAAGGGAAAAAACTGGCTGTTTTTTAATCCTTTTGCGCATTGTTTTTCCTTCCGAAAAGAAGTATGATTTTGTCGATCAGATAAGTATCTTGGAGGAATCAAAATGACGGTGGCAGAGGCCGAAGACGAATACCTGAAAGCGGTAAGGCTTGGACAGAAGGAGTGTGCCGTGCTGCAGGGGAAGGGGCAGAACCCGTTCCCGGTGGTGCTGGATCAAATATTGGGCGACGGTGTTTCGGAGGGCGCGCAGAATGTCGGCACGCTGGAAATACCCATTGAACGCATCGTTGGCGTGAAAAGCGCGGGGAGAATTTCCGCTTTTTCGGCGGGCTTTTTTCCGCTGCTGGACTGCGAGTCGGAATTCGCAATGAAGTGGATGACGCTGTGCCGGGCGCATCAGGGGGACGAGGGCATCCGCGACCCCATTATTTGCTATGAATATCTGGGAAATTTCTATGTTCAGGAGGGAAATAAGCGCCTGAGCGTGCTGAAATATTACGGAGCAATCAGAATTCCCAGCGTCGTTTACCGGATCGTGCCGCCTATGAGCGACAACCCGGAAATTCGCGCTTATTATGAGTTCCTGGATTTCTTCAAATATACGCGGCTTTATGACGCCCTCTACACCCATCCGGGGTGCTACATCCAGCTGCTGGCGCTTACCAATCTGCCGAAGGACCGGGAGTGGACGGAGGAAGAACGCCGCCGTTTCCGGGCGTATTTTCAGTATTTCCGGGAGGCGTTCGATGCGCTGGGAGGCCGGAGCCTGCATATCCGGGCGGAGGAAGCGCTGCTTTTGTGGCTGCAGGTGCATCCCTTTACCGATTTGGGAACGCTCTCCGGCGCACAGCTGAAAAAAACCCTCGGCGAATTGTGGGAAAACGTGGTGGCAATGGATCTGCCGGATCTGGTGGTGCGGACGGAAGCGGCGGAA
>HF988149.1:88151-95802 GCA_000434635.1 Firmicutes bacterium CAG:110 | reverse complement strand
CCGCCGCAAAGCAGTCGCTGTTCGGCAGACTGTGGCGGCCGGGACATGTCAATGTTGCCTTCGTTCACCAGCGTACCGTGGAGACCAGCCCATGGACGTGCGCCCATGACGTGGGGAGAAAGCATCTGGAGGACGCTCTGGGGAACGCCGTCACGGTGCGCAGCTATTTTGGCGCGGACACGGCCGCTCAGGCGGAAGCGCTTCTGGAACAGGCCGTCGCGGACGGCGCGGAGGTCATTTTCACTACGACGCCCCAGCTGGTCGCGCCCAGCCTGAAGGTCTCCATCCGCTATCCCAAGGTGCGGTTCCTGAACTGCTCCATTCATATGCCTTATTCCACGGTTCGCACCTACTACAGCCGCATCTACGAGGGAAAATTCATCACCGGGGCGATCGCCGGGGCCATGGCGGACAACAACAGAATCGGCTACGTGGGTTCTTATCCGATTTTTGGCGTTCCCGCTTCCATCAACGCCTTTGCCCTCGGCGCGCAGCTCACCAATCCCAGAGCGCAGATCGAGCTGAAATGGTCGTGCATGCCGGGCAACCCGACGCAGGAGTTCATCCGGGACGGAATCCGCGTGATCTCCAACCGGGATACACCGGCGGAGGACAAGCTGCACACGGAGTACGGCACCTATTACATCGGCGGCAGCGGCGAATTTATCCCGTTGGGTTCACCCTGTTGGATATGGGGAAAGTTCTATGAAAACGTGATACGGGCGATCCTGTCCGGCACATGGGACGACATCCACGGGCAGGCGGTGAACGACTGGTGGGGGATGAGCAGCGGCGTGATCGACGTAAAGCTGGCGGACGATCTGCCGGAGGGCATCAAGAATCTGGCGCTCTACCTGCGCAGCGGCATCAAAAACGGAACGATCGACCCCTTCCGCAGGAAGATCGTCGCACAGGGCGGCGTAGTCAAGAACGATGGCATACGGACGCTTGGGGCGGAAGACCTGCTTCACATGGACTGGCTGTGCGAGAATGTCCACGGCGCGATTCCCGCCTATGACGAGCTGCTCCCGATTTCCAAACCGACGGTGCGGCTTCTGGGCATTTACCGGGACACCATTCCGGCGGATGATGTTACGTAAACCATAGATCAAAAAAGGACGTGTTGCAGTGCTGCAATACGTCCTTTTTGCGTATCATACTGAACTTCAGATAGGCCCTAATTGCCTGAAGGGCATGGAGTTCATATGAGACTTGTTTTGTGATTTCTTTCCTTATAAATCACAAAACCGGCAGCGCCGTCAGGCGATGCCTTCCTGATTAAAATTAAGATTTTAATCAGGAAATAGTATCAGACCCGACCGGTAAACAGGTCGCACTGGATATCCACAACGTCGTCCAGAGAAATCTCCGTCCCGTCCAGCATGACCATTGTACGGCGGCGGAGGTCGATTTTTTTCAGATTTCCCTTGAGCGTCACGTATGCGCCGCCCTGCTTGCGGCGGTCAGGGATGAAACAGGTCACGGTGATCTCCGGGTGCGCCGGGGCGGCGTCCAGAAGTATCTGCTGCTTTTGATCCAGAATGTCCCGGCTGTATTCCGTCAGGTCCGCCCGGCTATCCGTCAGACGGCCTGCCTCCTGAAGAACGGCCTCGTAGCCGGTGAGGGCGGAGAAGGGGGAAAACTGCGCGGCTCTGTCCATGGCGGACATGGGCGGGTGCCTCCGGGAAACGGGGTGGGGCAGGTAAAGCAGATCGTCATATTCGCCCATTATGCTTTGTGTCCTCCTATCTGACCGTTCCGGTCTCTGGCGGTTGCGCCTTCCTCCAAGTCCATGCCTTTCAGAATGGCGTTTTTTCCGTACTTCTTTTTGATGGCCAGCACCGCCTGCTGGCGGCGCTTTTCCCGCTCACGAGCGGCTGCTTCTTCGGCGCGGCGCTTCTCCTGAGAAGCAAAATCGGAGAAAAAGTCCAGCTGCTCAGTGCTTTCATGGCGGGGCAGGGAGTTCTCCGGGACGATGTGGTTGGCGGACAGATACAGCCGCCTGACCAGAAGAGCGGAGTTCACGATGCGGTCGTAAAGTTCCGCGACAGCACTGACGATGGCCTTGGAGGAAGCGGTATGCCCGCCCAGATTCACGGTGCCGTGGGCGTGCTTGGGAATTCTGCGGCCGTAGCGGTCAACGGTGACGGGGCCCTGATAGGCGCGGCTTCGTTCCGGGTCGGTGAGATTTTCAATATCGTAGCCCACCGTCAGGACGATCTGGTCGGTGACAAGTCCTTTGTCCACTAAGTCCAAGGAAAGATCATCCGCCATTTCCCTGACGACCAGCCGGGCCTTTTCCGCGGTATAGGGGCATTGCAGCACCTGACCGGGGCTGATGCTGCTGGACTCCGGCTTGTATGCCTTGATGTCCGCGATGGTGCATGGTTCCCACCCCCAGGCGTGGTCGATCAGCAGCTGGGCGTTGACGCCGAACAGCTTATACAGCAGGTCTTCGTTGTAAAACTCCGTAGGCCTGCCCACGGAACACCGGGCAACGTCGCCCATGGTGCGCAGTCCCACCTTTTCCAACTTTTTCGCGTAGCCGGGGCCGACCCGCCAGAAATCCGTCAGGGGACGGTGAGACCACAGCTCCCGCCGGTAGCGCAGCTCGTCCAGCTGGGCGATGCGCACGCCGTTTTTGTCTGCGGGAATGTGCTTCGCCACAATGTCCATGGCTACTTTGGCAAGATACAGATTCGTCCCGATTCCGGCGGTGGCCGTAATGCCGGTATTTTCCAGAATGTCCAGAATGATCTTCATGGCGAGCTTTTCCGGAGTCAGGCGGTAGAGATTCAGGTAATTTGTGGCGTCGATGAACACCTCGTCGATGGAGTAGGGGTGGATGTCCTCCGGGGCGACGTATTTGAGATAAATATTGTAAATGGCCGCGCTGGTCTCCATATAAAACGCCATCTGCGGGGGCGCGACGATGTAGTCCACCTCCAGCTCCGGGTGGCCGCGCAGTTCGGTGTAGTCGTGGGATTTGCCGGTAAAAGTGCGTCCCGGGGCGGAATTCCGGCGCAGCGCGTTGACCTGTCCGATTTTCTGTACGACCTCAAACAGCCGCGGCCTGCCGGGAATGCCGAAGGATTTCAGAGAAGGGGAGACCGCAAGGCAGATGGTTTTGTCGGTGCGGCTGGGGTCGGCGACCACCAGATTGGTGATCATGGGGTCTAACCCCCGCTGGATGCACTCCACGGAGGCGTAGAAGGATTTCAAGTCGATGGCAATATAGCTTCGGACTTTCATTCCGGCGCGGCCTCCTTTTATACGAGTTTTTAATAAAACGCTGAAAAGCGTTTTATTAGGCCGCAGGATTGCGGCCGGCGGCCACTGCCGCTAAAAAACGAAGTCAATACATTTCTTACCGCCCCCAGGCGGTCTGCCGTGAAACGGCTTAGGGCCTATCTGAAAACCGTCAACATGCCCAAACAGCGGGTCTTTTCCGCCTGCTGTGCACCATTTTCCCTTGTAATACACAAAGTATTCCTGCGGAAAAATGGCTTCAGCAGGCGAAAAATCCCTCGCTGTTGGTCATATTCCCGGTTTTCAGATAGACCCTTAATAAAATGATGAAATCATTTTGTTAAGAAATAGTATTATTACAAACATAATTTCGATTATTGCAACGTTAGTATAACACGGAAATCCAAAAAAGTACAGAGGAAAATGTGGGCATCGTTCCAAAAAAGAAGCGGGTTCTGCGGGGGAGACGTGCGCTCCCCGCAGAACCCGCGTGTATAAAGTGGTTTTTAAGAATTTCCCAGAAAATTGTCCAGAATCTTTTCCTGAATGCGGATATATTCCCGGGCGTCCTCGGGGCCGAGTGCTTCCAGCAGGGACGATACCCGGGAGATGACCTCCGCCCGGGCTTTCTGTATCGCATTTACCCCGTTTTCCGTCAGCCGGACAAAAATCTGCCGGTTGTCGCTTAAATCGGAGGAGCGGGCGATCAGTCCCTTTTCCTCCATGTGATGCAGAAGAGAGGTGATGCGGGCGGTGCTGACGGCCATCTTTTTGCTGAGTTCCTTGGGATGGATCGCTGTCTCGTGGGTGGCGAGATAGTTCAGAACGAACAGCTCTCCCCGCACCATCTTGGAAAGCTGCTGATAGGCCGGGACCTGCAGGAGATTCGCCTGCACATTGAGAAGCTGCCCGGCAAGTAACGAATAGTCCATGCTGCCAAAATCACTCCCGTTCTTCCATGACGCTCATGTACGCCGGGCGGATGATCTTATCCATGCAGATCAGCTCCTCGATCCGGTGGGCGCTCCAACCCACGATCCTCGCCACGGCGAACATGGCTGTGTACAGCTCCTGAGGAATTCCCAGCATGTCGTAGACAAAGCCGCTGTAAAAGTCCACGTTGGGGCTGACACCCTTGTAGATCCGCCGGTGTTTCGCGATCAGCTGAGGGGCAAGCTCCTCCACGTTGCGGTACAGCGTCAGGTCGTCCCCGCGCCCCTTTTCGGCGGCGAGCTTTTCCACATAGCCCTTGAAAATCCGCTCTCTGGGGTCGGACAGGGAATAGACGGCGTGACCCATGCCGTATACAAGCCCCTTCCGGTCGAAGGCTTCCTTATTGATGATCTTCGCGAGATAATCCTCCAGAGACTCCTTGTCCGAGCAGTCGGGGACGTGCAGGCGGATGTCCTCCATCATTTCCATGACCTTGATGTTGGCGCCGCCGTGCTTGGGGCCTTTCAGGGAGGACATAGCCGCCGCGATGGTGGAATAGGTGTCGGAACCGGAGGAGGTGATGACACGGGTAGTGAAGGTGGAATTGTTGCCGCCGCCGTGCTCCATGTGGAGAATCAGCGCCGTGTCCAGCACCTTTGCTTCCGTGGCGGTGTATTTTTTGTTGGGGCGGAGCATCATCAGAAGGTTTTCCGCCGTGGAAAGGGCGGGGGCAGGCCGGTGAATGACCATGCTGTCCATATTTTCATAGTAGTTGTAGGCATGGTATCCATAAACGGCCAGCAGCGGGAACTCGGCGATCAGCTGGATGCACTGCCGGAGGGAATTGCTGACGCTGGTGTCGATGGCGCGCTCGTCGTAGGACGCCAGCGTCAGAATGCCCCGGGTCATGGAGTTCATGATGTCCTTGCCGGGGGCTTTCATGATGACGTCCCGGGTGAAGTTGGTGGGGAGCGTCCTGCACTCACCCAGCAGCCTCCGGAATTCTTCCGCGGCGGCGCTGTCCGGCATCTGTCCCATGAGCAGAAGATAGGCGATCTTTTCGTAGCCAAGCTCCGTTTCCCCAAGGCTGCCGATCAGGTCTTCCACCCGGTAGCCCCGGTACCAGAGCTGGCCGTCGCAGGGAACCTTTTTGCCGTCCACAATTTTGGAGGACGTGATCTTGGAAATGTTCGTCAGTCCGGCGAGAACGCCGTTGCCGTTTTCGTCCCGAAGCCCCTTTTTGACACCGTATTCCTCGTACAGCCGGGGGGAGATGGTATCGTTCCGGCGGCACACCGCCTCGCTGCGGGTAGTGTAGTCATTCAACTGGGTCATGTCCATGGCTGGCCGCTCCTTTCGTAAATACTTCGTTCATAACGTCCTCCAGACGGGAAATCTGCTCCAGAAGGCTCTTCAGATTTTCGTAGCCGAAGGCCTCGATTACCCGGCTGTAGTAGGCGTTCAGGATATTTGCCTGCCGCTCCATGGCTCGGACGCCGGAATCGGTGATGACGACGTAGGTGCCGTCGCGCCCGTCGCCGCTGTGGGACCAGAATACCAGCCCCCGCTCGTGAAGCTTGCGGACCATTTTGGAAGTCTTGGGTATGGGCATTTCCAGTCGCTCGGCCAAATCCCGCAGGTAGGTTTGCTCCGCTGACCCACCCTGACCGGCAGCTTCCGCAATGCTGTGGAGGGCAATGTAGTCGGAAAGGGACAGCTCCGTGAACAGGTCGTGCACGATGTCCCGGTTCAGCAAGTAGCGCTGACGGGTCATCGCATAGGCCAGTTTTTCCACTTCGTGTTGATTTTTCATTGGCATCGTCCTTTTCTTAAGTGCGTTTCCGGCGTGAAATTGCCGGGGTATTGCAAGTTTCTGAGAGCGACATTGCATAGCGGGTGCCGGCCCTCCGGGGAGGCGCTCATAATTCGCAGAAGCCTTTCACGGGCGATGGTGCGGACACCGGGAAGAAAGGCACCGGAGTGACAAAACGGGGAAACCATTCGGGGCTGGGCGAAAAATGAAATTTGCTAACATTGTTAGGTATTATAACAGGCGCGGGTCATCTTGTCAATAAACCGAAAACAGGCTTGTAAAATTTGAACAAAAAATGAATGATCGGCCACCAATTTCTATCGTAATTTACAATTGCAATTTTGCAGAAATTCATATATAATTTTCCATATCACAAAAACAGATGTCCACCGACTATGGATGCTGCTTTTGAATGGAGGTTAAAGAAAATGAAAAGAGTAATTGCTGTTATCTTAGTACTGTGCATGGCTCTGTCCCTGTGCGCCTGCTCCTCTTCCGGCAGCGGCTCCGCTTCCGGCGAGAAGGTCATCAAGATCGGCGTGTTTGAGCCTTCTTCCGGCGACTCCGCGTCCGGCGGCAAGAAGGAAATCCTGGGTATGCAGTATGCCAACAGTCAGGAGCCCACGGTCACTCTGGGCGGCGAGACCTACAAGGTCGAGCTGGTCTACGGCGACAACGGTTCTTCCACCGACAAGGCTCCCTCCGCTGCTTCCTCTCTGGTCAGCGCGGGCGTGTCCGTGGTTCTGGGCTCCTACGGTTCCGGTGTTTCCATGGCCGGCGGCCCCAAGTTTGAAGAGGCCGGCATCCCCGCCATCGGCATCACCTGCACCAACCCCAACGTCACCGCGGGCAATAGCTACTACTTCCGTATCTGCTTCCTGGATAACTTCCAGGCCGACGTTCTGGCCAACTTCGCCGTGAGCAAGTTCAGCGCCAAGACCGCCTACTGCCTGGGCGAGAGCGGCAACGAGTATGACCAGGGCCTGATCGCCTTCTTCACCAAGGTCTTTGAGGCTGCGGGCGGCAAGGTCATCACCGACTCCTTCCCCACCGGCAACTCCGATTTCGGCTCCTACCTGAACAAGGCCAAGAGCGAGGGCGCGGACGTTATCTTCACCCCTGTCTCCATCGCCTACGCCGTGCAGATCATCACCCAGGCCGCGTCTCTGGGCATTGAGGCTCCGTTCCTCGGCTCCGACACGCTGGACGACAACATGGTTCTGGAAGCCATCAAGGGCACCGACCTGCAGCTGTACGTCTCCACCTTCTATCAGGAAGGCGGCGCTCCCGAGTTTGATACGGGCGTTAAGGAGTACATCAACGCCAGCTCCGAGGCGCTGGCTGCCAACGGCGGCAACGACACCATCTCCGCTGTCACCGCCATGGGCTATGACGCTTACTTCGTGGCGCTGGAGGCTATGAAGAAGGCCGACAGCGGCGACAAGGCCGCCATCATGGCCGCTCTGCCCTCCGTCACCTACACCGGCGTTTCCGGCGCCATCGCCTTCGACGCTCAGGGCGACGCCATCCGCGACACCGCTTACATCAAGGCGGCGGACACCGCCAGCGGCGCGTGGGTTCTGGAAACCGTCCAGACCGGCTCCGGCAGCTGATATTATCTCCAATTGAATTGTTTGGCGGGGGGCGAATCCCCCC
>HF988149.1:69655-88137 GCA_000434635.1 Firmicutes bacterium CAG:110 | reverse complement strand
GGGGGGCGAATCCCCCCGCCAAACAGTCGTATTATTATGACAGGGAATCTCTGAAAAAACCGTCCGGAGCGGGGCTGCTGACGGCTTCTTCGGGGATTCCGTAAAGAAAGGGAGGAACCCCTGTGGAACAACTGTTTTCTCTGGAATACATGGTATCCATTCTGCTCAGCGGCATTTCTCTGGGCGGGCAGCTGGCGCTGATCGCCATTGGCTACACCATGGTCTACGGCATTCTGCGCCTGATCAACTTTGCCCACGGCGACGTGTTTATGGTCGCCGGTCTGCTGGGTATTTATGTTTCCGCCGTGTTGCCGATCTACGCGGCAATTCCTGCTGTCATCATCCTGACGGTGGCGCTGGGCTTTTTCATTGAGCGGGCGGCCTATAAGCCCCTGCGCAATGCCCCGAGAATGTCCGTCATGATCTCCGCCATCGGCGTCAGCTATCTGCTGGAAAACACTGCGACCTACGTCACCGGCGGCCAGCCCATGACTTATCCCACCATCGGAATTCTGAACAAAACCATCGACATTGTCGGCACCTCCACGAAGCTGGTGGTCATCATCACCCCAGTTCTGGTGCTGGTGCTGATCGTGCTGCTGACCCAGTTGATCAACCACACCAAAATCGGCATGGCCATGCGTGCCGTTTCCAAGGACTTCGAGACCGCGCGGCTGATGGGCATCAAGATCAACAATGTCATTTCCATGACCTTTGTCATTGGTTCCGCGCTGGCGGTGGTTGGCTCCATTCTGTATTTTACCACCTATCCTGCCATCACTCCCACGGCGGGCGCCATGCCGGGACTGAAAGCCTTCGTGGCGGCGGTGTTCGGCGGCATCGGCTCCATCCCCGGCGCGGTGATCGGCGCGTTCCTGATCGGCATCTGCGAGACCATCATCAAGGGCCTGCCCTCGGCATGGAATGTTTCCGTGTTCTCCGATGCCTTCACCTTCGCGCTGCTCATCATCATCCTGACCTGCAAGCCCACCGGACTCTTTGGCGAAAAGGCCACGGATAAGGTTTAAGGAGGTGCCGGATATGCTGAAACAGAAAACAAACAAAAACGGCAGCTTCGCTGCGCTGATCTCCATTTCGGTGCTGCTTTTGCTGATTATCCTGCTGGAAAACATCAGCGACCGCATTCCCGGACTGCCTGCGGTCTTCCTTCCCACCAGCCAGTTGTTTACCGTGCTGAAAAAGGGCGCGGTGTATTCTCTGGTGGCCGTTTCCATGAACCTGCTCAACGGCTTCACCGGCCTGTTCTCTCTAGGACAGGCGGGCTTCATGCTGTTGGGCGCGTATACCTACGCCATCCTGACCGTTCCCATGGCTGCCAAGGATCAGGTCTACTACCTCTACGGCGGCTCGGCCGTGAAGTTTTCTCTGGTGGATATGTTCCAGAGCTTTCTGGGAAGCGCCGGGTTCGGCGGCGGACTGGCGCTGGTTCTGGCCGTTCTCGTGGGACTGATTCTGGCGGGACTGGTGGCCGCGCTGTTCGCGGCGCTCATCGGCCTGCCGGTTCTGCGGCTGAAAAGCGACTATCTCGCCATTGCCACACTGGGCTTCGCCGAAATCCTGCGGGCCATTTTCCAGTGGCAGACCCTTGGCCCCATTACCAACGGCGCGAATATGATCAAAGGCTTCCCCACCTTCTCCGATTTCAATATCAAAAACGGTGCGGGGCAGGTGATTCTGCGGCTGAGTACATTCGTTCCCTTCCTTGTGGCGATCATCTGCATTGCCCTGATCGTTCTGCTGATCAACTCCTCCTACGGCCGCGCCTTTAAGGCCATTCGGGACGACGAGGTGGCGGCGGAGGCCATGGGCATCAGCCTGTTCAAGCACAAGATGCTCTCCTTCGTCATTTCCAGCTTCTTCTCCGGCGTGGGCGGCGCGCTGTTCGCCATGTATGTTGCCAACGCCCAGGCGAAGGTGTTCACCTCCACCATGACCTATGAGATTCTGCTGATCGTGGTCATCGGCGGCATCGGCTCCGTTTCCGGCTCCGTCATCGGCACGTTCCTGTACGTGGCCTGCTCTGAGTGGTGGCTGCGGTTTCTGGATCGGGAGACCTATATCGGCTCGTTCAAGGTGCCCCTGCTGCGCAGCGGTTTCCGGATGGTCGTATTCTCCGTGGTCATCATGATTATTGTTCTGTTCTTCTCCAAGGGCATCATGGGAGAGAAGGAGCTGAGCTGGAAGGGCATCGGCGGACTGTTTCAGAAACGGAAAAAGGCTGCCCCGGCGGCGGAAAAGGAGGACTGAAGCGGCATGAGCGAAAGAAACGTTCTTCGTATGGAAAACGTCACCATGCAGTTTGGCGGCGTAGTTGCTGTGGATGACCTGTCTCTGGACGTGCCGGAGGGTCAGATTGTCGCCCTGATCGGCCCCAACGGCGCGGGCAAGACCACGGCCTTTAACTGCATCACCGGTGTGTATCAGCCGACCAACGGCCGGGTGGAATTCATGGGCAAGACCATGATCCGCAACCACCCCACCGGCAAAATGAAAAAGAACTATCTGGGCACCAACGGGGATAAGTTTGCAAATGAGCGCAACATTGACCCCACTCCGGATCATGTGGTCTCTCTGGG
Source organism: Firmicutes bacterium CAG:110 (assembly GCA_000434635.1). GTDB lineage: Bacteria > Bacillota > Clostridia > Oscillospirales > Oscillospiraceae > Faecousia. The sequence continues at coordinate 85,540 of HF988149.1, read as the reverse complement.
CATTGCCCGTACCTTCCAGAACATCCGCCTGTGGAAGAGCATGACTGTGTTTGAAAACGTGCTGGTGGCCAAGCATATGCGGGCGGAGCAGAACGTGTTTTCCGCCATTTTCCGGGCGAACGCCAAGGAAGAAGCGAGAATGCGGGAAGAAACCATGGAGCTGCTGAAAGAGCAGGGACTGGAGCAGTACAAGGACGAGATCGCTACCAGCCTGCCCTACGGCCTGCAGCGCCGTCTGGAAATCGCCCGCGCTCTGGCGACGGACCCCAAGCTGCTGCTGCTGGACGAACCGGCGGCGGGCATGAACCCGCAGGAGACGCAGGAACTGGCGGAGTACATCAAAGAGATTCGGGACAGACACCATCTGACGGTCTTCCTTATTGAGCATCACATGGATCTGGTCATGAAGATTTCGGACTACATTTATGTCATTGACTTCGGCAGTGAGATTGCACGGGGCGTGCCGAAGGAAGTGCAGCAGAACAAGCGCGTGATCGAGGCGTATTTGGGGGTGACGGAGGATGCGTAACATTCTGGAAATTCGGGACTTGCAGGTGCATTACGGCGGAATCGAAGCGGTGAGGGGCATCAGTCTGGACGTGCCGGAAGGGGAGATCGTGACCCTGATCGGCGCCAACGGCGCTGGCAAAAGCTCCACCCTCCGCGCCATCGCGGGGCTGGTGAAGCCCTCCGCGGGAAAAATCTCCTTTCTGGACGAGGACATCACCGGCATGGATTCCAGCCTGATCGTGTCCAAGGGCATCACGCTGGTACCCGAGGGACGGCGTATCTTCCCGGACATGACGGTGCTGGAAAACCTGAAAATCGGCGCTTACCTGCGCAAGGACGATCTGACGGAGGACTTGAACTGGGTGTTTGACCTGTTTCCCCGGCTGAAAGAGCGCTCCTGGCAGGCGGGCGGCACGCTGTCCGGCGGCGAGCAGCAGATGCTGGCGGTCGGCCGTGCGCTGATGAGCCGTCCCAAGGTCATCATGATGGACGAGCCGTCTCTGGGACTTGCGCCCATCATCGTCAAGGGCATCTTTGAGATCATCAAGGAGATCAACAAGCAGGGCGTGACGGTGCTGCTTATCGAGCAGAACGCCAATATGGCGCTGAAAACCGCCAATCTCGGCTACGTCATGGAGACCGGCCGGATCACCCTCCACGGCAGCGGCGAGGAGCTGCTGGCAAATGAAGCGGTGAAGGCGGCCTATCTTGGCACGTAATGAATAAACGGCACAGCCGGGCTTTCAGAGCGATACGCTCCGAAGGCCCGGCTATTTCTGCCTACGAATAAATTTCATAATGGGGATTGACTTTTCAGAGATATGTGCTATTATATCGATAGTAATATATCGGTAACAAAATACTGATAATCAATGTTCGGAAAGGTCGATTTTCATGGATAAAACATATGCACCTGTAACCACCGCTCAGGAACTGACCGAAGCATTGGCAAAGTGCCGCGCGGCACAGGAGAAATTTGCCACTTATACGCAGGAGCAGGTGGATAAAATTTTTCTGGCCGCCGCTACCGCAGCCAATCAGATGCGCATTCCTCTGGCCAAGCAGGCCGTGGCCGAAACCGGTATGGGCGTAGTGGAGGATAAGGTCATCAAGAACCACTATGCCGCTGAATATATTTACAACGCCTACAAGGATTCCAAGACCTGCGGTGTCATTGAGGAAGACACGGCCTACGGCATTCAGCGCATTGCCGAGCCTATCGGCGTCATCGCGGCGGTCATTCCCACCACGAACCCCACTTCTACCGCCATTTTCAAGACCCTGATTTCCCTGAAGACCCGCAATGGCATCATCATCAGCCCCCACCCCCGGGCGAAGGGCTGCACCATCGCCGCCGCCCGGGTGGTGCTGGAGGCGGCGGTCGCCGCCGGTGCGCCGGAAGGCATCATCGCGTGGATAGACAAGCCCTCTCTTGAGCTGACCAATCAGGTGATGCGGGAGGCCGACCTGATCCTCGCCACCGGCGGCCCCGGCATGGTGAAGGCTGCCTACTCCTCCGGCAAGCCCGCTCTGGGCGTCGGCCCCGGCAACACCCCCGCCGTCATTGACGACAGCGCCGACATTCTGCTGGCGGTTTCCTCCGTCATCCATTCCAAGACCTTTGACAACGGCATGATCTGCGCTTCCGAGCAGAGCGTGGTGGTGCTGGACAGCATCTACGACCGGGTCAAGGCGGAATTCGTCAAGCGCGGCTGCTACGTCCTGAACGGGGAGGAAATCGACAAGGTTCGCGCAACCATCCTGATTAACGGCGCATTGAACGCCAAGATCGTGGGGCAGTCCGCCCATACCATCGCGGCGCTGGCGGGTGTTGACGTCCCCGAAAGCACCAAAATCCTCATCGGCGAAGTGACCTCCACCGATCTCTCCGAAGCCTTTGCCCATGAGAAGCTGTCCCCCGTGCTTGCCATGTACCGGGCGTCCGACTTCACCGACGCCATGAACAAGGCGGACACCCTTGTCAAGGATGGCGGCTACGGCCACACAGCTTCCGTCTATCTGGACACGGTGGGCGGGAAGGAGAAGCTGGACGCCTTTGCGGAAAAAATGAAGGCCTGCCGCATTCTGGTGAATACTCCGTCCTCCCACGGCGGCATCGGCGACCTGTACAACTTCAAGCTGGCTCCCTCCCTGACGCTGGGCTGCGGCTCCTGGGGCGGCAACTCCGTTTCCGAGAACGTGGGCATCAAGCACCTGCTGAACATCAAGACTGTGGCAATTAGGAGGGAGAACATGCTCTGGTTCCGTGCGCCTGAAAAGGTTTATTTCAAGAAGGGCTGCCTGCCGGTAGCTTTGGCCGAGCTGAAAAATTACAAGAAGGCATTCATCGTCACCGACGCGTTCCTGTACCAGAACGGCTACACGAAGCCGGTGGAGGAGAAGCTGGACGCTATGGGGATCACCCACACCACCTTCTACAACGTGGCTCCCGATCCCACCCTCGCCTGTGCCAGAGAGGGCGCGGCGCAGATGGCAGCCTTCAAGCCCGACCTGATCCTCGCCATCGGCGGCGGCTCCGCCATGGATGCGGGCAAGATCATGTGGGTGCTGTATGAGCATCCCGAGGCGGATTTTCAGGACATGGCCATGCGCTTTGTGGATATCCGCAAGCGTGTCTACACCTTCCCCAAGATGGGCGAAAAGGCGTATTTCGTCGCCATCCCCACCACTGCCGGCACCGGCTCCGAGGTGACCCCCTTCGCTGTCATCACCGATGAAACCACCGGCGTCAAGTACCCGCTGGCGGACTACGAGCTGCTGCCGAAAATGTCCATCGTGGACGCCGACATGATGATGAACGCCCCCAAGGGTCTGACCGCCGCCTCCGGCATCGACGCTGTGACCCACGCTCTGGAAGCCTACGCCTCCATGATGGCCACGGACTACACCGACGGTCTGGCGCTGCGGAGTTTGAAGCTGATTTTTGAGAACCTGCCTTCCGCCTATGAAAACGGCGCGAAGGACCCCAAGGCCCGCGAGAACATGGCGAACGCCGCCTGCATGGCCGGTATGGCTTTTGCCAACGCATTTTTGGGCGTGTGCCACTCCATGGCGCACAAGCTGGGCGCGTTCCACCATCTGCCCCACGGCGTTGCCAACGCCCTGATGATCGACGAAGTCCTGCGCTTCAACGCCGCCGAGGTTCCGGCAAAGATGGGCACCTTCTCCCAGTACGACCACCCCCACACTTTGGCGCGGTATGCCGAGGTCGCCGACTATCTGAAGCTGGGCGGTACCACGGATGAGGAAAAGCTGGAGAACCTGATCGCGGCCATTGACGAGCTGAAGGTCAAGATCGGCATCAAAAAGACCATCCGGGACTACGGCATTGACGAAACCGACTTCCTGAACCGTCTGGACAGCATGGTGGAGCAGGCGTTCGACGACCAGTGCACCGGCGCGAACCCCCGGTATCCCCTCATGAGCGAGATCAAGCAGATGTACCTCAACGCCTACTACGGCACCGACGAGACGAAATAAGCAAAACAGAACCGACGCCCTCCGGCCTAAGACTTCTCAGGCTGGAGGGCGAACTGTTTTGATGAAATCGGAAGGACACGGTCGATACGGGCAGGTTGACTTTTCCCGTTTCCTTGCTATAATGTAGCGGGTAAACCGAGCATCAAACCATTTTCAGGAGGAAGAACATGCTTGAGTATCACAAAATGACCGAAGAAGAAAAATACTGCATCGCCCGGTGGAAATATCCCGGGGAATACGCGATTTACAACAGCCTTTCCTATGAGGAACAGAAAAAGCGGGGGTTTGGGTTTGCAAACCCCGAGAACCACCTGTATTCCTTCTATGATGGGAAGGAACTTGTCGGCTTTATCAATCTGAATGGGGAAGACCCGGGGGTGTTCTTCGGAATCGGGGTGAATCCCGATTGCTGCGGCAAGGGCTACGGGCAGCAGATGACCCGAATGGCATGGGAAATTTCGCAGACGCTGTTTCCCGGGAAACCTATGTACCTGGAAGTCAGAACATGGAATCAGCGGGCGATCAGGTGCTATGAAAAGGCGGGATTCCGCATTGTCGGCGAGCCGATTCAACAGACAACATCCATTGGAGAAGGTGCGTTTTACCACATGGTACGTCGGGGCTGAACAGGAAAACGACGTGGCAAAGGGGATGCAGCGCTGCCCGGCCAATTCTATGGGGAAAGAAGCGGATTTTGCGGGTGTTGTCTGGATGGGCGAGGACGGATGCTCTGATCATCGACCAACCCGCCACGAAAAATCTGCGGGGCGGCTGCGTATCTTTTACGACTTCCCTCTTGTTTTTTTCCACATGTGCGGTTATAATAGTCGCAGATAAAAACAAGGAGGTCATTATAATGGCTGTAAAAATTGAAAAGGATACCATCATCGGGGACATTCTGGACGTCGCGCCCCAGTCCGCACCCCTGTTCTTCGCCATCGGTATGCACTGCCTGGGCTGTCCCTCTTCCCGGGGCGAGACCGTTGAGGAAGCCTGCATGGTTCACGGTGTGGACTGCGAGCCGTTCCTCGCCCAGCTGAACAATTTCCTGGAAGCCTACGAGGCCAACGAAGCCGCGAAGCAGAACGGATAAAATACCGGCAGCGCCATCCCGGACAATTGCCGGGATGGCTTTTTTCGTATAGAAGGAGGGACGCCCGTGAAAATACCCCTTTCCAACCGCTTGTTGGCCTGCTGCGGCTATGTCAAGCCCGGCGACCGGGTGGCGGACGTGGGCTGTGACCACGGATATCTCGGCATTTACCTTCTGAAAAACGGCATCGCCAGCGCGGTCATTGCCTCCGACGTCCGGGAAATGCCCCTGCAAAGCGCCATCCGCAACGCGGAAAAATTCGGCGTGAAAGAGCGCATGTCCTTCTACCTGTCCGACGGCATTCGCGATCTCCCCAGGGAATTCGACTGCATGGTCTGTGCGGGGATGGGGGCGGACACCATGATGTCCATTCTGGACGCCGCGCCCTGGCTGAAAAGCGAACGCTACCGGCTGATCCTCCAGTGCCAGAGCAAGCGGGCGGAGCTGCGCCGGTATCTGTACGGTCAGGGCTACGCCATCCGTCAGGAGACGCTGGCGAAGGACGGGAAATTCATCTACCCCGTTATGGAAGTGGTCTACGCCCCCGGCAAACCGCTGACCGAGGGCGAATATTACATCACCCCGGCGCTGCGCCGCAGCGGCAGCGAACTGCTTCCGGCTTTCCGGGAGAGCGTCCTTTCCGGCCTTCGCAAGACCGTGGCGGGGCTGTCCGGCGGGGACGAGGAAAAATACAGGCACTACAAAGCGATTTTGGAGGAACTGACCGATGACGACCGTAGCTGACATTCTCAAGTACGTAGAAACCCTTGCCCCAACCTACATGAAAATGGACTGGGACAATGTGGGGCTGCTCTGCGGCAGCCGGGAGACCCCCGTTACCAAGGTTCTCGTGGCGCTCGACCCCTTCGAGAGGGTGTGCCGGGAGGCGGCGGAGTGGGGCGCGGAGCTGATCGTCACCCACCATCCAATTATTTTTGACCCGCTCAAATCCGTGACGGAGGAAACGACCGTCGGCCGGAGCATCATGACCCTTTGCCGCCACGGCATCAGCGCCGTCAATGCCCACACCAATCTGGACTGCGCCCCGGGCGGCGTCAACGACGTGCTGGCGGCTACGCTGGGACTGAACGACGTGGAGACCATCCCGCCCTTTTTCCGGGACGATCAGGGACGGCAGTGGGGTCTTCTGCGCCGGGGCAGGGTAGAGGAGCAGCCCCTTTCCCAATTTCTGGAAATCGTTAAGAGCAGCCTGAACGCCGAGGGACTGCGCTACGTGGACGGCGGCAAGCCGGTTCGCGTGGTGGCGGTGGGCGGCGGGCATTGCTCCGACGAGCTGATGAGCGCCTTCGAGGTCGGGTGCGACACCTTCGTCACCGCGGACATCAAGTACAATGAGTTCTGGGACGCCCGGGCGCTGGGGATGAATCTGATCGACGCGGGGCATTTTGCCACGGAGAACCCCGTCGTGGCCGTGCTGGCGGAAAAAATCGCCGCCGTGTTCCCGGGCATTCAGGTGAAAATTTCCGAAACCCACCGGGACTGCATGAAATTCTATTGAGAAAGTGTTGATTTTTGTCACGGATTCTGATAAAATAGATAAGATTTTTGAATATACTCGCTGAAGGGAAGATATACCTATGTCCGGACATTCCAAATGGCATAACATCCAGAAAACCAAGGGCGCGCAGGACGCCAAGCGCGCGGCAGCCTTCACCAAGATCGCCAAAGAGCTGATCGTCGCGGTGAAGGAGGGCGGCAGTGCAGACCCCGCCTATAACTCCCGTCTGGCCACCGTCATCACCAAGGCCAAGGCCGCCAACATGCCCAACGACAACATCAAGCGCTGCCTGGAAAAGGCGGCAGGCGCGGGCGGCGACAACTACGAGACCATTACCTACGAAGGCTACGGCCCCGGCGGCGTGGCGGTGATCGTGGAAACCATGACCGACAACCGCAACCGCACCGCCGGTTCCATGCGCCACCACTTCGACAAGTTCGGCGGCAATCTGGGCGCGACAGGCTGTGTCAGCTGGTCCTTCGACAAGAAGGGCGTGCTGGTGATTGACAACGAGGACGGCGACTACGAGGAAGACCAGGTCATGATGGACGCCATGGACTGCGGCGCGGATGATTTCGAGGCCGAGGACGACGTGTTTACCGTGTACACAGACCCCGACGATTTCAACGCCGTGGCCGACGCCATGACGCAGAAGGGCTACAGCTTCGTATCCGCCCAGATCGAAATGGTGCCCCAGAACTACCAGAAGCTCACCGACCCGGAGCAGATCTCCCTGATGGAGAAGCTGCTGGACATCATGGACGACGACGACGACGTCCAAAACGTCTGGCACAACTGGGACGAGGATTGAGGAAGAATGAAATGACCGCAGGTTCAGGCGATGGCTTGAACCTGCGGTTTCTTTAATTCAGGGCAGCTTCCAGATAAGCATCTTCCTCCGGCATTATCCCGCTTATAAAAACGGGCAGTTAAATATTTCAGAATTGGCAAGGGTTTGTGATTTGAGCAGGACGACGGTTTATGAATACATTAATCTCTTGGAAAAATGAGAAGTCAGGGATGCAAACGCCTCCCTGACTGTATTTATTCAACTACGTGTTCGTACCAATACCCATCTGCTTGTGGTGCCATAAGCTTTTCAACGCCATTATCGTTCGTGTAAGTGTATTTACTGAAAGTAATCAATCCGATTGAAACGGTATTCGGTTCGGATACTGTCCATGTAAGGCTATTGTCTATTTGATTGCTAAACTCTGTATCATAGTAGGACAATTTTGCTGAGCCGTCACTGAAAAATGTTATTGTGAAGTTGGTAAGTCGACCATCCATTTCAGTCCTGTCAGAAACCCATTTCCCAACTATTAGTCTGTCTTCAATTTTCTTTGTTCCTCCATTGCTACCACAAGCGCATAAGCAGACGCATAGGCCAACCACCAAGAGCAGAGAAATTGTCTTTTTCATTTGCGATCCTTCTTTCTTAGAGTATACCAATAACCGATATTGGTCAATATGATTATACACCATATTCGGTTATTATGTCAAGTAAGAAAGGGGGCTGCATCCTGTGATTTCTTACGATAATCTATGGAATGTCATGAAAGAGAAGGGTATCACACAATATACGCTTATCAAACGGTATAATATCAGCCCCGGACAGATCACACGGTTAAAACGGAACGAAAGCGTCAGTACCCATACCATTGAGATGTTTTGCAGAATTCTGTCCTGCGAAGTCGGGGACATCATGAAGTATATTCCGGATGATTAGAGCAGAGAAACCTGCTCTTTTTCTCTTGGGAAGCACATCCTCATTTTCTTCATCAAAAACACCCCTAAAACAGCAAAAACAGGAAGCACATCTTGCCGAATTTCCTCGGCAGGACGTGCTTCCTTGCTTCATTTTTGCGAAAAGTGGGATTTGAACTTTTTAGGTTCAAAAGTAGGGGTTTAACCTTACTTCTTCAGCGCTTCCTCAACAGCAACAGCCACGGAAACGGTAGCGCCGACCATGGGGTTGTTGCCCATGCCCAGGAAGCCCATCATTTCCACGTGGGCAGGCACGGAGGAGGAACCGGCGAACTGGGCGTCGGAATGCATACGACCCATGGTGTCGGTCATGCCGTAGGAAGCGGGGCCGGCCGCCATGTTGTCGGGATGCAGGGTACGGCCCGTGCCGCCGCCGGAGGCCACGGAGAAGTACTTCTTGCCCTGCTCGATGCACTCTTTCTTGTAGGTGCCGGCAACGGGATGCTGGAAACGGGTGGGGTTGGTGGAGTTGCCGGTGATGGAAACGTCCACGCCCTCGTGGTGCATGATGGCCACGCCCTCACGGACGTCGTCAGCGCCGAAGCAGCGGACAGCCGCGCGCTCGCCGTCGGAGTACTTGTACTCCTTGACGATCTTCAGCTCGCCGGTGTAGTAGTCAAACTTGGTCTGCACATAGGTAAAGCCGTTGATCCGGGAGATGATCTGCGCAGCGTCCTTGCCCAGACCGTTCAGGATGACCCGCAGAGGCTCCTTACGAGCCTTGTTAGCGGAGCGGGCAATGCCGATAGCGCCTTCGGCAGCGGCGAAAGACTCATGACCGGCAAGGAAAGCGAAGCACTTGGTCTCGTCCCGCAGCAGCATGGCGCCCAGATTGCCGTGACCCAGACCGACCTTGCGGTCCTCGGCGACGGAGCCGTCGATGCAGAAGGCCTGCAGGCCGATGCCGATGGCCTCGGCGGCCTCAGCGGCGGTCTTGACGTTCTTCTTCAGAGCGATGGCAGCGCCCACGGTGTAAGCCCAGCAGGCGTTCTCAAAGCAGATGGGCTGAATGCCCTTGACGATCTCGTAGGGGTCGAAGCCCTTCGCCTTGCAGATATCCCGGCACTCTTCCACGGAGGAGATGCCGTACTGAGCGAGGACGCCGTTGATCTTGTCAATTCTTCTTTCGTAACTTTCAAACAAAGCCATTGTTTCGTCCTCCTCTTATTCCTGACGGGGGTCGATGTACTTGGGCGCGTTGTCGAAGCGGCCGTAGTGACCCATAGCCTTCTTGTAGGCGGTGTTGGCGTCGTCGCCCTTCTTCATGAAGTCCATCATCTTGCCCAGGTTTACAAACTCATAGCCGATGATCAGGTTATCGTCGTCCAGAGCAACGCGGGTGACATAGCCCTCGGCCATTTCCAGATAACGGGGACCCTTGGACTTGGTGGCGAACATGGTGCCCACCTGACTGCGCAGACCCTTGCCCAGGTCTTCCAGAGAAGCGCCCACGACCAGGCCGCCCTCGGAGAACGCAGACTGGCTGCGGCCGTAAACGATCTGCAGGAACAGCTCCCGCATGGCGGTGTTGATGGCGTCGCACACCAGATCGGTGTTCAGAGCCTCGAGAATGGTCTTGCCGATGAGAATTTCGGCGGCCATAGCGGCAGAATGGGTCATGCCGGAGCAGCCGATGGTCTCCACCAGAGCTTCCTCAATGACGCCCTCCTTGATGTTCAGGGTCAGCTTGCAGGCACCCTGCTGGGGAGCACACCAGCCGATACCATGGGTAAAGCCGCTGATGTCCTTGATCTCCTTGGCCTGAACCCACTTGCCCTCTTCGGGGATGGGAGCGGGGCCATGGTAGGCGCCCTTAGCCACGGAGCACATATTCTGTACTTCTGCACTGTAAATCATGGCAATTTTCCTTTCTTTCAAAAGACGTTTCCGTCTTTGGGTTTACTTTTCCGGACAACCGGAGTTTTGCCTGTATATTATACATGCCGCCGGGAAAAATGTCAATTCCCCGGCGGCAAAATCGTTGTAAATTTCGGGCGGATACGACGTTATATCCGCTTGAGCGGGTGGGAGCTGTCCTGCGCGATCAAAAGGTCCGTGATGATGTCGTTGCTGACCAGATACCCCTGAGGGGTCAGCACCCAGCGGCCGGAGTCGTTCTGGGTCGCCTGATAGTAGCGGCGGCGCTTTTCCAGCACATCTTCCAGCGGGGCGAAGGGCAGCAGGAACAGCTTTTCGTATTCCGCGGCGCTGATGCCCTGACTGGTGCGCAGACGAAGCATCAGATACTCGCCCGCCCGCTCCCGCATGGGGATCTCCTGTAAATCCTCCATAATGTCGCCGCCGTCCCGGATACCGGCGATGTATTCCTGCAAATCCCGTTTCAGGGTGAAGCGCTTTCCGGCAAAGTCCGAGCTGGCGCTGGGGCCGAAGCCCAGATATTCGCCGCCCGTCCAGTATTTCATATTGTGCCGGGAGTACAGACCCTTCCGGGCAAAATTGGAAATTTCGTACTGCCGGAAGCCGCGGCTGCGGAGGGCTTCCACGGCGGCGAGGTACATGTCCGCCTGCGTCTCGTCGTCAGGGAGGTTCAGCATTTCCTTGTAGTCATAGAAGGGGGTGCCTTCCTCGATTTTCAGGGCGTAGCAGCTGACGTGCTCCGGGTTCAGGCGCAGGACGTTGTCCAGCGTTTCCTGCCAGTCCTGCAGGTCCTGCCCGGGCAGGCCGTACATCAGGTCGATGGACACGTTACGAAAACCCGCCTTGCGGATGCGCTGGTAGGCGGTGGCGGCCTGTGCGTAGGTGTGGGGACGGCCGAGCTTTTTCAGAATTTCATCGTCGTCGGACTGAACGCCCAGACTGACCCGGTTGAAGCCCTCGGCGTAAAGCCGGTGGAGCAGCCGGTCGGAAACGGAATCCGGGTTGCACTCCACGGAGATCTCGGCATCCGGCACCACGTCGAAGTTCCGGCGGATGGTGGTGAGGATCACGGCCAGACCGTCGGCACCGAAGAAGGAGGGGGTGCCGCCGCCAAAGTAGACGGAGTCCACCTTGTAGCCGGGCGCCAGCTCACCGGCTTCCTTGATATGGTCGCATACCGCGTCCAGATAGCCGTCCATCAGCTTGTCGTCCTTGGTGGCCATGGAGTAGAAGTCGCAGTACTGGCACTTGCTGCGGCAGAAGGGGACATGGACGTAAAGTCCGAGGGGCGTTTTGTTCGCACGTTTATTGAGAATAGGCATGGGATACCTCCGGGTGTTGAGAATGTGAGAAAACTGTCAATCTTCGTCCAGCTTGAGGACGGCCATGAAGGCTTCGGAAGGAACCGCGACGGTGCCAAAGGTACGCATCCGCTTCTTGCCTTCCTTCTGCTTTTCCAGCAGCTTCTTCTTACGGGTGATGTCGCCGCCGTAGCACTTGGCGAGAACGTCCTTGCGCAGCGCCTTGATGGTCTCACGGGCGATGACCTTGCCGCCGATGGCGGCCTGAACGGGAATTTCAAACTGGGCGCGGGGGATGTTCTCTTTCAGCTTTTCGCAGATTTTCCGGGCACGGGGATAGGCGTTGTCCGCGAAGAGAATGAAGCTCAGGGCGTCCACAACGTCGCCGTTGAGCAGGATGTCCAGCTTCACCAGACGGCTGGGGCGGTAGCCGATCAGCTCGTAGTCCAGACTGCCGTAGCCCCGGGTGCGGGACTTCAGGGCGTCGAAGAAGTCGTAGATGATCTCGTTCAGGGGCATTTCGTAGTGCAGCTCCACCCGGCTGGCGTCCAGATACACCATGTCCTTGAATTCGCCCCGGCGGTTCTGACACAGCTCCATGATGTTGCCCACGTATTCCTGTGGGGAGATCAGGCTGACCTTGGCGTAAGGCTCCTCGGCCAGCTGGATGTCCGCCGGGTCGGGGTAGTCCAGAGGCGTGTAGACGTACATGGATTCGCCGTTGGTCTTCGTTATCCGGTAGACGACGTTGGGCGCGGTGGTGATGAGGTCGAGATTGTATTCCCGCTCCAGACGCTCCTGAATGATCTCCATATGCAGCAGACCGAGGAAGCCGCAGCGGAAGCCGAAGCCAAGGGCGATGGAGCTTTCCGGCTCGTAGCTCATGGAGGCGTCGTTGAGCTTCAGTTTTTCCAGTGCGTCCCGTAAATCCTGATATTTGGCGCCGTCGGCGGGGTAGATGCCGGAGAACACCATGGGCTGGGCGGGACGGTAGCCGGGCAGGGGCTGGGCGGCGGGATTCTCCACGCCGGTGACGGTGTCGCCCACCCGGGTGTCCGCAACGGTTTTGATGGAAGCGGTGATGTAGCCCACTTCCCCGGCGCCCAGCGCGTCCGAGGGGTTCAGCCCGCCGGGAATCATGGTGCCCACCTCCACCACCTTGTAGACCGCGCCGGTGGCCATCATTTTGATGTCCATGCCGGGCTTCACCGTTCCCTGCTTGATGCGGGTGTAGACGATGACGCCCCGGTAGGAATCGTACTGGCTGTCGAAGATCAGCGCCTGCAATGGCGCGTCCCGTTCGCCGGTGGGAGCAGGGACGTCCCGGACGATCATCTCCAGAACGGCGGGGATGTTGATGCCGTTTTTGGCGGAAATTTCGGGGGCGTCTTCGGCGGGAATGCCGATGATGTCCTCAATTTCCGATTTCACCTCAGCCGGACGGGCGGATGGAAGGTCAATTTTATTGATGACGGGCAGGACTTCCAGCCCGGCGTCGATGGCGAGATAGGTATTGGCGAGGGTCTGGGCTTCCACGCCCTGAGAGGCGTCCACCACCAGAATCGCGCCCTCGCAGGCGGCAAGGCTCCGGGAGACCTCGTAGTTGAAGTCCACGTGACCCGGGGTGTCGATCAGGTTCAGGACGTATTTTTCGCCGTCGGCGGCGGTATAGTGCAGGGTGACGGCGCTGGATTTGATGGTGATGCCCCGCTCCCGCTCCAAGTCCATGGAGTCCAGCATCTGCTCGGCGCGGATGCGCTGGTCGATGGCGTGGCACTGCTCCAGCAGCCGGTCGGCGAGGGTGGACTTGCCGTGATCGATATGGGCGATGATGGAAAAGTTGCGGATGTTGGATAATTCGGTCATATGGATTACCTCATGAATGTGGGATCGAAGGAGCTTGCGCGCCCCCAAATGGGCATACTGCCTTATTCTCACAATTATAACGAATTTTTCCCAAAAAGTAAACCGTATGTTTTCCCGAAATCAGGGGAAAACTGTCCTCGATGAAAGAAAAATTTTTGAGAAATGCCCTTGTCATACCGAAAAAAACGGGGTATAGTTTAACGGCACAAGAGTTTTATGGATTTTTACATAGAAAAAAGGAGATTCTCTATGAGTAGTAGTACGCCGAAGAAGGCTCCAAAAGCCAACATGGATGATGTTCACGCCGCATTGCAGGCGCTCATCACGCAGGCGAAGAAGGACGGCATGATCCGTGCCTCCGACCTGAACGCCCAGCTGGAGAAGATGCAGCTGACGCCGGAAAAGATCGAGGACATTTACGACCGTCTGGATGCCATGAATATTCAGGTGGTCACCGCCGATCTGGAACTGGATCTGGGGGACGACGATCTCGACCTGGGGCCGGACGACGATATCAATCTGGCGGGCATTGACGAGGAGGAGCTGGTCGACCCCGTTGACCTTGCCGCCGAGTACAGTCTGGACGACCCGGTGCGGATGTACCTCAAGGAGATCGGCCAGATCAAGCTCCTTTCCGCCGAGGAAGAGGTGGAGCTGGCCAAGCGCGTCTCCGAGGGGGATCAGGAAGCGAAGAACAAGCTCACCGAGGCGAACCTGCGTCTGGTGGTCTCCATCGCAAAGAAATATTCCGGCCGCGGCCTGCACATTCTGGACCTGATTCAGGAAGGCAACACCGGCCTTATCCGCGCGGTCGATAAATTCGACTGGACAAAGGGAAACAAATTCTCTACATATGCCACCTGGTGGATCCGGCAGGCCATCACCCGCGCCATCGCGGATCAGGCCCGGACGATCCGTGTCCCGGTGCATATGGTGGAGGTCATCAACAAGGCCACCCGCTGCAACCGGAAGCTGGTGCAGGAGCTTGGCCGCGAGCCTACCGTGGAGGAGATCGCCGCGGAGCTGAACCTGCCTGTTGAGAAGATCATCGAGGCCAACCGTACCGCCGCCGACACGCTGTCCCTGGACACCCCTGTGGGTGACGAGGAAGATACCTCCATCGGCTCCTTCGTGGAGGACGAGCGCACCCCCGGCCCCGCCGACGCCACCTCCAACGCCCTGCTTGCCGAGGCGCTGAAGGAGATTCTGGACACCCTGACGGAGCGAGAAGCGGACGTCCTGCGGATGCGCTTCGGCATGTACGACGGACGCACCCACACGCTGGAAGAGGTCGGACAGATTTTCGGCGTCACCCGGGAACGTATCCGCCAGATCGAGAACAAGGCCATCCGCAAGCTGCGCCATCCCAGCCGCGCCAAGAAGATTCGGGACTTCTACTGCTGAGCACACACAATCCGAACCCGGTTCCCAGATGGGAGCCGGGTTCGTTTCTTACGGGAAAAATGGTTACGCGCGAAGGGTCTTGACGAACGCCGCCCGGTCGGCGGCCTTGAAATAGGCCGAGCCGGTGACCAGTGCTTCCGCGCCGTTTTCCCGGCAGGTTCTGTACGTCACAGCGTCTACGCCGCCGTCCACTTCGATGATGCAGGCGGGGTTTACCTCGTCCAGCATCTGGCGGATTTTTTTCACCTTGGGCATCATGTCGGCCATGAATTTCTGCGCCCCGAAGCCCGGCTCCACGGTCATTACGAGCACCATGTCGCACTTGGCAAGGTAGGGAATGGCAGCTTCCGCCGGGGTTTTCGGCTTCAGGGAAATGGCGGCTTTGCAGCCCATAGCCCGGATTTTGTCGAGACAGGCCAGCGTGTTCTGAGGCTGGTCGGATTCTAAGTGAATGGTCAGCCAGTCCGCGCCGGCTTTGATGAATTCCTCGGCGTAGCGGATGGGACGGTCGATCATCAGATGTACGTCCAACGGCAGGGAAGTGACAGGCCGCAGCGCTTTCACCACCGGAATGCCGATGGAGATGTTGGGGACGAAAATTCCGTCCATCACATCTACATGCACCCAGTCGGCGCCGCTGCGCTCGATGTCGTGAATATCCCGTTCCAGATTGGCAAAATCGGCGGATAAAATAGACGGAGCAATGACAGGCATAGAAAAATCCTCCCGCAAAAATCCTTTTCCTCTAAGATACCACAAAAGCCACGGGAAAGCAACATTGGAAAAAAGTTCCTGTATGCTTTGCCCTCGGCGGCGCATACTATTCCCGAATCCAAAGAAAAGGAGGCTGCTACTATGAACTGTCATGCCAACAAGAGCATCGAGTGTACTGTCCAGCAGTGCGCCAACCACTGCGAGGGCGAGAACTACTGCTCTCTGGATCGCATTCTGGTGGGTACTCACGAGGCTTGCCCCACCGTGGATCAGTGTACCGACTGCATGTCCTTCCGCAAGAAGTAACTTGTTTCGCGGCAGTGAAAGCTGCC
>HF988149.1:67088-69640 GCA_000434635.1 Firmicutes bacterium CAG:110 | reverse complement strand
TTCGCGGCAGTGAAAGCTGCCGCGATTTTTTCTTAGGAAACTCTGAAGAAATCGTCTGCGACTGTGAGCGGATCTTTTCCGCCCACTCTTCGGCATCGAAAACGGGAAATACACAAAGTATTCCTCCGTTTCCGATGCCTCGATTGGACGAAAAATCTCTCGCTCACAGTTCTTGCCGATTTAATCAGAGCTTCCTTTATTATTTGCTGTTCCCCTTGACGAAAAGCCGGAAAAATTGTAAAATTCAAATATCCTTCACATGTCGATACATATTTCTTCATATGTGACGGATAGAGTAGGATAAGAAAAGAGAAGGAGGTAACCACCATGGACACCTTTGCAAATAGCGAATATCCGGAAGAAAATAACCCGGCTCCCGAAGCGAGTTTCGACGCCCCGCAGGAGCCGCAGAACGAAGCTCCTCAGGAACCACGGAATGAAGTTCCTCAGGAGCACCAGAGCGAACCCCAGTCCGGCACCTATCATGCCGCCGGTACGGGCCGCAGGGAGTCTCCCTACGCCAATTCCCCCTACATGACCGGCCAGCCCCGGCCGTATCAGTATCAGTACCAACCCCAGATGCAGCCGCCAGAGAAGCGGGAGAAAAAGCCCCGTAGATCCGGCAAGTCGCCTTGGAAGACCGTTATCGCCGCCGTTCTTGTTGTGGCGCTGGTGGCTTCCGGCTGCCTGATCACGGCTTCCGGCGTCAACCGGAAGTGGGAGCAGAAAACCAGCCAGATCACCCAGCAGCTGGGCAGGCAAATTGACGATTTGCAGAAGCAAATCAACAGCGTTCCTTCTGGTACATCCGGCGCGCTCCCGGCAGCGGACGGTTCGGCCATGACTCCGGCGCAGCTGTACCAGAGCAATGTTGACAGCGTGGTGGCCATTTCCTGCACCATGCAGACCACCGCCTACGGCCAGAGCGTGGAGGGAACGTCCTCCGGTTCCGGCTTCATCCTGACGGAGGACGGCTACGTGGTGACCAACTACCACGTTGTGCAGAATGCAAGCAATATCACCGTCACCACCCACAGCGGCGACGAGTATGCCGCCACGGTGAAGGGCTACGACGCGACCAACGATGTGGCTGTCCTGAAGGTGGAGGCCGAAGGGCTGTCCGCCGCGACCATCGGCAGCAGCGGCAATCTTTCCATCGGCGACATGGTAGTCGCCATCGGCAATCCCCTTGGCCGTCTGGCGGCAACGGAGACCGTCGGCTACGTCAGCGGCATCAACCGGGAGGTCACCACCGACAACACCGTCATCAGTATGCTCCAGACCGATGCGGCCATCAATCCGGGCAACTCCGGCGGCCCGCTGTTCAACATGTACGGCGAGGTCATCGGCATCACCACCGCCAAGTATTCCGGCACCACCAATTCCGGCGCGTCCATCGAGGGCATCGGCTTTGCCATCCCCATTGACGACGTGATGGGCATTATCTCCGACCTGATCGACTACGGCTACGTCACCGGCGCTTACATGGGCATCACCGTGAAGGACAACGACAAGGAAGCCGCCGCTCAGTTTGGCCTGCCCACGGATGGCGCTTACGTCGTGGACGTGACGCCGGGCAGCAGCGCGGACAAGGCCGGTATCCAGTCCAAGGATCTGATCACCGCGGTGGACGATCATAAGATCACCACCAGAACCGACCTGACCCGCACCCTGCGGAACTACAAGGCGGGGGACACCGCCCAAGTTACCGTCGTTCGCAGCGGACGGGAACTGACGCTGACCATCACCTTTGACGAAAAGCCCCACAGCACCACCGTCGAGACCGCCCCGCAGGAGGATTCGTCCATGCCCAGCGAGGGGGACTACAACGACTGGTACGAATACTTCCGCCGTTTCTTCGGCGGCTGATAATTGAGCTGAGCAGCAATTGCCCCGGACATCCTTGAATGTCCGGGGCGTGTTTTTTATGGGATTACTTGCCCAGCAGCGCGGTAATGTCCGCGTCAGCCAGGGTGAAATTGGCTTCGCCGCCGGAGAGGGTCAGGCGGTAGACGTCCGAAGACGCGCCCTTGGCGATGACCTCGGCCAGAGAGAAGCTGACGGAGATGGTGCCGTTGGTGAAGGTGATGGTATCGATGCCCCGGCCTTGCAGGGTTTGCAGTCCGGAGACCGCGCCCTCCAGAATGGCGATGTCGGCCTGGGCGGTGAGCAGCAGAACGCCGTCCTCCTGCTTCGTCTCCACGGGGAGCGCCTTGCCCGTCTCGTCAATGACGCGATAGAGCGCCGCTTTGACCGGCTGGGGTTCAGCGGAGGCAGTCAGGAAGCTGCTGCGGGGCTTGGGCTGGGGGATGTCAAAGGTCGTTCCGGGGTCTAAGCGCTCGACGCTGCCGTCGGGGGACAGGCCGGAGGTATCCACATCCCCCTCCTGAGCATCGACGAGGGTTGTCCCCTGATGCGATCCGCCCGCGCCAATGGCCGCGCCTGCGCCGTCCATACTGTCGCCCACGCCGCCGGCGGCCTTTACATTTGCACTGCCGGAAATGGAGATATTCTTTCCTTCTCCGGCGGCAGTGGAGTCGAGGTTACGGCAG
>HF988149.1:56462-67055 GCA_000434635.1 Firmicutes bacterium CAG:110 | reverse complement strand
CCGCCGATTCCGGCGCTGCATGTGCCGCCTATGGCGATTACTTCGGCATCGGAAATGGTGATGTTTTCACCATTGGAGCCATAGCCTCCGCCGATACCCGCAGAGTAATTGCCGCCGACTGCTGTGACACGTCCGCCGGTGATTTTGATATTGGTGCCGCTGCCGGCATTCGAAGTCTGAGATCCGCCGCCGCCAATGCCTGCGCCGCCAATACGGCCGGGATCGTCTTGTTTCCCTACGGCTGTGACATTTCCGCCGGTGATGGTGATGTCGGAGGCGCTGCAGTCCCAGCCACCACCGATCCCTGCGCCGCCGCCGTTTCCGATGGCAAAAATATCGCCGCCGGTAATGGTGATGTTTTCGGCACCTGTGTTTTCACCGCCGCCGATACCCGCGCCGCCGTCGCCGCCGGTGGCTACCAGCTGGCCGGAGCCGGATTCGGAGCCGATGGTCAGATTGCCGCCGTTGCCCTTTTCCACACCGGCGCGTGTGTTTCCGCTTTGCAGGGTGTTGTCCAGTTCAACGTTCAGGTTGACATTGCCGCCGCCCTCGGTTCTCACCGCCGCGTCGCCTGCGCCATTCGGCCCTGCGCCGCCGGTGGTGTCGATGTTGGTGTCCTCAAGGGTGACGTTGGCCGTCGCCCCTGTGTCCGCCCTGATGGTGACATTGTTGGTGGTGGAAGCGGAAGAATCCCGGTTCCGGATGACGGGGGCGGAATCCTCTTTGGTCACGCCGCCCTGGCTGACGTTCTGGCCGCTTTTCGTGGCGGAGACGGTGATGCTGCCGTCCTCCAAGTACCAGGTATCCGCCATCGCGACGGTGGGCAGAAAGACCGCGATCAGTGCCAGAGAGACGAGCCGGGTCAAAAGTTTTCGGATGTTCATAGCGTTGCCTCCTTACAGTGGGAAGGTTTCGTGGTGTACAAACCAATCATAACATGGATTGGAAGAAAATGCAAGAGGATTAACGGATTTATTTCGGGAGCATCTGCCGGTTTCCCTGTTGCAAAGGGTTCCCATTTGTGATAAGATAGCTGTAACTATATGCTGGAGGGGAACCATGGACGACGCGACTTTGAGAAATCAGATCGGCTCCAATATTGCCGCGTACCGCAAGCAGGCGGGACTGACCCAGGCGGGACTGGCGGAAAAACTGAATTATTCCGACAAGGCCGTCTCCAAATGGGAGCGGGGAGAATCCGTGCCGGATGTGATGACGCTGGTGCAGCTGGCAGAGCTGTTCCAGATACCGGTGGGGGAACTGCTGGCCGACCCCAACGCCCTGCCGGGAAACCCCGGCACCCTGGAAAAAGCCATGACCCAGGTGTCCGAAAAGGCGCTCAAGCGCAGGGCCAACAAGAATGTGATATTAGCGCTGTCGTCCACGCTGGTGTGGTTCATTGCGCTGCTGATATTCGTCATCATGTCCTCGTTCAGGGCCGTGGAGCGCTACAGCTGGCTTGCCTTTTTCTACGCCGTACCCATCAACGCCATCGTGATGCTGAGCCTGCTGTCGGCGTGGCACGATTTCCGGAAAAACCGGCTGCTGATCTCCGCCATCGTGTGGGGATTCCTGATCGCCATTCATGTTTCCGGACTGCTGATTTTCCGGTATAATTTCTGGAAAATTTACCTTCTGGGCATTCCGGGGCAGATCGCCATTTTCCTGTGGTTCCGGATGTTCCACCCGGTGAGCGAGAAAGCGGAGGGTACGGACAATGGATAAGACGGAACTGCGCCGCCGGATTCGGGAGAAAAAACGGGCGATGACGCCGGAAGAAATTGAAGAGCGGAGCCGGGAGCTTGGCCGCAAGTTTGCCGCGACGGAAGCCTACCGCAAGGCAAAGACTGTCTACGGCTACATGCCCTACAACCAGGAGGTGCGCACCGTCCCCATGCTGGAGCAGGCGCTCCGGGACGGAAAAAAAGTGGCCGTGCCCAAGTGTTACGGCGACGAAATGAAGTTTATTTACTTGGACGACCTGACCAAAGTGGCGAAGGGCTACGCCGGGATTCCGGAACCCATCGCGGACGAGCCGGTCGCCCATGACGAGACGGCGCTGGTGCTGATGCCCGGGCTGGCCTTCGACCCCCAGGGACACCGCATCGGCTACGGTGGCGGTTTTTACGACAAGTTCCTGTCCCGGGAGCCGAACCATCCCACGCTGGCGCTGTGCTACGATTTTCAGGTGCTGCCCCATCTGGACACCGAGGAACATGACATCCCCGTGGACACGGTGCTCTGGGCGTAGACGCATATATACAAGGAGAGAAAGATATGCAGTTTGTCATTGTTTTGCTGATCGCAGCCGCCGTGTTCGGTGTGTGCTATCTGGTGGATAAGGGCTTTTCCAGGGCGTTCCGGGGCAAGGCGCAGCACCGTTCCGGCATGGCCGTCCGGGCGAACAAGCGCTTCGGCGTGTTCGGCGTGGTGCTGACGGTGCTGGGCGTCATGGCGTTCTGCATTGGCATCGGCGACGGGCCGGTGCTGATCGTGGGCGGCCTGATCGTGTTTGCCATGGGCGTTTTTTTGGCGGTGTACTACCTGAGCTTCGGCATTTTTTACGACGGGGAAAGCTTCCTCATGTCCCGGTTCGGGAAGAAGGACGCTGTGCATCGCTATGAGGAGATCGTAGGGCAGAAGCTGTACGTGGTGCAGGGCGGCAGCGTCGTTGCGGAGCTGTACCTGAAGGACGGCTCCACTGTCAGTCTGCAATCCACCATGGACGGCGTGTATCCCTTTCTGGACACCGCCTTTGCCGGTTGGTGCCTCCAGACGGGGCGCGACCCTGAGAGCTGCGACTTCCACGACCCCAGCAAGAGCCTGTGGTTCCCGCCGGTGGAGGAAAGCTGATGGCGCACATTCCCAGCGGAACGACACAGGAGCTGGAGTTGGTCACCTTCCGGCAGGCGCTGGAAGCCGCCGACACCCCCAGCGACGAATACGATATCAAAAAGTGGATTTACGCTCCCAATTTTTACTCGGAATACCGTTACATATTGGGGACGCGGGGGAAAAAGCCGCTGATCTGCATTGGCATCAACCCCTCCACGGCCAGACCCGACGCGCTGGACAATACCCTCAAATCCGTGGAGCGCATTGCCTTGGGGAACGGGTTTGACAGCTTCGTCATGTTCAACGTCTACGCCCAGCGGGCGACCTCTCCCGACGATATGGAAAAGGTCTGCAACCCGCTGCTCCACGAGGAAAACCTGAAAGCGTTCCGGTATGTGCTGTCTCTTTCGGAGCATCCGGTGGTGTGGGCGGCATGGGGCGCGATTATTGAAAAGCGGAAGTACCTGCCCGACTGTCTGCGGGATATGCTGCTGGCGGGGGAGGAGTACGGGGCCGAGTGGTGCTGCGCCGGGGCCATTTCCCGGAAGGGACACCCCCATCATCCGCTGTATCTGCGGAAGGATGAAAAGCTTAGGCCTTTCGACGTGAAAGCGTATCTGGAACAGTTATAGAAAAATTAAGGGTCGGTGGCTTCACCGACCCTTGTGCAGCATTTGGAATATGGAGGATTTCTTATGAAATTGCTGATTGCGTCCGATATTCACGGCAGCGCCTTCTGGTGCCGCCGCCTTTGCGACCTGATAGAGATGGAACGTCCGGACAGGCTGATCCTGCTGGGAGACTTGCTGTACCACGGCCCCCGGAACGACCTGCCCCGGGATTACGCGCCAAAGCAGGTGATCCCCATGCTGAGCCAGTACCGGGAAAACATCATCGCCGTTCGGGGCAACTGCGAGGCGGAGGTTGACCAGATGGTTCTGCCTTTTCCCTGCATGGCGGAGTTTTCCCAGCTGCTTCTGGACGGGAAAACCTTCTATCTGACCCATGGACATCACCACAACCCGGATGATCTTCCGCCCCTGCCGGAGGGCAGCGTGTTCCTGTTTGGGCACACCCATGTGAAGATGGACGAAGTGCGCTCCGGCGTCCGCTGCCTGAACCCCGGCAGTGTCTCCATCCCCAAGGACGGGAGCCACAGCTGTCTGATTTATGAAAACGGAGAATTTTCTTTTCGGATTTTGGAGGAATGGCCGTGGATTCGACAGAATGCGAGACCTGCTGGTATTATGATTATGATGAGGAGTACGACGAATACTACTGCATGATGGATTTGGACGAGGACGAGGTTTACCGCATCGCCAATTCCCCCTCCCGGCACTGCCCCTTTTACCGGCAGGGCGACGATTACACCCTTGCAAGGAGACAATAGATGAAACGATGGTATCCCGCGCTGATTCTGCTGTGCCTGCTGCTGGCGGGCTGTTCCGGGAAGGGGGAGGAAACGACGTTCCCCACCCAGACGGAGGCCGTTCCCGTGGAAGCAGCGCCGCCTGCCGGGCTGCATGACCCGAGTGACCCGGTGGAAGTGCGTTACGGCGACGCCCTGCGGGCGTATCCCCTGAGCGCTGCCAATGTGGCCGGAATGAAGGCCATGGGCAGTGACCTGCTGGTGTTCTCCGACACCGAGGTCAGCACCCGCATCACCCGGCTTTCCGGGGAGGAACTGTACATAGCGGCCACCGCCCAGCTGGATTTTGGCCTTACTCCGGATAACCCGTCCCTACAGGTCACGGAAAACGGCCTGAGCTATTTTGACCCGGTGAACCGGCAGACGGTGGTGCTGGATGCTTCTCTGCGGGAGATCACCCACATTCCCGTGCCGGAGGACTTGGAGGGAACGCCCCTGCTGTCCCGCGACCGGGAGACCTTGTACTACTGCACAAAAGCGGGCGTCCGCGCATGGAATCTGGAAACGGGCATCCGCCGGGTCATCAAGGAAGCCGGGTTCGCCCAACAGAGCGTGACGGGGCTGCACCTGAACGACACCGTCCTGCAATGCCGCGTGGCGGACAACGAGGGCAATGCCAGCACGCTGCTGCTTTCCACGGAAAGCGGGCGGATATTATATGAAGGGGCGCAGGAGCTGACGATGCGCTCCCGGGGCGACAGCTATTTTATCTCCTTCCCCACAGGCTGCACCCGGGCGCTGCTGTTCGGGCAGGCGGGGGAGGAAGCCCCTCTGGCGCTGACCCCGGCGGAGCTGAGCGGGGAGGACTTTCTTCTGGAGACCTTCGCCGACGCGGTGACGGCCAGCGTTGCGTCGGATACGGAGATCAAGCTGGACTATTACGATCTGGAAACCGGACGCCGCCGCAGTTCCGTGACCCTTCCGTTCTTCGGCCTGCCCCTAACGGTGGAGGAGTCCGCCGACGGCTGGGTCTATTTCCTGCTTTACAACAACGACGGTCGGCCGGTCATTTACCGCTGGGACACAGCCGCGCTGGAATTCGCCGTTTCCGACACGGAGGTCTACACCGGCCCCTATTATTCCAACCAGGAGCCGGACTATCACGGGCTGGTGTGGTGCGAGTATTACGCGAGAACCATCGGCGATACCTACGGCGTTGAGGTGCTATTGTGGGAGGACGCCAATCTGGTGCAGCCATGGGACTACAATTTTGAAACGGAATATCTGGTGCCGGTTTTCAAACGGGAGCTGGACTGGCTGAACGAGCGCCTTGCCAATTTCCCGGAGGGGATGCTGGAAGCTGCAATTTCCCATTTTTCCTCTCTGAAGATCTGTCTGGTGCGGGAGATCATCGGCAGCGCCGAATCCGGCAGTGTGAGCAGGGCGAACGGCATCCAGTTTATGAACGGAACGGATGCCTACATCGTGCTGGCGGCGGGGGATACCTCGGAAAAAGCGCTGTACCACGAGCTTTACCATGTGATGGAGACCCACATCTTAGGCAACAGCATCGCCCTCGACCAGTGGGCAAAGCTGAATCCCGTAGGATTTGAGTACGACTACGATTACCTTGCCAACGCTCAGCGGGACGGCAGCGAGTTTTTGCAGCCGGACACCCGCAGCTTTGTGGACACCTACTCCATGAGCTATCCCAAGGAAGACCGGGCGCGGATTTTTGAGTATGCCATGACGGCGGGGAACGAGCCGCTATTTGCGGCCTCGCCCCTGCAATACAAGCTGAAAATGCTGTGTCAGGGGATCCGGGAGGCTTTCGGCCTGAAAAAATCCCCGGAAAACTTTCTATGGGAGCAGTATCTGAATCAGCCTATGGCGTACACGGGAAAATAACAAAAGCGCTGTCATTTAGAACCATCGGTTCCAAGTGACAGCGCTTTTTCATTATGGATTTGCCGCTATGTAGTTGATTCTGACGGTAAACGATCAGTCCTCGGGGAACAGCTTTTCCCGGCAGTAGCGGATGATGGCCTTTCGGGTGATGAGGCCGATGAACGCGTCTTTGTCGTCTACTACAGGAACAAAGTTCTGATTGGACGCCCGCTCCACCAGCTCGTGCATAGAGGTGGTGACCCGGACGGGGACGTTATCCTTCCGGCGGGCGATCTCCATGACCCGGCGGGCTTCCGCCTGACGCATATCCATGTAGCACATGTTCTTCATGGCCCACAGAAGGTCGCCCTCTGTCAATGTTCCCCGGTATTCGCCACGGTGGTTGAGAATGGGAATCGCGGCGTAGCCTGCGGATTCCATCTTTTCCAGTGCCTGCCGGATGGTATAATCATCGTACAAATATGCACACATCGCTTTTGGTGTCAGAAAAAACAGAATATTATTCATGGGGTTCTCCTTTTCGGCGCGGCTGATTGGGAGGATGCC
Organism: Firmicutes bacterium CAG:110; assembly: GCA_000434635.1. Taxonomy (GTDB): domain Bacteria; phylum Bacillota; class Clostridia; order Oscillospirales; family Oscillospiraceae; genus Faecousia. Next base: position 60,397 of record HF988149.1, on the reverse strand, counting down.
TTACTGCCGCCTTATACATTATAGCATAAACGAAACGGAAAAGTATGAAATTTTCTTGTTAATTTGCAATCAGCCATCCAAAAAATCACGATTGTTTTTGTGCGGAATGACGGTTCTATTTTCCAAAGTGAAAATCAGAAAAATCGAAGGTCGCGAAATAGTCCTCCGGCGTCTCGGCGCGGCGGATGAGCTGGAAGCTGCCGTCCTCTTTCAGCAAAACCTCCGCGGAACGGAGCTTGCCATTATAATTGTAGCCCATTGAGAAGCCGTGAGCACCGGTGTCGTGAATGGCTACAATGTCGCCGATCTGGATTTCCGGCAGACTCCGCTCGATGGCGAATTTGTCGTTGTTTTCGCACAGACCGCCGGTGACGTCATAGACGTGATCGAGAATGGCGTCCTCCTTGCCCAGCACGGTGATGTGGTGGTAAGCGCCGTACATGGCCGGGCGCATCAGGTTGGCGGCGCAGGCGTCCAGACCCACGTATTCCCGGTAGATGTGCTTTTCGTGGATGACGGTGGAGATCAGGTGGCCGTAGGGCGCCAGCATGAACCGGCCAAGCTCGGTGAAAATGGCGACGTCACCCATGTCGTTGGGGGTCAGGATCTCCTCATATTTCACCCGCACGCCCTCACCGATGATGCCGATGTCGCATCTGGGCTGCTCGGGGCGGTAGTCCACGCCGATGCCGCCGGACAGGTCGATGAAGGAAATATGCGCGCCGGTGGCGTTGCGCAGCCGCACCGCCAGACGGAACAGCTGTCCGGCCAGGGCGGGATAATATTCATTGGTGGTGGTATTGGAGGCGAGGAAGGCATGAACGCCGAAGTGCTTCGTGCCCAGCTTCATCAGCCGGGTGATGGCCCCTGCCATCTGGTCTTCGGTCATGCCGTATTTGGCGTCCCGGGGCATGTCCATGATGGTGTTGCCAAGAGAGAAGGAACCGCCCGGGTTATACCGCAGACACACCGTCTCGGGGACCGGCCCCATGGATGCCAGAAAATCCACATAGGTAGCATCATCCAGATTGATGTACACGCCCATATCCCGCGCCTTGCGCATATCCAGCTCCGGGGTGACGTTGGAGGAAAAGATCACGTCATGTCCCGTGATGCCCACGGCCTCGGACAGCAGCAGCTCGGTATAGGTGGCGCAGTCGCAGCCGCAGCCCTCCTCGTGGAGAATTTTCAGCAGGAAGGGATTTGGGGTGGCCTTGACGGCAAAAAATTCCTTGAAGCCGGGATTCCATGAGAACGCCGCCTTCAGCGCCCGGGCGTTGGCGCGGATGCCGGCCTCATCGTAAACATGAAACGGGGTAGGGATCTGCTCGCGGATCTCCTTCGCTTTTTCCAGAGTCAAAAAAGGTATCTTTTTCATAGCTCGAACCCTCTCTATTCTATGCAAAAAACGGCGTACTTTACGCCGTGACTAGGAGAATTGTATTGTATGGAAGGACATTTGTCAACCCCGTATCCACTTCTCACCCCGGTAGAAACCGAATTTCTCCGCCGGGGAGAGAACTCGACAAAATGGCGGTTTCTTTTTTGTGAAAAATGTGCTATACTCCCTCCATCTTCACAAAGGAAGGAAACCAAAATGAAACGAACGAAATTGTCCGACCGCCAGCTCCCGGATTACAGCCGGGGCGAAGAGATCATGAACATGGTCACCCACATCGTCGGCGGCGCTGTAGGCGTCGTGGCGCTGACACTGTGCGTCATTTTTGCCGCTCTCCACGGTAATCCGTGGGGCGTCGTCACCTCCGCTATTTACGGCAGCGCCATGGTTACCATGTTCACCATTTCCAGCGTCTACCACGGTCTGAAGCCCACCCTGGGCAAAAAGGTGATGCAGGTACTTGACCACTGCACCATTTATTTCCTCATTGCGGGAACCTACACCGTGATTTTGCTGTCCGCCATCCGTCCGGAGAATCCCGTCCTTGCGTGGGTGCTGTTCGGCTTTGAGTGGGGCATGGTAGCGCTGGCCACGACCCTGACGGCCATTGACCTGAAGAAATACCGGGTCTTTTCCATGATCTGCTATATCGGCATGGGCTGGGCGATCATCTTCTTTGCGAAGCAGGCAATGCAGGCGCTGACCTTCCCGGGCTTTCTGCTTCTGCTGCTGGGCGGCATTGCCTACACGGTCGGCTCCATTCTGTACGGATTGGGCAAGCGCAGGAAGTGGATGCACTCCGTATTTCACATTTTCGTCGTTCTGGGCGCGCTGCTCCAGTTCTTCTGCGTGCTGTTTTATGCAATCTGACGAAAAAATCAGGGTCACGCCACTCCTCGGAAGGAAAAAACCGCCATAAATTTGGTTAATGCTACGAAAATCTTTTTTCGCTATACTAAGGGTTGATTTGTTCACGGTTTAGACATATAATGATACTCGCCAGGCGGTGATACGCCACCGCAGGGTAACTTAACTAAGGAGGGAACCTATGCTTACTTTCATTCTCTGCATTGCAGCTCTGGTCGTCGGCTACATCTTCTACGGCAAGCGCGTAGACAAGATCTTTGGCTCTGACGACCGGGAGACGCCTGCCATCGCGCTCAACGACGGCGTTGACTTCGTCCCGATGAAAGGTTGGAAGATCTTCCTGGTTCAGCTGCTGAACATCGCCGGTCTCGGCCCCATCTTCGGCGCTCTGAACGGTGCTCTGTTTGGACCTGTCGTCTATCTGTGGATCGTCTTCGGTACCATCTTCGCCGGCGGCGTCCACGACTATATGTGCGGTATGCTGTCCATGCGGCACAAGGGCGCCAGCATTTCCGAGATTACCGGTACTTATCTGGGCAAGGTCATGCTGCAGGTCATGCGCGTGTTCTCCGTCATCCTGCTGGTCATGGTCGGCGTCGTGTTCTCCAAGGGTCCCGCCGGTCTGCTGGCTCTGCTGACCCCCGAGAAGCTGGACGCTACCTTCTGGCTGTGGGTCATCATCATCTACTACTTCATCGCTACCTTCGTTCCCATCGACAAGGTCATCGGCAAGATTTACCCCATCTTCGGTATCTGCCTGATCATCATGGCCGTCGGTGTTGCGGGTGTTCTGCTGTTCGCCCATGAGTATCAGATGCCCGAGCTGTGGAACAACTTCTATAACCAGCATCCTCAGAACATCCACATCTGGCCGTTCATGTTCGTCACCGTGGCCTGCGGCGCCATCTCCGGCTTCCATGCCACGCAGTCTCCCATGATGGCCCGCTGCTGCACCTCTGAGAAGCAGGGTCACAAGGTGTTCTACGGCGCAATGGTCGCCGAGGGCATCATCGCCATGGTCTGGGCGGCTGCCGGTGTTTCCTTCTACGAGAACACCCAGGCTCTGCTGGAAGCCGGTGCCGGTGTGAACGCTGTTGTTTACGAGATCTGCACCACCACCATGGGCAAGATCGGCGGCGTCCTGGCTATGCTGGGCGTTATCGCCTGCCCCATCACCTCCGGTGATACCGCTTACCGCAGCGCCCGTCTGACGCTGGCCGACTGGTTCAAGATCGACCAGAAGGATTGGAAGAAGCGTCTGCTTCTGACCGTCCCCCTGCTGGGCATCGGTGCCATCATCTGCCAGATCGACTACTCCGTGGTATGGCGTTACTTCTCCTGGTCCAACCAGACTCTGGCCATGATCGCTCTGTGGGCGGCTGCCATGTATCTGGCGCAGAACAAGCGCAACTACTGGATCTGTGCGGTTCCTGCCACCTTCATGACCGGCGTTTCCATCACCTACTTCTTCGCGGCCGGCGAGTGCCTCGGCCTGCTGTGGAAGCCTATGGGAATTGCCGAGAGCGTGTACTATCCCATCGCCGTTGTCGCCGGTGTTATCGCCGCGGTCGGCTTCCTGGCGCTGTTCCTGAAGAAGAGCGCAAAGTACAAGACCAGCACTCTGGCACAGTAATATATCCTCTTATGGCCTCCCGCTTTACGGCGGGAG
>HF988149.1:56288-56443 GCA_000434635.1 Firmicutes bacterium CAG:110 | reverse complement strand
GGGAGGCCATTTTTGGATTGCCGTCTGCTGCCCGCACGCCTCTGCGGACGGCCTGCGAAGGATTCGCGGGATAAAATGGTGTTAACCATTCTATCGAGAAATAATGACAGACCCTGATAGGAACCCCGTATGACATGCAGAAACGGCGCCGGATG
>HF988149.1:44709-56271 GCA_000434635.1 Firmicutes bacterium CAG:110 | reverse complement strand
GGATGGCGCCGTTTCTGTTTGCAGCATTAGGTCAATATTTCCGGGACAGGAGAGCCTCGGCTTCCTCACGGGTGATCTCCCCGGCATTGCACCGCGCCATGATCTGCACGTCCTTGTCGTTGAGCTTGTAGCCTAAGTAGAAGAACGTGGAAATGATCATGCCAATGACAGGCACCAGCGCGTACACGATCCACAGTCCTTCCAGCGCCCCCGCGCTCTGCTGGATGTTCAGCGCCTTCAGCGTCTCGAAGCTCTCCGCCTCCACGGAAATCCAGTGGAAGCAGCCCAGCAGCGCCAAAGCCAGCGAGGACGAGACCGCAGCGGTGATCTTCACGGAGAAGGTCTGGATGGCGAAGGTGATGCCCTTGGCGCTGATGCCGGATTTATACTGTCCGTACTCGGCGCAGTCCGGGGTGAACATGAAGGCGAGAATGCCCACGATGCTCATGGGAACGGTGCGGACGCAGGTCAGCGTCAGGAACAGCGCCCGGTTTTCGTAGCCAACGAAGAAAATCACCAGACCTAAGATGATGTTGACGATGTTGCACCAGAAAAGCGTTTTAAATTTATCCAGCTTTTTCAGAATGGTGGGCATGAGCATGGCGGCGAAAACACCCGGCACCATGTTCAGCAGGTTCAGCACGATGGAGTAAAGGGAATTGCCGAACAGGTAGAAGGAGACGAACAGCGTCACGGCGGCGGAGGTTTTCAGCGCGTCGGTGGCGCAGTAGCCGCCATAGTAGGTCAGCAGGTATTTGTTCTTTCCCAGATAGGAGAACATCTGCCGGGGAGAGAAGTTTTCGTCTTCCTCTTCGGGCTTATAGTTGCGCTCCTTGCAGTTGAGGGACAGGGGCACCATGGTCAGGGCGCTGAAAATGGACAGTGTCGCAATGGCCAGACTGGCGCTCATGCCCACATTTTCGCTGATGAGGATGGGCAGCACAACGCCGTAGATCAGCACGCCCGCCCCGGAGAACACCCGGTTGACGGAGAGCAGGGTGTTGCGCTCCGGCAGATTGTCGGTCATGGTGTTCAGCATGGCGTAGGCGGGAATGTCCGTCAGGGTGTACACAGTGTCCCACAACACGTAGGCCACGCCGAACCAGACAAGTTTCCCAGTCTCCCCCAGCGCCGAGGGAATGGAGAACAGGATGATGGTCACAATGGGGATCAGTGCGGTGGAAATGCGCAGCCAGGGCAGACTTTTCTGCCCGTTTTTGAATTTCACCTTGTCGAAGATGAAGCCGAAAATGGGGTCATTCACGGCGTCCCAGATCTTGACGATCAGCAGCACGATAGCGACCTTGGCAAGGTTCACGCCCTGCATAGCAAGGTAAGTGGAAATAAAAGCTGCCGTGATGTTGTAGTAAATGTTCTGTCCGATGAAGTATGTCCAGTAGCTCAAGCGCTCCTTGAAGGTGGTCATATACCCCGGATGTTTGTCTGCCATGGCGATCCGCCCCTCTCTTTACAATGAATGTATTCTACCATTGCGGAAAATGGAAGTCAATCGACGGAGAAATCTTTGACATTTTGAACGGAATTTGGTAGTATAGGAAGGAAAAAAGCGCCCCGTTTTTTGGCAGATTGTCATGGGGTGGAGGATAAGGAAAGGAACGCTATGGCCAACGTCATTGAAATAACGGATTTCTCCGCGCCGGAGCTGGACGTGTATGCCCGGCTGACGGAGGCGCAGCTGCTCAACCGGTTTGAACCGGCCAAGGGGATGTTCATTGCGGAAAGCCCCAAGGTCATCCACCGGGCTTTGGACGGCGGATACGAGCCGGTGTCGCTGCTCATGGAGCGCAAGGACATTACGGGCGCAGCGCGGGAGGTCATCGCCCGCTGTCCCGGCATACCCGTGTACACCGCGGACGAAGAATTGCTGTGCAATCTCACCGGCTACCACCTGACCCGGGGCGTGCTGTGCGCCATGCGCCGCCCGGGGCTTCCCACTGTGGAGGATATCTGCGCCGGGGCGGCGCGGATTGTGGTTCTGGAAAACGTCCAGAACCCCACCAACGTGGGCGCGATCTTCCGTTCCGCCGCCGCGCTGGGCATGGACGCCGTGCTGCTGACTCCCGGATGCAGTGACCCGCTGTACCGCCGCAGCGCCCGGGTCAGCATGGGAACGGTGTTTCAGATCCCGTGGACGTTCACGGGGGACTGGCCGGGGGAGGGAATGGAGCAGCTGAGCCGTCTGGGCTTCCGAACCGCAGCCATGGCACTGAGCGACGATTCCGTCTCCATTGACGACCGCCGTCTCATGGCGGAGGAAAAGCTGGCGGTGATCTTAGGCAGCGAGGGCGACGGTCTGACGGAGACGACCATTGCCCGGTGCGACTACACCGTAAAAATCCCCATGTACCACGGCGTGGATTCTTTGAACGTAGCGGCTGCCAGCGCCGTGGCCTTCTGGCAGCTAAGAAAGGGGTAAATGTGATTATGGAACTGGTAAACGGATGTCCTGCGGACTGCGCCGGACGTCTTGAGAAGGAAATCCGCTGCTACGATCTGCTGGACAGTCTGGGAATCGACTACCAGCGCATCGACCACGAGGCCGCCATGACTATGGAAGCCTGCGAGGAGATCGACCGGGTGCTGGATGCGGTGATCTGCAAAAATCTGCTGCTGTGCAACCGGCAGTGTACGGAGTTTTATCTGCTGATGCTGCCCGGGGACAAGCATTTCAAAACCAGCGTCCTCTCAAAGGAGATCGGTTCCTCCCGCCTGAGCTTTGCCGCGCCGGAGTATATGGAGAAATTTCTGGACATCACCCCCGGCTCCGTCAGCGTTCTGGGGCTGATGAACGATGGGGAGAACCATGTGCAGCTTCTCATGGACGAGGACGTGCTGGAAGGGGAGTACATCGGCTGTCATCCCTGCATCAACACCTCCAGTCTGCGCTTTCGGACGGCTGACCTGATGGAGAAAATTCTGCCTGCCGTCCATCATGAACCCCGAATTGTCACACTGCCGCAGGAATAAAACAGCCTAAAGCGCCCCGGCGGGGCGCTTTTTCACATCCAAAAATCTGCCTATAAAAATAGTAGGGAAAAGACTTGACAAATGGAGCAACATCGTGTATGATATAGCCAGTTAGCAGAGGCTAACCAAAAAGCGAACAAAAAAGATGATCTTATCATTATGAATACGGGAGGTTCGAGCTATGGAAATTGCCACGATTTTGTCCGGCGCCGGTGCCGTTGTGGCTGTCACCGTGACGTCTGTGGGCGTCATTTCCATCCGGAAAAGCCTGCGCCGAATCGCCCGGGGCAAGGAGGACGGCCATGTCTGAGGAACAGGTGGTTCGCAACTGCGCCCCCACCTTGGCGGGGCTGAAAACCGGAAACCTGTTTGCCTGCCCCTACGAAAGCCGGGAAGACCTGCTGGACTTTCTGCGGAGTCTGAACCGGCGGCTTGGGAAGAAAGGTGTCCGGGCAGTCCCCCTGCGTATCCGTCAGGACAGGGCGCTGATCTACCTCTACCGGCCAGCGCGGCTGGAAAAAGACCTCTCCTGCGCATCCTGCGAAGCGCTTCTCAGCGAGTTCGGCTACAACTGCCGGGGCGGCAGCCGATGCCTGACAAGGCTTGCCCGGAGATTAAAGCAGCAGGAGGATTTCCCCCACGAGATCGGCTTGTTTCTGAGCTATCCGCCGGAGGACGTGAAGGGCTTTTTAGAACACAGACCCTGCAAATGCGTGGGCTGCTGGAAAGTTTATGAAAACGAGGAAGCAGCCCGGAAGACCTTTGCCAAGTACAAAGCCTGCACGAGGGTTTACTGCCGCCAGCTTGCCAGCGGGATCGACATCGAACGGCTTACAGTAGCCGGATGAAATAGGATTTAAGAAAGGATTTTTGAAAATGAAAATTGCAGTTGTTTATTGGAGCAGCACCGGAAATACCGAAGCCATGGCGCAGGCCGTTGTGGAAGGCGCAAAGCACGCTGGCGCGGAAGCGGAGCTGTTTACCGCCGCCGAGTTCGACGGAGGAAAGATGGACGAATTTGACGCGGTCGCTTTCGGCTGCCCCGCCATGGGCGCGGAGGAACTGGAAGACGGCGAATTTGCCCCCATGTTCGAGACCTGCGAGAGTAAGCTCTCCGGCAAGAAGATCGCCTTGTTCGGCTCTTATGGCTGGGGCGACGGCGAGTGGATGCGCACGTGGGAAGAGAACTGCCGGGACAAGGGCGCAAATCTGGTCTGCGACAGCGTGATCTGTCAGGAGACCCCCGATGACGAAGCGCTGAGCGCCTGCCGCAGTCTGGGCGAAGCGCTGGCCTGATATAACCTCACTGTACAAACGGATGCCAAATCGCAAAAATACCTCCTAATCCGATTTCCTCAATCTGTATTGCACACACATCCTTCAACACACACACATCCTTCAAACTGTACCGCGATTAGGCAGCCGACAGATAATCCCCCCCAAGGCCTATCGAAAGCTGTCAGAACGTGCAGGCGCGCGTTTGCCTTCCAAATCCCCTTGGAATACGATCCGGCATTCCCGTGAGAAATGGCTTACCAAGGGCAAACAGCCGCAGCCGAACCGTTCTGCCAGCTTTCGGATACGGCCGGTAACGGCACAGCCGTAAAAAAGCACGCCGAAGGCGGGGCTGGAAAATGAAAAGAGAGGCATTCTTTGCGGAATGCCTCTCTTTTGCTATGAAAGCACCCCCAAAAAGGGCGCAAAACAGCCCCCACCGTTTGATATGTTTCCCCCCAATACTGTACCCCCAGTATTGGGGGGATATATATTAATGTGGTTACAGGGGGAAGAAACGACAGGAAGCTTGTAGAAGTTGCAAACTGCCCTTCTTGTGCCATCCCTTTAAGGTTATATTAACGTTTCAAAAAATCCTTGACTTTTCTGTCTACAGGTAGTAGAGTATAATTGTCTACTGACAGTAGAGCAAAGGAGGCAACTCATATGGCGGAATATAAGCTGGGTGAGATCGAGACCATTTTTGCGGATATTATCTGGGATAATGAGCCTGTCACTTCTCGCCGCTTGACGGAACTGGCGGAGGAACGCCTGAACTGGAAACGAACCACGACATACACGATTCTGAAAAGGCTTTGTGATCGGGAGCTGTTCCGGAATAAGGATGGCAAGGTAACATCTCTGGTCAGCCGGGAGGAATTCTATGCACGTCAGAGTGAAATATTTGTGGATGAGACATTTCACGGTTCTTTGCCTGCGTTCTTAGCCGCATTTGGCAGCCGCAAAAAGCTGTCTGACGGCGAAATCGACGAACTGCAAAAGGTCATTGATTCCATGCGGGAGGATTCCCATGCGTAATCTGTTTTCTCAAGTGCTGAATATGAGTATGACGGGCAGCATCGTCATTCTGCTGGTCATGCTGGCCAGACTCATGCTGAAACGATCTCCAAAGATTTTTTCTTATGCACTCTGGTTGGTGGTTTTGTTCCGGCTTCTGTGCCCGGTGGCATTTACAGCACCCGTTTCCGTTCTGAATGCGCTGGAACCGGAAATTCGGGAGACATCAGGCGCAGCCAGCGTGGTTTATTTTCTTCCTGCCGAAGCCAATCGGAATCCTGATTTCACTTTCGTTCCGGCTGAAAATCAGTCAGGGTCGGAACTTGCGCAGGCAGGGGAGTCAGAGCATGCCGGATTGGATATTATGGCAATCGTTCCTTATGTCTGGATCGCCGGAACCGGCAGCATGATTCTTTACAGCATCGTGCAGTATATCCGCCTGAGACGGAAACTGGTGGGCGCTGTGGCTTACACAGGAAACGTTTATCGTGCCGATTATATTGACACGCCATTTGTTATGGGCATCCTCGCCCCCAAAATCTATTTGCCCTCCAATATCCCAACACAAGAACAAAAGTGTATCATTGCCCATGAGCGGCATCATATCCGCCGCTGTGACCATATCATCAAGCTGCTGGCATATTGTGCCCTGTGCATCCACTGGTTTAATCCTCTGGCGTGGGCCGCATTCATTCTGGCGGGCAAAGATATGGAGATGAGCTGTGATGAGGCGGTGATCCGGGAAATGGGGCCTCAAATCAGGGCGGACTATTCCGCTTCCCTGCTGAGGCTTGCAACGCATAAAAAGATGATTGCCGGGATGCCCCTGGCCTTTGGCGAGGGAAATACGAAAGGTCGCATTATGAATATGGCAAAATGGAAGAAACCCAAGTTATGGGTAAGTATGATTTGCGTATTGCTGTGCGCCGCTGTTTTAGTAGCCTGCGCAGTCAACCCCCAAAAGTCAGACACCATCGACGATACCCCTACCGACGGTTCTGCTGTCATTACAGATACGGAACTGGTTCAGTATGGCACCCTCAAACTGCTACTCCCTTCCGGTTTTTCTTTCAGGGAGCAGGATGGCAACGTTGTGCTGACAAGGGATTCTGTAGATGTTGGCGGCATTACCAGTTGGGATTATCCAGAATTTCAACTTTCTGATATCATTGCATTGAAAGAGGAAGAGTCTGGTGCTCCTATTGGATATACGTCCAGCAGCTCTATATACGGAGATGTGGAATGTGAAATCTTCTGGGACGGCAATCCGGATGCACTCTGTGAGCAGCATACATTCTTCATCGATGGTGATATTATCTATGATATATGGTATGATGAGAATCAGATTTCCGGTGGCATCGCGGAACGGTTACTGAAGACTGTTGCTATCAATGCAGATACTGTTGTTGAAGAAAATCCGGATGAACAGGCGGCCTTTGCAAAGTGCCGTGCTGTTTTAGAGGCAGTTCAGAATGGCAGCTGCCATATCGTAGTTGACCAATCTAAAGGCGATCAAAGCCATTGGTCTACCGCCAATTACTATCAGGACAACGGAAACTGGCTGGAGATTGTGGACGTTGACCCGGAGTCGGTAAATATCGTAGATGGCGAGCAATACTCATTAAGAATGGCTTTTATGGCTGCCAATGGTGTCCGCTACAGTAACGAGGGAAAATGGGGCAAAGCCTATACCAATATCGAATGGAGAGCAGATGAAATGACCTTCGGTGATAGCGTAAAACCATGGCTTGCCTACTTTCAGTGGAATGATTCTGTTGTTGCCTATGTGGATACGCTCGAAGACGAAAGCGGAATCACGGTAATGCTGCGGATCGACCAGCCTTTTGCCGAAGGTGAAAATGAACAGCCCCATTATTTCGTAAATTTCAATTTTGATACGGATGGCACTTTCAGCAACGTCTATGTGCAGACCAATCTTTTCATGAATTATTCCACTTCAAGAACAGAATCTGTTGTATCGCTTGATTCTGAGTTGATTGAAGCGGAGATTCAGAAGGAATATCAGAAAGCGATCGGATAGCAGTCATACTGAACTCCGATTAAAATCTCTAAAAAAGATTTTAATTGCCCGAAGGGCACGGAGTTCATATGAGACTTGTTTTGTGATTTCTTTCCTTATAAATCACAAAACAGGCAGCGCCATCAGGCGATGCCTTCCTGATTAAAATCAAAGATTTTAATCAGGAAATAGTATCAAAATATATCAGGCGCAGCTTCCATACGGAGGCTGCGCCTACGCTAAAGACCCCCTGCCTTCGTTTGCTGAAAGCAGGGGGCCTTTGACAGAATGGCAAAAAAGCACGCTGAAAAGCGTGCTTTTTTGTGGCGACCCGGAACGGACTCGAACCGTCGACCTCCAGCGTGACAGGCTGGCGTGCTAACCGACTGCACCACCGGGCCACAGAACAGGAATGATTGTATCAGAAAATGTTGGATTTGTAAAGAGAAAATTTCATTATTTGAGGTGGGGTTCCCGGAAACGACCGGTTTCGTTTCCGGGGTTGCTTTCTTTTGATGGGTGTGGTATGATAACAAAAAGTATATTTTCCGGGAATTGTGTCATATTTTGCATAGAGGACGTGTATTATCAATGAGAAAGCTGAGCCGCAGCGCGTATGAGGACACCAAGGGACTTGTCCGGGCGGCGGAAACGCTGCTGGAAGTAGTGGTCATGACCCTGCTGTATTACGGCGCGTTCCGCAAGGGATACGAAATCGAACATTTTGTATACAAGGGCAAATATGTGCTGATGGGCGTCTATGGGGCGCTGCTGTACGTCATGTTCCTGAACTCCGACTGCACCCTGTTCGGGCAGCTCCATCGGCTGGATCTGATTATCGGACAGGTGATCTCCCTGTTTGTGGTAAATTTTCTCACATACTTCCAGCTGTGCCTGATCGCCAACACCATGATCGCCGTGGGGCCGATGCTCCTGCTGCTCCTGGCGGAGATCGTCGTGGCGGTGGTGCTGATCTACGTGTACACGGAGCTGTATTATAAGCTGTACGCCCCCCACGACATGCTGCTGGTGTACGGCAACAAGCGGGGCATCGGGCTGAAGATCAAGATGGACTCCCGCCGGGATAAATATAATGTCAGCAAGCTGATGAGCATTGACGAGGGGTTGGAGGCAGTGTGCCAGGAGACCCGCAGGCATGACGCGGTCATCCTCACGGACATTCCCGCCCAGATCCGCAACGATATCCTGAAATATTGCTACCGCTACCGCATCCGTACCTACGTCGCCCCCAAACTCACGGACATCATGCTCCGGGGGGCGAAGAACAATACGCTGTTCGACACCCCGCTGCTCATGGTGAAGGGCACCGGCCTGACCCCCATGCAGCGCATCATCAAGCGTGCCATGGATCTGGTGCTCTGCGGCATTGCCATGATTCCCGCCGCGCCGGTCATGCTCATTATCGCAGCTGCCATTAAAATCGAGGATGGCGGCCCGGTGTTCTACAAGCAGAAACGGATGACCCGGGGCGGGCGGGAATTTGAGATACTCAAGTTCCGCAGCATGATCGTGGACGCGGAAAAATACGCCGGCGCGGTGCTGGCCTCGGAGGACGACCCCAGAATCACGAAGGTGGGCAAGGTCATCCGTGCCGCCCGTCTGGACGAGTTGCCCCAGCTGATCAACATTTTGAAAGGTGACATGAGCATCGTCGGCCCCCGGCCGGAGAGAAAGTGCCTCGCGGACGAGATTTCCAAGGAAATTCCGGAATTCTGCTACCGTCTGAAGGTGCGGGGCGGCCTGACGGGCTATGCCCAGATCTACGGAAAATACAACACCAGCGCCTACGACAAGCTGCGTCTGGACATGATGTATATTGAAAACTATTCGCCGCTGCTGGACATCCGGCTGATCATCCTGACGCTGCGGATCATTTTCAGCAAGGACAGCACCGAGGGCATTGACGTGGCGATGGAGAACCAACGGCGGGCGGACGAGCTCTGGCGGGAACTGGACGAGGAGAACGAAGAGAAGGAAAAAGGAGGTGCGGAATGAGCAGAGGTCGTAAACGCAACAGCATCCCAAGAATCGCGTTCGTGGGACTGGCCATTATCATTCAGATCGCATGGCTGATTGTCATGGCGGTGAAGCTGAACGCCCACTCCGCTTGGATATCCGCGTGCGTCAACCTGTTGAGCATCGTGGTGGTGCTTCGCCTGTACGGCAGACACACTTCTACTGCCATGAAAATGCCGTGGATCATGCTGATTCTGGCGGCTCCGGTGATGGGCCTGAGCCTGTTTCTGCTGTTCGACATTCTGGGCGACCCGGGCAGGGCGGGGAAGCGTATCCGCCGCTTCCGGGAGAAAATAGAGGGCAGCCTTTCCCAGAACGAGGCGGTGCTGGCGCGGCTGGAATCGGAAAATCGCGCCGCCGGCAACCAGTTTCACTATCTTTCCGTCCATGAAAACTGGCCTGTGTACGAAAATACCAGCGTCCGCTATTTTGGCGACGGAGCCGAGACCCTGGAAGCCATGAAAGCGGATCTGGAAAAGGCCGAGAAATTCATCTTCATGGAATATTTCATCGTGGCGGACAATTCGGCCTTTCAGGAAATTCGGGAAATTCTGGTGCGCAAGGCGCGTCAGGGGGTCGAGGTGCGGCTGATGTACGACGACATCGGCAGCCTTGGCTTTGTAAATCTGCGCTTTGCCAGAGGGCTGAGCGAGGACGGCATCCGCTGCCGGGTGTTCAACCCTGCCGTGCCGGTGGTTAACCTGTTCCTGAACCACCGGGATCACCGGAAGACTACGGTCATCGACGGCAAGGTGGGCTATATCGGCGGCTACAACCTTTCGGACGAATACTTTGGCCGTGCCCGGCCCTACGGGGTGTGGAAGGACACCGGCCTTCGGCTGGAGGGCGAGGCGGTCCGGAGCCTGACGGCGTCGTTTTTTGAGCTGTGGAACGTGACGACCAAGGAAGACGAGGACTTCGCACGCTACCTCAACATCTGTCACAAGGTAACGTCGGAGGGGTTCGTGCAGCCCTTCAACGATAACCCGCTGTCGGAGGAGCGCACGGCGGAAAATGTCTATCTGAATCTGATCGCTCAGGCGGAAAAGACGCTGTATATCACTACACCGTACCTGATCATCACCGACGAAATGAGCCGGGCGCTGCGCCTTGCGGCCAAACGGGGTGTGGACGTGCGGATCATTACGCCGGGAATTCCGGACAAAAAAGTGGTATTTGCCATCACCCGCTCCTATTATTCCGGCCTTGCCCGGCAGGGCGTGCGGATTTTCGAGTATACGCCGGGCTTCTGCCATGCAAAGCAGTGCCTGTGCGACGGGAAGATCGCCTCCATAGGCAGCTCGAACTTTGACTACCGGAGCCTGTATCACCATTTCGAGAACGACGTTCTGCTCTACGGCTGTGACGCGATTGGCGACATGGCGCGGGATTTTGACGTGTTGTTCTCCCAGTGTACCGAGGTCACTCAGCGCTACAGCACCGGAAGCGGGGCAATTCTGCGGATTTGGCAGTGCATTCTGCGGCTGTTTGCGCCGCTGGTCTAGGAAAAACGGGAAAAGCGAAAGGGGGTTCCTTTTGCTTTTCTCGTTCTACGGGGAGGTTTCCGGATATCTGCCGGAGAAATCGCATATTCTGTGAACGCATTTTTATCTTTTTATGAACTTTAGCACTCAGGCCTTGACAGTGCTAAAAATCGTGGTATAGTGTAGGCGTACCAAAAAGAGGGGCGAAAAAAAGAAAGCCCCTCCGCAGGGAACATAGAAGATTTGAATGGAGGAATGACTTATGTTGCCCAGCATTTTTGGAGAAGATTTGTTTGATGATTTCTTTAACGATCCCTTTGGCATGATGAACGTCTCGGAGGGTCGCAGCCCCCTGTATGGCAAGCACGCCAAGAACCTGATGAAGACCGATATCCGGGAGAAGGAAGACGGCTATGAGCTGGCGGTCGATCTGCCCGGCTTCAAGAAGGACGAGATCAGCATTGACCTGAGCAATGGCTACCTGACCATTCAGGCCGCAAAGGGTCTTGATAAGGATGAGGAGGACAAGAAGGGTCGCTACATCCGCCGGGAGCGTTACGCCGGTTCCATGAGCCGGAGCTTCTACGTGGGGGATGTGAAGCCCGAAGAGGTGTCCGCCAAGTTTGAGAACGGTATCCTGACGCTGGATGTGCCGAAGGCCGGACAGAAGAAGCTGCCCGAGAACAATCGGATCTGCATCGAGTAACCAAAAAACGCCGCGCCACGGTTCGCAGTGAACCG
>HF988149.1:41009-44672 GCA_000434635.1 Firmicutes bacterium CAG:110 | reverse complement strand
GGTTTTTTTACTTTTCACCGAGAATCAGCGTGCGCAGAACGGGAATGCGCTTGATAAGCGCGATCAACGGCGGCAGGAGAAGCGCCAGCAGCACCGGCAGAAGCAGATACATGCTCCACACGGGGAAATGGAGCAGCTTATCCATCGCCCAGGCCAGCAGCACCAGCAGGGGGTTGTGCAGGACGTAGATGCCGAAGCTGCGGCTTGCCATGCAGCGGGTGAAGGCAGTCTCCTTATCCAGCCACCGTTTTCCCGCGCCCAGCACCCCAAGGCAGGCAAACCACGCATAGAGATTGGTAAGCGGGGCTTTCAGATTGCTGAGAGCCGCGTAATTCTGTCCCCAGAAATGCACCGTGTAGACTACGGCCAGCACGCCGCTCACGGCAAGCATACAGGGTGCCCATTTGGCGAGCAGGGACTGGATCTGTTCGTGGGAGAACAGAATGTAGCCCGCGAGGAAGCAGAACAGGTAGAAACCGTTGCGGTAGACCTCTATCACGGGAGTGTTCAGGATATAGGCGCTGCCCCACATGCCGAGCACCAGAAGGCAGATGACGGGGAAATTCGCTTTGCCGCCCAGCTGCCACAGCCGGTCTTTTTTGTCCAGCTTCCGAATCAGCACCAGCACCACCTCGCACAGCAGCAGTTCGTGGAGAAACCACAGTACCCCGATGCCGGACATGCACCACACAAGATATTTGGCAAACCCCGGAACCTGACCGCCGCCAAAAATGTTTGCGTACTGGTCGGTGACCCAGCCGGTGCTCCACCCGATGAGGAAGATAATGGCGATGGAGGGAATCAGCTGGCGGCGGACTTTGCCTTTCAGGTATTGCTTTCCCGTCTGCTTTTCCAGACTGTACCGGGCGCAGATGCCGGAGATCATGAAAAGTGCCGCCATGAACCATGGGTACAGCACGTACAGCGGCGCGTCCAGCGCCGGAATGCCGGGGATAAGTACGTTGGTGATGATACCGACGCTGTTGAACTGGTAAAATACGTGATACACTGCGACGGACAGCACGATGCCGTAGCGCAGATTGTCAAGAAACGGTTTTCTCATCATTTTCCTCCCCGCAGATGGCGGTTGATACGATTGGTTCTGTGCCGGATGGAAAGCAGGATAATTCCCCAGATCAGGGCGTAGCCCACCGCGAAGCATAGGGTAAAGACGCCGATAAATTCCCAATTCCGGGGGATCCAGTTGTTCAGCAGGTAAATCAGCAGATAGTCCAGATACAGCGCTCCGGCGTGAATTGCCGTAGCGGAGAGCAGCGGCAGACGCTCAATCTGATAGACGACGCCGATGCCCGCCGCGATGAAGGCCAACAGCGTCACGGTCACGATCCCCATGCAGACCTCTCCGGGGGCGAGGGAAGTGACCTGCCCGTTGGCGCCCAGAATGCCGTAGATCATGGCGAGGATCAGCGGCCCGCCGGAAGCGGCCAGCAGACCTCGTTTCAGAAATGTCAGACAATATTGCTTCATACGTGATCGTACCTCCTTTTGATTTCCGCGAAGCACCGCCGGGAAACATATTCCCGGTAGCCGCTTCGGAAGACGGCGTCCACCGCGCCGTTGAAGGAAGCGGTGAAGCGCTCCAAGTGGGCTTCGTTGGCAAGCGCCGATTTGTTGATGCGGATGAAGGACGCGGGAAGCATGGCTTCCAGCTCGTACAGCCGCAGCTTTAAGCGGCAGCGTTCGCCGCTGCGTGTAACGGCATAGGTCTTCCCGTCCAGAACGGTGATGCACTCGATATCGGAGAAGGGGAGCATCCGCATACCGTCCTCTGTGTAAGCCGCGATCCGGTCAGAGCCGTCATGCTGCAGGACAAGAAGCTCCATTTCGTCGGTAAGACGGCTGCGCTCATGGACGGTGGCGACCACCGTTTCCTCCTGCGTTTTATCAATAACCAGCTTGAATCTCATGGGGCACCTCCTTGTGTTTACACTATATCATAAAAGAAACCAAAAATGTTGAAAAATCCGTTCAACGGTCATTTTTGACCGATGAACGGCAGAAGAGCATTCTATATCCGCGCAAGCAGCGCTTTTGCGGCGTCCGCGACCTGAGGCAGAAGGTACTGTCCCAGCTCGCCGGGTTTCACCCAGCGGCAGGATCTGATCTCTTTGGCCTGAAGCTTTGGTTCGCCGTGGACTTCGCCCAGAAAGAAAACGACCTGCTTTCTGGCAACGGAGCTGATGCGGTATTCCGTGGCGGCTCTGGCACTGGGAATCAGCCGCGTCCGGAATCCGGTTTCCTCAAAAAGCTCCCGGAGGGCGGTTCGCTCCTCTGTTTCCCCGGCCTCCATGTGTCCCTTGGGGAAGCTCCACGTTCCGGAACCCCGCTGGAACAGAAGCAGAAATTCCGGTTCCACGCCGGCCCGCCGGAAGGGGACGACCCCGCAGGATTTCTGAAAGATGGAATCAATGGTGCTGATAAAATACTGCTCCTGAAAATGGACGGCCTCGGCGATCTGCCCCTGATGGAACGAAAGCCCCTCCGGCGCGACCACCAGCTTGTCCTCGCAGTCGTTGTGCCGCCGGATGACGGCGATGACCCGCCCTGTAAAGTCGGACAGGGGCGTATCCACGCCCAGTATGTACGCGTCCTGTTCCTCGCCGTCGCCGCCCATCAGCCCCGGGACGAACCCGTAATTGATGGGATACAGAATATCGCCGTGGAGATACCCGACAGGCCGATCGACCTGCACCGTCACGACCTTGCCCAGCAGCTTCCGGGTGCTCCTGCTTCGCCAGTCCATCATCGTCCCCCCGTTTTTCTCAAAAGTTCGACAAAACGGTGCCATTTTACATGGAGCGGGGCGAAAAGTCAAGCAGGAAACCAATTTTTGCGGCGGCGGGGAAAGGATTGCTTATTTTTTTCATATCGCTTGTTTTTTTCGCGGAATCACGCTATAATGATAGAGAATATTTTTTGGAGAGGATCGTATGGCAAATAAAAATCAGGACTGGGACGATCTTGGAAGAAGCATTCAGGACATTGTGGACAGAGCCGTCAATTCACGGGACTTTCAGAAGCTGAACCAGACGGTCAGTCAGGCCGTGGGCAAGGCCGTAGATATGGGAAGCGAAGCCGTCCGCAAGGCGATGGAAGCCGCCGCCCGTCCCACGACCCCGCCTGCCAGACCCGTTTACCGGGAGGTCGAGGCCACGGTCGTGGAGGAAAAGAAAGACCTTCCCGTGCTTTATGCCGGAACCGGCGGCGAGACTGCCGTAGGACTGGTGAAGATCGTAGGCGGCGGTCTGGCGCTGCTCACCGGGTTCATATCGCTTATTTCCCTGCTGGTCAGGCTGATCATGGGAATTGGTCTGGGAATCGCGTCTACCGTGATCACGGTTGGCGGCGTCGTTGCCGGAACGTGGCTGATCGTCAGCGGCATCCGCAAGCTGGGATGGGTCAGCCGGTTTAAGATGTACAAAAGAACCCTTGGGGAGAGCACCCATTGCACGCTGGAGCGGCTGGCGCGGAGCGTTGGAAAGAACGTGAAGTTCGTCCGCAGAGAATTGCAGAAGATGATCAACAAGGGGCTGTTTCTGGAAGGGCATATGGACAGGGAGGAAACCTGCCTCATCACCAGCGACGAGACCTACCAGCATTATGAGCAGAGCCGTCTGGCTCTGGAAGAACGTCAGCGGCAGG
>HF988149.1:23590-40943 GCA_000434635.1 Firmicutes bacterium CAG:110 | reverse complement strand
ACCCGCAGGTGCAGGAGGTTCTGGATCGGGGCAACGCCTTCATCGCCCAGATACGCGCCTGCAACGACGCCATTCCCGGGGAGGAAATTTCTGAGAAAATCTCCCGGATGGAGCTGATTGTCTGCCGTATCTTTGAGCGGGCGGAGGCGCATCCGGAGGTGGTCCCCGACCTGAAGAAGCTGATGGACTACTACCTGCCCATGACGGTGAAGCTCCTGAACGCCTACGCGGACATGGACGCCCAGCCCGTGCAGGGGGAAAACATTCAGGCTTCCAAGAAGGAAATTGAGGCCACGCTGGATACGCTGAATCTGGCCTTTGAGAAGCTGCTGGACGACCTGTTCCGGGATTCCGCCATGGACGTTTCCAGCGACATTTCCGTCCTCAACACCCTGCTCGCGCAGGAGGGACTGACGGAGGACGGCTTATCCCAAGTGAAGAAACAGCAGACATTATAAAAAACTAGGAAGAGGAGATCAATTATGGACGCAGAATACAAAGATGTGAACGAATCCGCCCCCATCCCCAGCCTGACTCTGGAGCCGGAGCTGGAAAACACACCCAAGCTGGTCGTGGCCGAGGAAACGAAGCTGCAGCAGACCAAGGTCGCCGAGCCGGTGCTGACCCCTCAGGAGCAGCAGATGGTGGATGATTTTGCCCAGAAGATCGATGTGGAGAACACCGCCCAGATCTTGCAGTACGGCGCGGGCACCCAGAAGAAAATGGCCGACTTCTCCGACGCTGCCCTCGCCAATGTGCGCACGCAGGACTTGGGCGAGGTGGGCGACCTGATCGTCAACGTGGTGGGCGAGCTGAAAGGCTTCGACGCCGAGGAGGAAAAGGGCTTCCTTGGCTTCTTCCGCAAGCAGGCGAACAAGCTGGAGGTCATGAAGAGCCGCTACGCCAAGGCGGAGGTCAACGTGGAGAAGATTGGCGACGCCCTCCAGCAGCATCAGGTACGGCTGCTGAAGGACTCCGCGATGCTGGATAAGATGTACGAGCAGAACCTTGCCTACTTCAAGGAGCTGAGCATGTACATTCTGGCAGGCAAGAAGAAGCTGCAGGAGGTACGGGAAGGCAAGCTGAAAGAGCTGGAAGCCACGGCGCAGGCCACCGGACTTGCGGAGGACGCGCAGGCGGCAAAAGATCTGGCGGACAAGTGCAACCGGTTTGAGAAGAAGATCTATGATCTGGAGCTGACCCGCACCATTTCCATCCAGACCGCGCCCCAGATCCGCATGATCCAGAACAACGACAATGTGATGGTGGAGAAGATTCAGACCACGCTGATGAACACCATCCCCCTGTGGAAGAATCAGATGGTTCTGGCGCTGGGCATTGCCCATTCCAACGAGGCCGCGCAGGCGCAGCGTCAGGTCAACGACATCACCAACGCCCTGCTGAAACAGAACGCCGAGAAGCTGCACATGGCGTCCGTGGAGACCGCCAAGGAAGCCGAGCGGGGCATTGTGGACATCGAAACCCTGAAAAAGACCAACGCCGAGCTGATCCAGACGCTGGACGACGTAATGAAGATCCAGTCCGAAGGCCGGGAGAAGCGCATTGCCGCCGAAGCGGAAATGGCAAAAATGGAGAACGACCTCAAGGGCAAGCTGCTGGAGATCCGCGGCGGGGTATAACGCTAGAAAACGCAGTACCGGAATATCACCGGTACTGCGTTTTGGATTTGATAAAGGCGACCCCGTGGAACACGGGATCGCCCAAGGCCACAGAATAATTAGCAGCCGAAACCGCACAGACGGCTCAGCAGCTGCCAAATGGAGCTGCAATCGGAATTGTTGGTGTTGCAATTAAAAAAGAACATCTTGCCAACCTCCTGTTTCAGTATTTGCCTCGCGAAGACAAAAGAATTGTAACCGATTTGTAATCAATTTTCAAGCTGTAAATTCTGGAAACCAGGTCGTGTCTGAAAGCTGGCGAAATGACCAACAGCGAGGGATTTTTGCCATGGGCAAGCCATTTTTCCGCAGGAATACTGGATATGTATTTCAAGGGAAAATGGCGCGGCACAGGGGAAAAAGACCTGCTGCTTGGGCGTTTTGACAACTTTCAGATACGGCCTTAGGTAAAAATGAGATTATTTGAAGGAATTATGAACGATAAAGTGGAAAAATACAATATTCCATACCGCGTTATCCGCAGCAGCCGCAGAACCATTTCGGTGCAGATAGCCCCAAGCGGCGAGGTGCTGGTGCGGTGCCCCCGGTGGATGTCCAATGCGGATATTCGCAGGTTCGTGGAAAGCAAATCCGGCTGGATTGAAAAGCATCTGGAAAAGCGGACTGCCGCGGCGCGGCTTCCCGTGTTTACGGATGAGCAGCTGCAGGTGCTTGCCCGGCAGGCGCGGCAAACCATCCCGGGACGTGTCGCGCATTTTGCACCGCTGGTGGGTGTGACCTATGGCAGGATCACCATCCGCAGTCAGCATACCCTGTGGGGAAGCTGCAGCAGTAAGGGAAATCTCAACTTTAACTGCTTGCTGATGCTCACGCCGCCGGAGGTGCTGGACTACGTGGTCGTCCACGAGCTGTGCCACCGGAAGGAGATGAACCACTCCGCCCACTTCTGGGCAGAGGTCGAGCATGTCTTACCGGATTATGAAATCCAGCGGAAATGGCTGCGGGAAAACGGCACGGCGCTGATTTCCAGGCTGGAAAAGTAGTGTAAACGTTTTTTTCGACAAACGCACGCACCGAATCGCCCCCCGGATACTATAATGGTTACGGGAGGTGCGATGTGGAACATTATGTCTGGTTGGCGCTGGTGGCGACACTGGGGACTTGGTTTGTGACGGCACTTGGCGCTGCCACGGTGGTCTTTTTTAAATCCCCCAGTGCCAGAGCGCTGAATCTTATGTTGGGCTTTTCTGCCGGCGTGATGATCGCGGCCAGCTTCTGGTCGCTGTTACAGCCCGCCATTCAGCGGGCGGAGGCCGTAGGGAACACACCTGCGTGGCTTGTGGCGGTATCCGGGTTCCTGCTGGGGGCGCTGTTCCTGTGGGGATCGGATAAGGCCGTCTGCTTTGCCAGAAAAAGAGCGGGCATGGGAATGCCCGGAGAACGTATGAACCGCATTATCATGCTGGTGCTTTCCATCACCCTGCACAATATCCCCGAGGGGCTTGCCGTGGGCGTGGCCTTCGGGGCGCTGGGGACCGGCGCAAGCCCGGATGGGCTGATGGGGGCGGTGTCCATTGCCGTGGGCATCGGCTTGCAGAATTTCCCGGAGGGGGCGGCGGTGTCCGTGCCGCTGCGGCGGGAGGGCTACTCCCGGCGCAGAAGCTTCCTGCTGGGGCAGGCTTCCGGTCTGGTGGAGCCGGTTTCCGGGGTGATCGGCGCGCTGCTGGTGGTGACGGTGGAAGCGATCCTGCCTTATGCCCTTGCCTTTGCCGCCGGGGCGATGATTCTGGTTGCGGTACATGAGCTGATACCGGAGTGTCAGCAGAATCAGAAAGAGCAGCCTTACTGCGCTACCATGGGCATCATTCTGGGCTTTGCTGTGATGATGCTTCTGGACGTGATGCTTGGCTAAGAAAAAAGATTACCAAACGGTCTGCTGCGGCAGACCGTTTTTTTGCTGTATTTGTGCATTGACAGATAAATGTACAGCTGTATAATTGTATACATTAAGACAAGAAAGCGGAAAGGGGCTTACTCTATGCTAGAGATTTCCAGTAAGACCAACCTGTTGGAGCAGAAATCCTACAAATACTCCCTTCAGGATGTGGCGGAACCGAATTTGCAGCGGGATGTGTATTCCTACGGCACCATTCCCAAGGTGGCGTTCAACCACCGCCGGGTGCCCATGTCCATGCCTGAGGAGATCTGGATCACGGACACCTCCCTGCGGGATGGTCAGCAGTCCGTGGAGCCGTATTCCGTTGACCAGATCGTAAACATCTACAAGCTGCTGAGCAAGCTGGGCGGCCCCTACGGCATCATCCGCCAGACGGAATTTTTCATCTACAGCAAAAAAGACCGGGAGGCCATCGAAAAGTGCATGGCGCTGGACCTCAAATTCCCGGAGATCACCAGCTGGATCCGAGCGACAAAGGAAGACTTCCAGCTGGTGCATGACCTTGGCATCAAGGAAACCGGCATTCTGGTCTCCTGCTCGGACTACCACATCTTCAAGAAAATGAAGATGACGAGAAAACAGGCCATGGACTATTACCTTGCCACGGTGAAGGAAGCCTTCAATGCCGGAGTCATTCCCCGCTGCCATCTGGAGGACATCACCCGGGCGGACTTCTACGGCTTCGTGGTGCCCTTCGTCAACGAATTGCAGCGGCTGAGCCGGGAAGCGGGGGTGCCGGTGAAGATTCGCGCCTGCGACACCATGGGCTACGGCGTCCCCTTCACCGAAGCGGCGCTGCCGCGGAGCGTGGCGGGCATTATCTACGGCTTGCAGCACTATTCCGACGTTCCCAGCGAGCATCTGGAATGGCACGGCCACAACGATTTTTACAAGGGCGTGGCCAACGCCTCCACGGCATGGCTCTACGGCGCCTGCGCGGTCAACTGTTCCCTGCTCGGTATCGGCGAGCGGACGGGAAATGTGCCGCTGGAGGCCATGGTGTTCGAGTACGCGTCCCTGCGGGGGTCGCTTGACGGCATGGACACCACGGTCATCACCGAGATCGCCGATTACTTCAAAAACGAGATCGGCTACGATATCCCGCCCATGACGCCCTTTGTGGGCAGCGCTTTCAATGTCACCCGGGCGGGCGTCCACGCCGACGGCCTGATGAAGGACGAGGAAATCTACACCATTTTCGATACCAAGAAAATCCTGAACAAGCCCGCCACGGTGCAGATCAGCAAAACCTCCGGCCTTGCGGGCGTCGCCTACTGGATCAACCAGACCTACGGTCTGGAAGACGGCGAGAAGCTGGACAAAAAGTCGCCGCTGGTGATCGCCATGAAGGAATGGGTAGACCAGCAGTATGAGGACGGCCGCCAGACGGTCATGACAGAACGGGAGCTGAAAGAGAAAATACGGCAGCTTGCCCCTGACTTTGCTGAAAGAGGGTAAGGAAAAGAATATGAATCAGTTCAAAACCACGTCTCTGGCGGATCAGGTGTTCGAGAAGCTGGAGAACGACATCATTCAGGGCGTCTACCCCCGGGGCGAGATACTGACGGAACTGAAGCTGGTCGATCAGCTGGGCGTCAGCCGCACCCCCATCCGGGAGGCGCTGCGCCGTCTGGAACAGGAGCGGCTTATTGAGGACACCGGCAAAGGCTCCCGGGTGGTGGGCATCACCGAGGAAGATCTGGAAGACATCATGAACATCCGCCAGCGCATCGAGGGGCTTGCCGCCTACTATGCCACGAAGAACATGACTCCCGAGGGGCTTGCCCAGCTGACCCATATCGCAGACCTTCAGGATTTTTACTTTGACAAGGGAGACGCCGAGCTTCTGCGGCAGGTGGATGAACAGTTCCACGACACGATCTGCTACTTGAGCAAGCGTACCGTCATCGTGGACACGCTGCTCCCCCTGCACCGGAAGACCCGGCGCTACCGCCGCATCTCCATGGAGGACTGGTCGCGCACCATCAACACCCGGAAGGAACACAGGGCAATTCTGGACGCCATGGCTTCCGGCAACGCCGACCTTGCGGAGAGCCTCATGGCAAAGCATATCGAAAACGCGAAAAAGCACATGTTGGGAGGATTCAAAAATCATGGGTAAGACAATCGCACAGAAAATCATTGCGTCCCATCTGGTCTCCGGGGACATGACCCCCGGCAGCGAGGTCGCGCTGCGCATCGACCAGACCCTGACCCAGGACGCCACCGGCACCATGGCCTATCTGGAATTCGAGACCATGGGTATTCCCAGAGTGAAGACGGAAATGAGCATCGCCTACGTCGATCACAACACCCTCCAGTGCGGCTTTGAAAACAGCGACGATCACCGCTATTTGCAGACCGTTACCGCCAAGCACGGCGTGTATTTCTCCCGCCCCGGCAACGGCATCTGCCATCAGGTGCATCTGGAGCGTTTTGGCAAGCCCGGCAAGACCCTCATCGGTTCTGACAGCCATACTCCCACCGGCGGCGGCATCGGTATGCTGGCCTTCGGCGCGGGCGGACTGGACGTGGCGGTGGCCATGGGCGGCGGCGCGTATTATATCACCATGCCCAAAATGTACAAGGTGAACCTGACGGGCAGGCTCAGACCCTACGTCACCGCCAAAGACGTATCGCTGGAGCTGCTGCGCATCCTCTCCGTCAAGGGCGGCGTGGGCGCGATCATCGAGTGGGGCGGCGAGGGCATTGCCACCCTGTCCGTCCCGGAGCGGGGCACCATCACCAACATGGGGACCGAGCTGGGCGCGACCACCTCCATTTTCCCCTCCGACGAGGTCACGAGAAAGTTTCTGGCCGCGCAGGGCAGGGAAGAGGACTACGTTCCCGTGTCCAGCGACCCGGATGCGGAGTACGATAAGATCATCGACATTGATCTTGGCACTCTCAAGCCCATGATCGCCTGTCCCCACAGCCCGGACAACGTGGTGGCCGTGGAGACGCTGAAAGACGTGAAGGTCGATCAGGTATGCATCGGCTCCTGCACCAATTCCTCCCTGTACGACATGCTCAAGGTCGCCGCCATGCTGAAGGGCAAGACCATTCACCCCTCCGTCAGCCTGTCCGTGTCCCCCGGCTCCCGGCAGGTGCTGACCATGCTCAGCGACTGCGGCGCCCTGTCGGACATCCTCGCCAGCGGCGCGCGGGTGCTGGAATGCGCCTGCGGCCCCTGCATCGGCATGGGCTTCTCGCCAAACTCCGGCGGCGTTTCCCTGAGAACCTTCAACCGGAATTTCCTGGGCCGTTCCGGAACACGGGACGGGCAGGTGTATCTGGTTTCCCCCGAAACCGCCGTGGCCTCTGCCCTGACGGGGTACATCACCGACCCGACCACCATTGACCAGCCCCTGCACGTGACCATGCCGGAGAAATTCCTTGTGAACGACTCCGCCGTGCTGCCGCCTCTCCCCGCGGACAAGGCGGCGGACGCCGAAGTGCTTCGCGGCCCCAACATCAAGGAATTCCCCAAGAGCAAGCCTTTTGCCGACAGCCTGACGGCGAAGCTGGTGCTGAAAGTGGGCGACAACATCACCACCGACCACATCATGCCCGCCGGTGCGAAGATCCTGCCCTACCGGTCGAACATCCCTTACCTGAGCAAATTCTGCTTCGAGGTCTGCGACCCCACCTTTGCCGAGCGAGCCAAGGCGGCGGGGGACGGCATCGTCGTGGGTGGCAGCAACTACGGGCAGGGTTCCTCCCGGGAGCACGCGGCGCTGGTGCCCATGTACTTGGGCATCCGGTGCGTCATTGCCAAGTCCTTCGCCAGAATCCACGTGGCGAACCTGATCAACGCGGGCATTCTGCCGGTGACCTTTGAAAACCCGGAGGACTACGACAAGCTGAATCAGGACGCTGTTCTGACCATTTCGGACATTGCCAGCGGCATGGAGCAGGGGAGACTCGCGGTCACTGCTGATGATGGCTTCAAGTTTTATGTAAACTGCGCCCTGACGGAGCGTCAAAGGGCGATTCTGATGGCAGGTGGACTGCTGAACTACACAAAGGAGGGCGGACAATAATGAAGGAAATTACACTTGCCTGTGAGGCGTTTCAGAAGCTGCTGGAGGAGCAGCTGGAGAGAATCCGGAACATGAACGGGGAAAAGACGGATTTTTCCACCAAGAAGCAGGTCATCATCGGCGTCATTGACGGCGACGGCATCGGCCCCATCATCACGGCGCAGGCCACCCGTGTGCTGGAAAAGCTGCTGGCGGAAGAAATTGCAGCCGGTTCCATTGTTATCAAACAGATCGAGGGGCTGACCATTGAGAACCGCCTGGCCTGCGGCAAGGCCATTCCCGACGACGTTCTGGCGGAGATCAAGACCTGCGACGTGCTGCTGAAAGGCCCCACCACCACCCCCATGGGCGGCAAAATGGAGAGTGCCAACGTGGCCATGCGCCGGGAGCTGGATCTGTACGCCAACTGCCGTCCCGTGAGTATCCCCGAAAAGAACATCGACTGGATGTTCTTCCGGGAGAATACGGAGGGCGAGTACGTTCTGGGCAGCCGGGGCGTGGAGCTGCCCGGCATGGCGGTGGACTTCAAGGTGACTACCGATATGGGCACCCGCCGCATTGCCAGAGCCGCCTTTGACTACGCCAAAAGCAACGGCAAGACCCACGTGGCGGTGGTCACCAAGGCCAACATCATGAAGAAGACCGACGGAAAATTCACTGCCATCTGCCATGAGGTCGCTGCCGACTATCCCGGCATCACCGTGGACGATTACTACATCGACATCATGACGGCGAATCTGCTGAAGGAGCCGCTGCGGGAGCAGTTCCAGGTGGTGCTGCTGCCCAACCTCTACGGCGATATCATCACCGACGAGGCTGCCCAGATTCAGGGCGGCGTGGGTACGGCGGGCAGCGCCAACGTGGGCGACCGCTATGCCATGTTCGAGGCGGTCCACGGCTCCGCCCCCCGGATGATCGAGCGGGGCATGGGCGATTACGCCAACCCGGCCAGCATCATCAAGGCTGCCGCCATGCTGCTTCGCCACATCTGCCGCGCCGATGCCGCCGCGCGTCTGGAAAAGGCCATGGCGGAGTGCAAAGTTGAGGTCAGGAGCGACGGTACTGCGGCCACTGCCGCACAGTACGCCGACGCTGTGATGGCGCTGCTGTAAAATTTGATATGGTGAAACAATCAAGGCTTCCCCCGGAGGGGAAGCCTTGATTCGTATAAAGGAAGACAAAATAAAAACGCCGCTGAAAATTTCAGCGGCGGATTTATATGCCAAGATAATCAGACGGCGCGCTCAACCTTGTTGGAGCGGAGGCATCTGGTACAAGCGTACACATGGCAGGGGGTCCCGTTAACGACAGCCTTGACGCGCTTCACGTTGGGCTTCCATGCACGGTTGGAACGTCTGTGGGAGTGAGAGACCTTGATACCGAAGGTTACGCCCTTACCACAAAAATCACACTTAGCCATTTTCTAGCACCTCCCATCCGATAATGACTCGATAAATACGCCAATTCACAGGCGCTTAGATATGATATCAGATTTCGCGGTAAAATGCAAGTGTTTTTTTCAAAATAATTTGTTTTTTTGAAATGTATTGATATTCCCGCCCCTTACAGGTATAATAGTCGTAAAAACCTTGCTTTCGGGGTGAAAACCATGACGGATACATACAGTGTGCCGCTGAAAACGCTGGTAAAGGAATTTAATCTGGAAGTCACCTACGCGTCCACGGATTTTGACGCCATCCGCATCACCGTTGAGGACGTGGCAAGACCCGGCCTTCAGCTGGCGGGCTACTTTGACCATTATGAGCCTATGCGTCTGCAGGTCATGGGCAATGTGGAGATGAGCTACGTGGACAAATTGCAGCCCAAGGAGCGGGGAGCGATCTTCGACCGGCTGTTTTCCTACAAATTCCCGGCGCTGCTCATCGCCCGGGACATCCCGCCCCACGCCGAGTGCCTCCAGATGGCGCAGAAGCACAATGTTACCGTCCTGCGCACCAAGGAAGCCACCAGCACCATCGTTTCCACCATCATCACCTACCTGAAAGCCGCGCTGGCGCCCCGGATTACCCGCCACGGCGTGCTGGTGGAGGTCTACGGCGAGGGCATTCTCCTGATCGGCGACAGCGGCATCGGCAAAAGTGAGGCCGCCGTGGAGCTGCTCAAGCGCGGCCACCGGCTGATCGCCGACGACGCCGTGGAAATCCGCAAGGTCTCCACAAACTCGCTGGTGGGCACCGCTCCCGAGCTGATCCGCAATTACATCGAGCTGCGGGGCATCGGCATCGTCAACGTGGCGAAGCTGTTCGGCATGGGCGCCGTCCGCACGGAAAACGAGATCAACCTGATCGTGAACATCGTTCCATGGAACACCCAGGAGGTCTATGACCGGCTGGGTCTGGAGGAGCAGTACATGGAGCTGCTGGGGGTCAAGGTTCCCATGAACACCATCCCCATCACCCCGGGGCGGAACCTTGCCATGATTCTGGAGGTTGCCGCCATGAACAACCGTCAGAAAAAGCTCGGCTACAATGCCGCTCTGGAGTTCACGGAGCAGGTCAACCAACATTTCGACGAAAACATGGGAAGAAACACATGAAAGAGTTTACCATCGGCCAGAACGACGCAGGTCAGCGCTTAGATCGTTTTCTTGCGAAGGCAGTCCCGCTGCTTCCGGCCTCTCTGGCGCAGAAATATATCCGCATCAAGCGCATCAAGTGCAACGGCAAGCGCATTGACCGGGACACCCGGCTGCAAGAGGGCGATGTCTTGCAGCTGTATATCAACGACGAGTTTTTTGACAAGCCCCGGGAGGACAACGCCTACCTCACCGTGGCGAATCCCAATCTGAACATCGTCTACGAGGACGAAAACATTCTGCTTGTGGACAAGCGCCCTGGCCTTGCGGTGCATCCCCACGACGGCGCGGAATATGGCCGCACCCTGATCGACCACATCCAGTCCTATCTGTACCAGAAGCGGGAGTGGCGTCCCCGGGAGGAAAACGCCTTCACCCCGGCGCTGTGCAACCGGATTGACCGGAACACCGGGGGCATCGTGATCGCCGCCAAGACGGCGGAAGCCCTGCGGGTGATGAATCAGAAGATCAAGGATCGGGAGATCGACAAGCGATATCTTGCAATCGTGGAAGGAAGCCCCAAGCCCAAAGAGGGGAGCCTGAAAGGGTATCTCTTCAAGGACGCCCAGAAAAACCGGGTGTACGTCACGGACACGCCCCAGCCCGGCAGCAAGACCTGCCAGACCAATTACAAAACTCTCGCAACCGCGGCGGGGCTTTCCCTGGTGGAGTGCGAGCTGATCACCGGTCGGACGCACCAGATCCGCGCCCAGTTTGCCCACGCGGGACACCCCCTGCTGGGAGACGGCAAGTACGGCAAGCTGGACAAGCGCTTCGACCGGAACTACCAGGCGCTGTATTCCTACAAGCTGACCTTCACCTTCACCACGGATGCCGGGGCGCTGGCCTACTTGAACGGCAAGTCCTTCCGGGTGGAAAAGGTGGATTTCGCGGAGCAGTATTTTCCCGATGTGAAAATATGAAAATGGCATCCCGGACGGGATGCCATTTGGCGTATTTCAAGGGTCTTGCGGAGGAAAGGTGTAAGGGAAAAACGGTCAGCTTTTGAAAATATCAGAAAAAACAAACTCTGATCAATCCTAATATAAATAGGTGTACAGGATAGAAGAAATAAAAGAACCACTTAGAGAATTTCTTTCCTTTATTCATTCGTTTGCCATTATAAAAATATATGATTGCAATTCCGGCAAGTGCAATACCCAACATACTTCCTATTGCATAAATTATATTTGTTTTTATAGAAAATCTTCCAATACCGCCTAAGAAATTGAAAGTTCCAAATAACAACATTGAAACAGCAAATGCATATTTGATTTTAATTTCTGAATTACGACTCCAAATAAATAACAATGTAAATATAGGTGCTAATAATGCCCAGTCCGAAATCAGAGAGAGCAGAATCAACCCTAACACACAGATGATTTTTAAAACTATATTTGACACTTTTTCAACTACAGTCAGAATACAAAAACAAATTAATAGGGTAAATAGCATATTAAGTCCTTGAAATTCCAATATTCCACTTTCCGTAAAAGCAAAACAATATGGAAATTCAGAGATCAAAGCAAAAATTAACAATCTGATTGCATAGTTCTTTTTTGAATGCGTATATTGATATCCTTCAACAAGAAAGTAACACATTACAATTGCTGTAAAATATCCCAAATCTATAAAAAGCTCTGACCATAATTTTCCTGACTTCATAAAAATCGTTGATATATGATTCAACAACATTAAAAACATAGCAATATACTTAATAGCATCCCGATTAAGTATTTTATATTTATCCATCATACCATTTCCACCTTTTGTACGAATCTCCGCTTTTTTAACAAAAGCAACATGTCACACATATCTTTACCCTGTGGGAAAACCCTGTAACATATTTTAATTTCTCTAAAAACAGACTCCAAGAGAATAAATTTAAATTTACTGTTCCTTACAAATTCCGATTTATTGAACTGATACTATTTCCTGATTAAAATCTTTGATTTTAATCAGGAAGGCATCGCCTAATGGCGCTGCCAGTTTTGTGATTTATAAGGAAAGAAATCACAAAACAAGTCTCATATGAACTCCTTGCCCTTCGGGCAATTAAAATCTTTTCTAAAGATTTTAATTGGAGTTCAGTATGACATTCAGTATAGCACACACGAAACCCGATAGCAAGGGCGCATACCCTTTTCGACAGGCAAAATGGCATCCCAGAGGGATGCCATTTTCCGTATGCAGTTATTGCCAGCCCGCGTCCTCGGATTCGGATTTGCGCTGGCGGGAGAGAAGCGCCTGAACGGCGTCCTTCACGTCCGCGCCTTCGTAAAGCACCTTGTAGGCGGCGTCGGTGATGGGCATGTCAATGCCCTTTGCCTTGCCCAGCTCATAGGCGGATTTGGCGGCATAATAGCCCTCCACCACCGCGCCGACCTCCTTCATGGCGGTCTGGGGATCCTTACCCTGACCGATGAGGATGCCAGCCCGACGGTTGCGGGAGTGCATGGAGGTGCAGGTGACGATCAGGTCGCCCACACCGGCAAGCCCGGCGAAGGTCTCCTTTTTCGCACCCAGCGCCACGCCCAGACGGGCGGTTTCCGTCAGGCCACGGGTCATGAGCATGGCTTTGGCGTTGTCCCCGAAGCCAAGACCGTCGGTGATACCGGCGCACAGGGCAATGACGTTTTTCAGCGCCGCGCCCAGCTCCGCGCCCACAGGGTCGGGGCTGGTGTACACCCGAAGGGTGTCCGCCATGAAAGCGTCCTGCACGAATTCCGCAAGTGCCTGATCGGTGCTGGCAGCCAGCAGACCGGTGGGAAGATTGATGCAGACCTCCTCGGCATGGCTGGGGCCGGTGAGGGCGACGACATTTTTGCCGGTCTCCTGCGCGACCACCTGACTCATGCGCAGATGGGTGCCCTGCTCCAAGCCCTTGGTGACGGAGACCACCACGGCGTCCTCGTCAATATAAGGAGCCACGCCCCGGCTGACGGCGCGCAGAGGGAAGGAGGGGCTTGCCATGACCACCAGCTTGCAGCCCCTGACGCAATCGTAATCGCCGCTGATTTTTAAAGTTTCCGGCAATACCGCCGCGGGAAGGCGGGGATTGTGATGGGTTTCCAGCATTTCCGGAATCTTGTCCTTTTCGTACGTCCACATGGTAACGTCGTGACCGTTTTTGCACAGACGGACGGCCAAAGCGGTACCCCAGGCGCCGCTGCCAACTACTGCTGCTTTCATGATTTGCTTCCTTTCCCAAAGAGATTGGTTTTCCGTTCCTCGCCCCGAATCAGGCGGAGGATGTTTGCCCGGTGCATGAAGACGCACAGCGCGCCCATGAAAATACCCCCGGCCATGACGTACACGTGGTCATGCTGAAAGACGACAAAGCCGACGGCGAAGGTAATGGAGGCCAGCACGCTGCCAAGAGAGACGTACTTCGTAATCAGATAAGTCACGAAGAAAACAACGCCGATGAGCAGCCCGATGCGCCAGTCGATCGTCCACGCGATGAACCAGCCGCTTAAAATGCCCTTGCCGCCCCGGAAGCCTTGTAAGGCGGGGAAATCATGCCCCAGCATTACACAGACACCTGCAAGGGTCATCCCCTCCAGACGCAGACCGTAAGGCTCGAACACAAGAGCGCCCAGCAGACAGGCGAGGACGGCCTTGCCTACGTCGATGGCAATGACCATCGCGGAGCGCCCCGCGCCATAGCTGCGGATGAAATTGGTCAGTCCCGCGTTGCCGCTGCCATGGCTGCGCACGTCGTCGTGAAGCATGGCGCTGACGCAGATGGCACCATTATGGTTGCCGAGAAAATAGGAGACAAGGGCGGTAATGAGAATTCTCTGGAGCATCATTCGTCCTCCTTGTCGCCCCGCTGCCGGATGGTGATGCGGATGGGGGTGCCGTTCAGGCCGAAGACCTCCCGGATCTGGTTTTCCAGATAGCGCTGATAGGAGAAATGGAACAGCCGGGCGTCGTTGCAGAAAATGACGAAATGGGGCGGCTTGGTGCTGGCCTGGGTCATGTAGAAAATCTTCAGGCGGCGACCCTTATCCGTAGGCGGCTGCACCCGGGCGGTGGCGTCGGCGAGGACGCTGTTCAGCGCGCCGGTGGTGATGCGGCTGGTATTCTGGGCGTGAACGTCCTGAATGACCTGAAAGAGCCTGTCCACCCGCTGGCCGGTGAGGGCGGAGAGGAACAGCACCGGGGCGTAGAGCATGTAGCTGAGGCCCTGACGGACTTTCGCCTCCATATCCCGCATGGTGTTGGTTTCCTTGTTCTCAACCGCGTCCCATTTGTTGACCACGATGACGGCGGCTTTGCCCGCTTCGTGGACAAGACCGGCGATCTTGGTGTCCTGCTCGGTAACGCCGTCGTTGGCGTCAATGAGGATCAGGCACACATCCGCCCGGTCGATGGCGCTGATGGAACGCATGTTGGAATATTTTTCGATGGCATCGTCCACCTTGCTTTTCCGGCGCATACCGGCGGTGTCGATGAAGCAGTATTTCCCGGTCTCGTTTTCAAAATAGGAGTCGATGGCGTCCCGGGTGGTGCCTGCCACGTCGGAGACGATGACCCGTTCCTCGCCGAGAATACGGTTTAACAGGCTGGACTTGCCCACATTGGGCTTGCCCACGATGGCGACCTTGATAACGTCGCTGTCCTCCTCCTCACCGGAATCCTCCGGGATGTTTTCCAGAACCCAGTCCAGCAGATCGCCGGTACCGTGGCCGTGGATGGCGGAGGTCTCAAACAGGTCGCCGATGCCGAGACTGTAGAATTCGTACACATCGGGATTCACGGGGCCGACGGAGTCGCACTTGTTCACGGCGAGCGCAATGGGCTTGCCGGATTTGCGCAGCATGGTGGCCACGTCCTGATCGGCGGCGGTGACGCCGGAATGCACGTCTACCACCATGATGATGGCGTCGGCCAGCTCAATGCCGATCTCCGCCTGCGCTCAATGCCGATCTCCGCCTGCCGGCGCATGAATTTGAGCATTTCGCTGTCCGTACCCGGCTCGATGCCGCCGGTGTCCACCAGGGAGAAGGTGCGCCCGCACCATTCGCAGCTGCCGTAAATTCTGTCCCGGGTGACGCCGGGGGTGTCCTCTACGATGGAGGTGCGCTGCCCTGTGAGTTTATTGAAAAGCATGGATTTGCCCACATTGGGCCGCCCGACAATGGCGACCAGAGGTTTTGCCATGGTAACACTTCCTTTCCATATGACGGATTATCCAGTTTATTATGACACATCTTTCCTGCAAAAGCAATGCAAAAAAGTGGATTCATACAAATTTAACAGAGCGATTTTGGTGAATATTGCTTTTGGAACACGCAAAATAGCATGGAAAAAGAGGAAGGCGCGACGCACCTTCCTCTGCTTTCCGCTTTTTGGCTTACTCAGCCTCGACAGCCACGACCTGACGGCCATTGTAGGTACCGCAAGCCTTGCAGGCTCTGTGGGGCATGACGGGCTCGCCGCACTTGGGGCAAACCGCTACGCTGGGAGCGGACAGCTTCCAGTTGGAGCCACGGCGCTTATCGCGGCGGGCCTTGGACACTTTACACTTAGGAACAGCCATGGTGACACCTCCTTGGTCAAACTGCTTTTTACAGCATTCATTTTGGACTTACTTCTCAAGAAGCTGCTTCAAAGCAGCAAATCGGGGATCAAGCTCCTTCTGGCAGCTGCAGGGGCCGTCGTTCAGGTTTTTGCCGCAGCGCTGGCAAATACCTTTGCAGTCCTCCTTGCACAGCAGCTTGGAATCCAGACTCAGGACGAAAACCGTCCGTACAATATCGTCCAGATCGGCGCTGTCTCCCTCCAGAGGGAATACCCACTCGTCTTCGTTCTCTTCGTCGGCCAATTCCGTCACCAGAACCACATCGATGGGGAAGCGGACTTCCCGGCTAAAATCTCTGGCGCATCGGTCGCAGGTGCCGTGGATGCAGGTGGAGATCTCACTGGTCATCACGAGAACACCCGCGGTGTTCCGCACCGTGCCCTCTGCCGCGACCGGCTCGGACACAGGGTAGCTGACACCGTAACAAAGATCACTCAGGTCAACGGTTGTGGAAAAGGTGACTGACGCGCCCGGACTGTCAATGATTTTGGAAAGCCCCAGCAGCATACTTTCCCCCCTTCTCACAGTCGTGCCTAGATATTATATAGGCTTTTGCGTCATTTGTCAAATGA
This sequence comes from Firmicutes bacterium CAG:110, assembly GCA_000434635.1. Taxonomy (GTDB): domain Bacteria; phylum Bacillota; class Clostridia; order Oscillospirales; family Oscillospiraceae; genus Faecousia. Next base: position 24,545 of record HF988149.1, on the reverse strand, counting down.
TTTTTTCATAAAAAACATATGTTTTCGCGGGTATTTCTCCCGAACGGCCGAGGCGCGGAGGGACGGTCACTTTTTTCGGGCGACGACCACGAACCGGCCGTTCTCCGTCTGGTAGGCGCAGGTGACCAAAGTAAGAAACAGGTCGCCGCACTGGGCGGTGACGCCGGTGTCGTAGAGCGCGTGTTCCCGATAATAGGCCATGGCCTCGTCGAAGCTGCTCTGGTCAGAGGTGTCATAAAACTGGTAGAATTTGAAATTTGTGTCGCTCTTTTTGTAGACCTTGTCGTAAAAGGCGGCCACGACCTCATATTCCTGTTCTTCGTAAAGGGTGTTGAAGGAAATCACCGGATTGCGCTGCCAGAAATCCTTCTGCTGGTATTTCAGCAGCGTGCGGAACATGCTGCCGTCCAGCATGTTGTGGGCATAGATGATGCGGTTGCCGCTTTCTGTATCACAGGCCGCGTCGAGGAAGGGAAGCCCGGCAAAACTGTAGGCAGCGTCAAAATTGGCGTGGAGATACCGCTCCGGTTCGTCGGGGGAGTACATGACGGGGTAGTCGATTCTGGTTCCCGGAATGGTAAGCCAGCCCGCAAGATCGGGATTTTTCTGGTACAGCTCCAGAAAGCGGGGAAGGATTTCCCGCGGCTCTGTGGGCGGCACGGTGGCGGCGGTGGTGGGCGGGACGGTGGCTTGGGTGGGAACGGTCGTCTCCGCCGGGGCGGAGGTGGAGATTGGCGTGGTTTCCCGGGCGGTCTCCGCGGACATCCGCTTCAGGGCAATCCGGTTGCGGAGAGCGGAGAACACCGTCACGCCGAAAATCAGCGCCGACACCAGCGCGACAACGAGAAGAATTCGGGAAACGGGAGAATTTTTCCGCCCCTTTCGGTTTCGGGGGAGGTATTTCCCATTGTTTTGGTTGGTCATGGTAAATCATCCTCTGAAAAAGGCGGTGACG
>HF988149.1:12091-23559 GCA_000434635.1 Firmicutes bacterium CAG:110 | reverse complement strand
GACGGGAGTACCGTCACCGCCGTGGTTGGGGTTAGAGATTCTTTAGAAGAAGCGCTTCCTGGTGAAAATAGCCGCAACGCTCATCAGGCCGGAAAGAATGGCCACGGGAGCCATCACGTCGCCGGTCTTGGGAACTTTGTCAAGGCCGGTGTTCTCCTTGCCGCCGGTAGTGCCGCCGCCGGTGGTGCCGGACATCTTGTGACCGCAGCCGTCGCACTTGCCGTCTCCGCCATCGTCAATGTCAACATGAGGCGCTTTTCCGAGGGACTTTTTGCATTTGGAGCAAAACCACTCATGGGAATTGTCGTCTAAATCCTTGCAGATGGCCCAATCATGCACCTCGGTGCCGCAGATATCGCATTTGCAGTCACCGTCCTCGTCCGAACAGAAAGACCGATAACCGCAGCCGGGGTCAGAGCAGTTGTGAGAATTGGGCGGGAAATGGTGCGTCGTATTTACATTGTAGCCGCACTTGTCGCAGATGCCGTCACCCATACCGACATGCTCGCCGCTGTCGATAATGTCATCGCAGTCATCACAGGTGAGATGGTGATATTCATCGTTGTAGCCCCAGGTCGTATGTTCGTGGGTACAATTAAATTTGTCATAGCCGCACAGATCGCATACGTCTCCAACTCTGTGGTGGGGTTCTATATCACTCAGGCGAGCCGAACAGTTGGTGCAGTACTGGATGTGACCTTCGCTTCCGGCAGGTATGTAGTCTACATTCTTATGATCGCAATGATTCGGGTCTGATGCGCCGTATCCGCACTCATCACAGACACCATCGTCCATACCGACATGGTTCCCCTCTTTAATGCAGTTGCTGCAATCGAGGCAGAAGAGACCGTGCCATTCGCTGTTGTGATCCCATCTTGTATGTTCATGGCTGCAACCCAATCCGTCATAGCCGCACAAATCGCATTCGTTTCCTACCGCGTGATGGGGTTCCACGCTACTCAGGCGAGCCGAACAGTTGGTGCAGTACTGGATGTGACCTTCGCTTCCGGCAGATACATACTTGGTATCTGTATGATTACAATAATTTGAATCCGGTATACCACATACGGTGCATCTGTGCGTGGTGGGGTTATAGGAGTGGGGTTCAGCCGCGTTTATTGCCACGTTGCAGGAAAGGCAATACCAGGTATGCGAAGCTGTGTCAATCTTCCAAGTAGCCATGTGACCTTTGTGGGAATTTTCGGGATTCTGAGGATTTTCGGGATTCTGGGGATTTTCGGGATTCTGAGGATTCTCGGGGTTCTCAGGGTTTTCGGGATTCTCGGGGTTTTCGTCGCCCTTAGAGTCGCCGGGAGTTTCCTGACCCGCCACGGCGGAGGGGGTGCCTTCCGCTTCGGTGGCGGCTACTGCTGTGGGGACTAGGGCAATGACCATGACCAGAACCAGCAGCAGTGCGAACAGTTTTTTCATTGTTTTCAACCTCCATTGGAGTAAATTTTGGGACGAGTGGTGTATATTTTCACCTACCCATGAACATTATAGTCTTTTTAACGACTATAGTCAAGAAAAAATTTATAATCTAGAATAAAAAAACCGCAACTGGAAACCGTAACCAAAAAAAGGAGACGCAATAGTGTGATTGTTTACGACCCCTTCTGGAAAACCCTGAAAAAATCGTCTAAAACCACGTATACGCTCATAAAAGATCATCATATATCCAGCTCCACCATCGACAAGCTGCGCAAAAACAAGCCGATCACCACCACGACCCTGAACGATCTGTGCCGGATCCTCGGCTGCAAGGTGGACGAGATATTGGAATATGTCCCCTCGCCGGACGACCAATGCCTTTGAATCAGGGCAGTCAGAAGCCGCTTTTTTATAAGGCGGCATTTTTTTGACATTGCCGGTTGACATAACAACAAAATTCCGCAATCAGAAATTCCAGTGGCCGAAGCATTTTTATTCTTCTCGGGACATACTCTGTTCCAAACCCATGGCAGGAGCCTTTCTCCTGCCGAGAAGGAGGCTGGCTATGGATCAAATTTATGCGGACATTGCTGCCAGAACCGGCGGCAATATTTATGTGGGCGTGGTCGGGCCGGTGCGTACCGGAAAATCGACCCTCATCAAACGGATCATGGAGGAGCTGGTGATTCCCGGCATCTCCGACCCCTATCGCAAGGAGCGCGCCAGAGATGAGCTGCCCCAGAGCGGCTCCGGGAAGACCATCATGACCTCGGAGCCGAAGTTCGTCCCCGAGGAAGCGGTGGAGATTTCCCCCGACGGCGTGACGAAGCTGCGGGTGCGGCTGATCGACTCCGTGGGCTACATGGTGGACGGCGCGGTGGGCGCGGAGGAAGACGGCGTTCCCCGGATGGTGACCACCCCATGGTACGACCACGAGATTCCCATGACGGAAGCGGCGGAGCTGGGGACGAAAAAGGTCATGGAGGGGCACTGCTCCATCGGCATTGTGGTGACCACCGACGGCACCATTACGGAAATTCCCCGGGAGGATTACGTACAGGCGGAAAAACGGGCCATCACCGACATGCAGAAAACGGGAAAGCCCTTCCTCGTGATCGTCAACTCCCGCAACCCGGCGGGGGAGGCGGCGGGGACGGTAAAGGCGTATCTGCAAAACACCTTCGCTCTGGAGCCCATCGTGGCGGACTGTCAGGCGCTGGACGCCGAGGGTATCGGAAAACTCATGAAGGCGCTGCTGTACACCTTCCCCATGAGCGAGCTGCGGGTGCATCTCCCCCGGTGGATGGACGCGCTGGAGCCGGAGCATCCCGTGAAGGCGGCGCTGTATCAGGCGCTTCTCCAAATGGCCGAGGAAATTCACACGCTGGGTCAGGCGGAAGGGGTGCTGGCCGGACTGCGGGAGCTGCCCCAGGTGCAGGACTACAGCCTGCGCAGTGTGGATTTGGGCAGCGGCAGCGTGATCTGCGCCATCGTGTTCCCGGAGGCGCTGTTCTACGAGATCCTGAGCGCCCGGGCGGGAATGCCCATCCGCAGCGACGCCCAGCTGCTGCAGCTGCTCACCGAGCTGTCCCAAATCAAGCAGGAATACGACAAGATCTCCGATGCCCTTTCCGCCGTCCGGGCGACGGGCTACGGCGTGGTGATGCCCGCGGCAGAGGAAATGAAGCTGGAAACGCCGGAGATCATCCGCAAGGGCGGCGCTTACGGCGTGAAGCTGAAAGCGGGCGCGCCCTCCATTCACATGGTACGTGTGGACATTGACACGGAGATCAACCCCATGGTGGGAGACGAAAAGCAGTCTCAGGATCTGGTCAATTCCCTCATGGGCGAAGACCCGGAAAAGCTGTGGCAGAGCAACATTTTCGGAAAATCCGTGTACGACCTGATTCAGGAGGGGCTGACCACGAAGCTGCTGGGAATGCCGGAGGAAGTCAGGGGCAAGTTCCGGGGAACACTGACAAGAATCGTCAACGAGGGCGCGACGGGGCTGATCTGTTTGATTCTGTAGGCGAAAATGTGGGCGTTCCGGCATTCCTTTCTTGACATTCCCCGTTTGCAGAGGTAAACTAAAGAAAAAGGGAGGAATGCACAGTGTCCATTACCATTGAATACCTTTGGAAAGACCGCAAGCGTCATCTGGGGATGCCCCTGTCCTTTACCCGCTATCAGTTGTCCGAGGATCGGCTGTTCCTGTCCCAGGGATTCCTGAACATCCGGGATGACGATATTCTTCTTTACCGGGTGCGGGACATCGATACCAGACGCAATCTGTGGCAGCGCCTGTTCGGCGTGGGAACGGTCACGGTGCTGTCCTCCGACAGAACCACGCCCACGCTGGTGCTGAAAAACGTGAAGGATCCGCTCTTTGTCAAGGAACTGATCCACAAGCAGGTGGAGGAGATGAAGCTGAAGCGCCGGGTCCGCTACGGTGAGATTGCAACCACCGGTGACAATGATGACGACGATGATCTTGATGATCGATAAGGACTGCTGCCCCAAGTAGGCTGCATTGGACAGTTAACAGGCACAGTGGGTTAACCAGCTGTGCCTGTTCTTGTATCATTTAATGCGCAGCGGGCATAATTTTTATCTTTGCATCGCACCTCTCTTGCCTCTCCCTATGGGAGAGGTGGCCGAGCGAAGCGAGGACGGAGAGGGTATAATAGGGTGCAAGACCCTCTCAGTCACCTACGGTGACAGCTCGCCCAAAGGGCAAGCCAAGGGGGTGTACGCATTTTGGCGCGAGAAATGGAGCGTATCTGTACCGATACGCTCCATTCGCTGTTTTATGACTGCCCATCAAAGCGGCGGGACGATTTTCTGTTTAAGAATTTCTTTGTACGGGAAAATAAATCATCAGGGTGCTTTACCCTTGAGAAAATTCGTGGTACAATACACTTTACGATTCAGATTGTTGAGGGGGAGTCCCTGTGAAGCGAACCGGCAGAAAATTTCATTGGAATTATACGGCGTTGGCCTTTGCCATTCCCTGCATGGGAATGCTGTTTGTCATGCTTATCAGCCAATACGAGCCGTTCGGCAAGTATTCCATGCTGTATTCGGATATGTACCACCAGTATTATCCCTTCTTCGTGGCGTTCCGCCGCGCTCTTCGCAGCGGGAGCGGGCTGCTGTACACATGGAGCATCGGCATGGGGATGGATTATCTGGGGCTGATCTCCTATTATCTGGCGTCGCCGCTGAACCTGCTCAGCGTTCTGGTGCCGGAGGGCTGGCTGCTGGAGTTTTTCTCTCTGCTGGTGCCGGTGAAGCTGGGATTCGCGGGGATGTTTTTTGCCATTTTCCTGAAAAAGCTGTTCGGCAAGAACGATGCGTCCATTGCGGTGTTCGGCGGTTTTTACGGGCTGTGCGCCTGGGCGCTGGGGTACCAGTGGAACGTGATGTGGCTGGACACCTTCGCCCTGCTGCCTCTGGTGGCGCTGGGGACGGTGTGCCTGCTGAAGGAGAAAAAGTTTTTCCTCTATACGATCACGCTGTTTCTGTCCGTCTATTCCAATTATTATATCGGGTTCTTTACCTGCATTTTCGTTTTCCTGCTGTTTTTCGTGTATGAGATCTGCCGCTGGGGCGGGTGGAAGAAGCTGTTTGCGGATTTTGGGAGAATCGCCCTGTTTTCCCTGCTGGCGCTGGGAATGACTGCCATTCTGACTTTCCCGGCGCTGTCGGCCCTGCAGACTACCCAGTCCAGCGTGAACAATTTCCCAACCGGTTTCCGGCTGAACATCGCCAAGGAAAACACAATCAAGGGGCTTCTGGACGCCATGCGGCAGGTGGCGGGGAACATGGGCGGCAGCATCGAGCCGACCTTCAAGGAAGGATTGCCCAATCTTTACTGCGGCATTTTCAGCATCCTGCTGATGTTCCTGTACCTGATGGCGAAGGACATCAAGCGCAGGGACAAGTGCTGCGCCGTGATCCTGCTGCTGTTTTTCAACGTGAGCTTCATCATCCGGCAGCTGGATTTCATCTGGCACGGCTTCCATTTTACCAATATGATCCCCTATCGGTTCAGCTTCCTGTACAGCTTCGTGGTGCTGTACATGGCCTACCGCGCATGGCTGATGCGCAGGAAGTTCCGCCCGGTGCAGATCGTGATCGCCGGGGTGCTGACTGCGGGGGTGCTGGCCTGCTCCAATGAGCTGTTCGAGACCGTGCCGCTGGAGCTGGGCAGCCTGACGCTGCAAATCCCTCTCTACTTTATATATAATCTGATTTTTCTGGTGCTGTATCTCACCGTCATGCTCTACGGTCAGCTGGAAGTGCCGGAGGGAACCACGGAGCGTCAGAAAATGCGCGCCCGCGCCAAGCGGAACCGTCAGCGTGCCCGGATTCGGATATTGGCGCTGTCCGTCATGGGCGTGGAGTTGATCTCCACGCTGGTGTGCTTTGGACTGTATTTCACGGGTACGGGTGTGTCCAATTATCCAAAGGGAACCACCTACACTGCCTCCGTCATCCGCTATATGTACGAGCGGGAGGACGATAACCTCTTTTTCCGGGCGGAGACCACCCATTCCCAGACCCTGAACGACGGTGCCCTCAACGGCTACAACGGCATTTCCGCCTTTACCAGTTCCGCCAATGTCAAAGTCACGGAGTTCATGCGGGCGCTGGGCTACGGCGCGAAGAACACCTATAACCGCTACTGCTTCGAGGAAAGCTCCCCGGTGGCGAACCTGTTTCTGGGCATCAAGTATATGATTGAGCGGGACGGGAAGGACAAGTCCAGCACCTATTTTGACGAGGTGAACCGCTTCGGCGTGGCGTCCCTGCTGGTCAATACCGCGTATCTGCCGCTGGGCTTCCTGACGGAGCCGGCGCTGGCGGAACTGGACTTTTCCGCCAGCAGCGGAACGTTCCAGTTCCAGAACGACCTGTTCACTGCCGCCACGGGCATTGACGAGGAGGTCTGGCACAAGCTTCAGGGCGAGAATCTGACCATCACCGGTAACGGTGCGAACATCACGGAAAGCAATTCCACCGGCTACTGCAAGTATTCCGACTGTGTTTCCGGCGCGAACGTGACCTATACCTACACCGCCGACCGGGACGGCTTTGTGTGCGTCCACCTGAATCTGCCCAAGCGGAACGATTTCTACGTCAGCGTCAATGGCGTGGAGCTTTACAAGGAGACCATCAGCCTGTCCCAGATGATCGCGGTGGGTGATGTGAAGACCGGAGATACGGTGGACATCCGCATCGAGTGCGACAAGGACGAGAGCAGCACCATGACTGTCAGCGCCGCCGTTCTCAACGGGGAGCGGTTCGCGCGGGGCTATGAAATTCTGTCGGCGTCCCAGCTGAATCTGACGAAGTTCCGCTCCACGCTGGTGGAGGGAACCATCGACTGCGACCGGGACGGCCTGCTGTATACCTCCGTTCCGCAAAACGGAAACTGGAGCGTCAAGGTGGACGGCAAGCCTGCCGAGATCAAACTGGTGGGGGACTGCATGGTGGCCGTGAATCTGACGAAGGGCGTCCACAACGTTCGCCTGATGTATCACAACGCCGCGTTCAGCCTTGGCTGGAAGATCAGCCTCGCCTGCGCCGCCGTTTTCGGCGGGCTGGCATGGAGCGTCTACAGACCCGACAAGAAGCACAAAAAATAACAAATACGCTGCCATCTCCCAATCGGGGATGGCAGCGTAAACTTTATCGGATTGCTTCCGTGATGGTGCCTCCGCCGACCACCAGGTCGCCCTGATACACCACCACCGCCTGACCGGGGGTGACGGCACGCTGGGGGATGTCGAATTCCACCCGGGCAAAGCCGCCCGCTTCGGGGTAAATGGTTCCGGGCTGTTCCGTCTGGCTGTGGCGGGTCTTGACCGTCACTTTAACAGGCTCGGTCAGTTCAGGGAAGGGATACCAGACCCAGTTGTTTCCCCGCAGCGCGGAGGAAAACAGCGCCTCATTCGGCCCAACCGTGACGGTGTTCTTCTCCATATCCTTTCCGCAGACGTACACCGGCGCGCCCATGGCCAGACCCAGCCCCTTGCGCTGTCCCAGCGTGTAGCACACCGCGCCCCGGTGCTTGCCGACCACGCGGCCGCTTTCGTCCAGAAAATCCCCGGCGGGGTAGTGTTTGCCGGTGTAGCGTTCCAGAAAAGCCGGGTAGTCACCATCCGGCACGAAGCAGATGTCCTGAGAGTCGTGCTTCCGGGCGTTGATAAAGCCGTTTTCTTCTGCAATGGCACGCGCCTCCTGCTTGGTCAGACCGCCGAGAGGGAACTGAATCCGGGAAAGCTGCTCCTGATTTAAACAGGCGAGAAAGTACGTCTGATCTTTGGCCTTATCCGCCGCCTTATATAATAGGTATCGGTCGCCGGACTTCCTTACTTGCGCGTAATGCCCGGATACCACGCAGTCGCACCCCAGCTCCAGAGCGCGGCGGAGGAGCCGGTCGAATTTCAGATACCGGTTGCAGTCGATACAGGGGTTGGGAGTGCCGCCGCATTCGTAGCAGCTGACAAATTTCCGGATGACCTGCCGCTCGAAATCGTCCTTGAAGTTGAACACGTAGTGGGGAATTCCCAGACGTCTGGCCACACTGCGGGCGTCCTCCACGTCGTCCAGACTACAGCAGGTGTGTCCTTTTTCCAGACCGATCATATCATTGTCGTACAGCCGCATGGTCGCGCCGATGCACTCGTAACCCGCGCGGAGCATCAGCAGCGCCGCCACGGAGCTGTCCACGCCCCCCGACATGCCGATCAGCGCCTTCTTGCCGTCCATGAAATCCCTCCCGATGACTTTTGGAACCTCTGAATAAATCGTCTTCGGCTGGGCGGCGAATCTTCTGCCTCATCCGTGCAGTTCTGAAAGCGGGAAATATAGCGCAGCCGTTGCCAGCGTAAGCTGGCTTACGGATGCGGCATACCCCTTGCGGGTACACAAAGTATTCCGCCGCTTCCAGAACTTTCGGCTGAGCCAAAATCTTCTGCCGCCAGCTCTCGCCGATTTCATCAGAGGTTCCTTTTTTGAGTATATCAGCGGAAAAGGAGAATGTCAACGGAGAAAACCTGACAGGCAGGAAAAAAGAATGACATTTTCTGCGGTAATAAGCGGCGTTTTTTCAGGATTTATGACAGAAACGGTATACAATACGGGAAGAAAAGAGAAGGGGAAGCTTTTTGGTAAAACAAACTGTAACAAAAATGTAATTTTTTCAAAAAAAGGGGTTGCAATTTGTAAACACCTCTGTTATAATATGGCTACTTACATAAGAGCAAAGGAGTAAGTAGCTATGAAAAAGAGAATTGTGTGTGTATTATTAACTCTGATCATGCTGGTCAGTCTGGTGCCTGTCACCGCTCTGACCGCGTCTGCTGCTTCGCTGAAGACCAGTGAGGCTGCGATCACGATCATGAAGAAACTGGCTATTTTTAAGAGTGCGTGCTATCAGGTAACCGGCACCAATGAATTCCGCATTGGTTACGGTACGATCTGCTCTGAGAAGCATAAGACGACGTATAAGAACGGACAAGTTGAGAACAGCACTGATGCAGGCAAGCACTCCGTCACCCAGGCGCAGGCTGACCAGGCTCTGCGCAAGCTGATTCTGGATCTGGACGCGAAGGTCAACGCCTTTGCTTCCTCCAACAGCCTGACGCTGTCCCAGTGCCAGCATGACGCTCTGGTTCTGTTCACCTTCGACGTGGGCGATTCCTGGATGAGCGGCAGCGGCGTTGTCAAGAGCGCCATCGTCAGCAAGGCCAGCACCAATGACCTGCTGAAGGCCATGAGCGACTGGGCGGGCAATCAGGATGATTTCCGCCGCAGAAAGATCGAAGTCAATATGTACAAGAACGGGGTTTATTCCGATGTAACGCCCAGCAGCTTCGGCACCGTTACATACAATCCCAACGTCGGCACCCTTCCGCAGAACGGAACGGGCGCCTACAGCGTACTCTTTGACACGACGAAAACCTCTGCTCATATTCCTTCCCCCACCCGCACCGGCTTCAAGTTCATAGGCTGGTATACCGCAAAAGAGGGTGGCGAACGGGTTCCCGCTCTGACGGCAAGCTGCAACGGCAAAGAGCTGTGGGCTGCCTGGCAGGATACCTCTCTGACAGCCAACAGCGTTGACAGTGCGAGCTATGTGCATAGCATCAATGAGACATTGAAGGTGTCCCAGCTGGTTTCTCTGGATGTCTACCCCGTTCCCACCAAGAAGAACGTGAAGCCTTTCCGCACCATCAAGAAAGACACTGCCACCGTTACCGCAATCAAGGACTTTATCGATGACGATGGCAACAGATGGTGCAAGCTGTCTGCAGCCGGAGATGGATGGGTTCTGCTTAAGTCTTCCGGGCAGAGCGACAGCGGCAATAGCGATTACACCGGCGGCAAGATCGATGTGACCGTCACGGTCACCAACGCCTATGTCAACAGACGTGCCAGTGACAGCGCTTCCAGCGCCAAGAACGGTGTCTACACCGCCGGTACGAAGCTGAAGATCATCGCTACCAACGAAGCCAAAACCTGGGGTCAGGTGGAAGAAAACGGCGTGGCCGTGGGCTGGGTCGCCCTGATGTACACCGACTGGAGCACCGTCTATGACGGCTCCGCTCCCAGTGACGCCAACAACACCACTCCCATTGCCACCGCTACCGTTACCTACAACGGCTATCTGAACGCCCGCAGCGATCCCGGTGTGGACAACAAGATCGTCGGCGGCTTTGCGAAGGATACCACGGTCAACATCTATGAGATCCGTACTGTCAACGGTCACCGTTGGGGTCGCACCTCCTCCGGCTGGATCTGCCTGACTTACACCAGCGTAAAGATGCTCACCGATAAGAATGTTTCCGATCAGGGTGTTCTGGATTACGCTTTCGAGGTCACTATGGTGAACTCCGGCGCTGATCTCAAGACCTATGCGGAGCCTTCTACCAATTCCATTGACAGCGATACCATCAAGGCCGGTACGACGGGCCTTAAGATCACCAACGCGGCAGTTGCTGACGGCCTGATCTGGGTGAAGGCACACTGGACGGTCAAGGAGACTGACAAGAACGGTAAGACCAACGTGATTGCCAAGTCCGGCTGGGTGACCTACAATAACTTTAACCTTGTCCCGACCAAGTTCACGGTTGTCAGCGATACGCTGAACATCCGAGATGCGGCCGGCAGTCAGAATCAGTTCGTATTCAAGCTCACCAAGGGCGTGGAAGTGGAGGTTCATGAAATCAGTCTGGCCAACGAGGAAATCTGGGGCAGGATTGAGGGCTACACCTCCGGCGGCGTTAACTATGACGGCTGGATTAACCTGGCTTCCAACTATGTCAAGCGTTCCTCCAAGATCACCATTGACGGCGGCACCAAGGGCGCTATCGGCACCGGCACCGTTGTGAACGCGGATTCCGTCCGTGTCCGTATGACCGGCGCTCTGTACGGCCAGGTTCTGGGCAGCATCAACCGCGGTACCAAGGTGGCCGTTCTGGAAGAGAAGGATGGCTGGTACAAGATCGACTTCGACGTTGACAACAACAAGGAGACCGACAGCTGGATTTACAGCCAGTATCTGGAGGTCAAGATGGGCGTCGTGGAGTCCGGCACCGGCAGCACCGGCAGCACCGGCGGCACCGGTACGACCCAGAAGACGGACGGCACCGGCAAGGGCATCATTGCCAACACCTACGCCGGCGTAAATGTCCGCAGCGGCGCAGGCATCGCCAACGCCATCGTGGGCAAGATTCTCAACGGCACGGAAGTGACCATCCTGGAGGTCAAGCTCGTCGGCGCCGCCAAGTGGGGCCGTGTGAAGCAGGGCTGGATCTGCATGGACTATGTCACCATGATCTCCTACGACGAGATTCCCGGAAACAACAGTAATAACAGCGGCGGAAACAAGGGTACCGGGGTTAGCTCCTTCGACGAGGTTGAGAGAACCACTACCACCGCTGTCTATACCGGCTCTGTCAAGGCCGATACCACCGTTTACAAGACGCCCAATCCGAACCTGGCAGAGTCTGAGAATAAGGTTCGTT
>HF988149.1:11122-12051 GCA_000434635.1 Firmicutes bacterium CAG:110 | reverse complement strand
GGCGAGAACATCACCATCCATGAGCTGACGGCTGTTACCCTGGAAATTTACGAGGGCGACAAGACGGATAAGAAGAATGAGAACAACGATATCGAGACCGTTGTGAAGCAGACCTCTTACTGGGCGCGTATCAACGACGGCTGGATTAAGGATCCGGATACGAACATCACCCTGAACGCGCTTGACGAGAAGGTTCACACCCTGACCGGCGCATCCGAGCTGAATGTGCGTGAAAACGCCGGAACCAGCTATACGAGCCTTGGCAAGCTGAAGAAGGGCGATCAGGTTCCCGTGACCAAGCTGGAGATCGTCAAGGATTCCGGCACCAGAACCCTCACCGTCTGGGGTCGTGTGGAAACCAGCGACGGCATCGTGGGCTACTGCGACCTGAGCTACATGTCCGAGGGTGCTCTGTACGAGAAGAAGGAAGAGCCTACGACTCCGACAACTCCCTCCGCGCCCACCATCGGCAGCACCGGCAACACCGGCGACGGCGGCTTCGTGAACAACAAGGGCGGCTACAAGTACACCGGCAAGGTCATCAACACCGAGTCTCTGAATGTCCGCGTTACCGCCTCTACCGGCGCCAAGAAGGCTACCACATTGAAGAAGGGCGCCAACCTGGTGATCTACGAGACCAAGATCTCCGAGGATATGGCATGGGGTCGCTGCGACGCAGGCTGGGTCTACCTGTACTACGTTGACCTGACTCCCGCCAGCGGCAGCGCCATCGACGCCCGGGTGGTGTACAATGACAACACCATCATCTACACGGATAACGCCGCGTCCTCCGTCGCAGGCACCTATTCCAGAATGTCCGTCATCGACATTTACGAATATGTTGGCGACATGGCCCGCACCGATCTGGGCTGGGTCAGCACCGGCAATCTGCTGTAAGACAGTATCCAGAATCTCCCCGCGGGAAACCG
>HF988149.1:0-11103 GCA_000434635.1 Firmicutes bacterium CAG:110 | reverse complement strand
GCGGGAAACCGCGGGGAGATTTTTCTTGCCAGTGGGGCGGGATTGTGATATGATACTCCCAACAGAAATCGGGAGGAATCCAACATGAGCTATGCTGACGAGTTGTATAAGAAAACGTGCCGGGACATTCTGGAAAACGGCTTCTCCGACGAAAATCTGGAAGTCCGTCCCCACTGGGCGGACGGGACACCGGCGCATACCATCAAGAAATTCGGCGTGGTGAACCGCTACAACTTAGCCGAGGAATTCCCCATTATGACCTTGCGGCGCACCTATTGGAAAAGCGCCGTGGACGAGCTTCTCTGGATATGGCAGAAAAAGTCCAACCGCGTCGCGGATCTGGGCAGCCACGTCTGGGACGAATGGGTGGGGGAGGACGGCACCATCGGCAAGGCTTACGGCTACCAGCTGGGCATCAAGCACCAGTACAAGGAGGGCATGTTCGATCAGGTTGACCGGGTGATCTACGACCTGAAGCACAACCCCGCCTCCCGCCGGATTCTGACGAACATCTACAATTTTGAAGACCTGCACGAGATGAACCTCTATCCCTGTGCCTACTCCATGACATTCAATGTTACCGGCGACACCCTGAACGCCATTCTCAACCAGCGCTCTCAGGATATGCTTACGGCCAACAACTGGAATGTGGTGCAGTACGCCGTGCTGACCCACATGATGGCGCAGGTGGCGGGGTTAAAGGTGGGCGAGCTGGTTCACGTCATCGCCGACTGCCACATTTACGACCGGCACATTCCCGCTGTCAAGGCCATGCTGGAATTGGACGGATACCCCACGCCCACCTTCCGGATGGATGAGAGCATCACCGATTTCTACGCCTTTACCAAGGACAGCTTCTCCATGGAAAACTATCAGTTCCACCCCTTTAACTTTGAAATCCCCATGGCGATCTGAGGTGGGACGATGGAACTGATCGTTGCAGTTTACGACGACTGGGGAATCGGCCGGGACGGGACGCAGCCCGTCGCCCTGTCAGCCGACCGGAAATTTTTCCGGGTGACCACCCGGGGGGCAATGGTAATTGCGGGCAGACGCACCATCGAGGATTTCCCGGGAAAACAGCCCCTTCCGGGGCGGGTCAATGTGGCGCTGAGCAGAAGCGTGACGGTGCTTCCCGGCTTTACCGTCTGCGGCAGCGCCGAAGATGCGGCGGCACTTTCCCGCACCGCTGAGCGCTGCTTCGTCATCGGCGGCGGGAGCGTTTACCGGCAGATGCTGCCCTTCTGCGACACCGCTTACGTCACAAAGGTGCATGTGACGCCGGAATCCGACACCTTTTTCCCCAATCTGGACGAGGATAAGGACTGGTATCTGGCGGAAACGCTGCAATCCGGTGAGGAAAACGGCATTGCCTACGAAATGTGCCTGTATAAAAGAAAGTAAAAAAGCGCTGCCACTTGGGATGACCTGAGTGGCAGCGTGTTTCTTTACTTGGACGGCTTGCGTTTTCCGTTTGACTGTCCCGGCTTTTTTCGCACGGGACGGGGCGGCGCGGAACGGATGAGACACTTTGCTCCGGAACCGATCAAATCCTCCCGGTGCGCCTTCACCAGCGCTTCCCGCACGAGGGCGTAGTTTTTCGGGTCGCGGTACTGGATCAGCGCCCGCTGCATGGCTTTTTCGTGGGGGTCGGTGGGGACGTAGACCCGCTCCATGGTGCGGGGGTCAAGGCCGGTGCAGTACATGACGGTGGACAGCGTGGAGGGGGTGGGGTAAAAGTCCTGCACCTGCTCCGGATTGTAGCCCATGTCCCGGATGTACTCGGCCAGCTCTACGGCCTCCTTGAGTGTCGAGCCGGGATGGCTGGACATGAGGTAGGGGACGAGATACTGATTCATGCCGTACTGCCGGTTCAGGGCAAAATATTTTTCCACAAACTGGTTGTACACCGCGTTTTTGGGCTTGCCCATCCGGGCGAGAACCGCGTCGGACACATGCTCCGGGGCGACTTTCAGCTGACCGGAAATGTGGTACTGCACCAGCTCCCGGAAAAAGGTGTCCTTCTTGTCCGCCAGCAGATAGTCGAAGCGGATGCCGCTGCGGACGAACACCTTTTTGACGCCGGGGAGCTTCCGCAGCTTACGCAGCAGGGCAACATAGTCCGAATGGTCGGCGTTCATATTTTTGCAGGGGGTGGGGTACAGGCACTGCCGCCCGCCGCAGGCACCCTTACTCAGCTGCTTTTCGCAGGCCGGGTGGCGGAAATTGGCGGTGGGGCCGCCGACGTCGTGGATATAGCCCTTGAAGTCCTTGTCCTTCACCATGATTTCCGCTTCCCGGAGGATGGATTCGTGGCTTCGGGTCTGGACGATCCGCCCCTGATGGAAGGTCAGAGCGCAGAAGGAGCAGGCGCCGAAGCAGCCCCGGTTGGACACCAGACTGAATTTAACTTCCTCAATGGCGGGGACGCCCCCCGCCTTTTCGTAGCTGGGGTGGTAGGCGCGCATATAGGGAAGGTCGTACACCGCGTCCATTTCCGCTGTGGTCAGGGGCTTCTGGGGCGGGTTCTGCACCACGAAGAAATTGTCGTAGGGCTCCGCCAGCCGCTTGGCGGTGAAGGGGTCGCAGTTGGCGTACTGGATTTTGAAGCTCTCGGCGTATCTGCGCCGGTCGGCCTTGATCTCGGCAAAGGAGGGCAGGGTGATAGTGGGCAGACTGTCGTCCGGCGCTTTGGTTTTGAACACCGTGCCGTCGATGTAGGTGATGTCCTTCACGTCCAGCCCGGAATTCAGGGCGTCGGCCACCTCCACGATGGTCTTTTCCCCCATGCCGTACATGAGCAGGTCGGCCTGACTGTCCAGTAAAATGGAGCGCTTCATGGTGTCCGACCAGTAATCGTAATGCCCCAGCCGGCGCAGACTCGCCTCAATACCGCCGATGAGGATGGGAACGTCCTTGTAGGTCTGACGGATAAGGTTGCAGTAGACCGTAGTGGCGTAGTCCGGGCGTTTGCCCATGACGCCGCCGGGGGTGAAGGCATCGGTTTTCCGGTGGTGCTTGGTGACGGAATAGTGGTTGACCATAGAGTCCATATTGCCGCCGGAGACCAAAAACCCCAGCCGGGGACGGCCGAAAACGTCGATGGATTTGGGATTTTTCCAATCCGGCTGAGAGATGATGCCAACATTGTAGCCGTGGCTTTCCAGAACCCGGCTGATGATGGCGTGGCCGAAGGATGGGTGATCGACGTAGGCGTCGCCGATGATGTACACAAAATCGCAGACGTCCCACCCACGGTCGAGCATTTCCCGTCTGGTAATGGGCAGAAATTCCATATACTGCCTCCTGAAAGTACGTTTCTTACAGTATAGCAGACTTTTGGGAGAAAGGGAAGTGGAAAAACCGTCCCGGAAAGAAGCGGATGCGGGGCAGCCTGCCGGAATTGCAGACTGCCCCGCTTTTATGTTGGGTTATTGCTCAGGAACGGGCAGCTTTGTGCCGTCGGGGAGGAGAACATAGTCTACCTGCGTAAGATCGATGGCGCTGTCATTTTCCTGATCCCACAGTTCAATTCTTGTGCCGTCTTTCATGACGACACAAATGAAGTGACCATTCCACCCATAAAAATCCGTATAGGACTCGGCGCGCTGTTCCTCGGTCTCGGCGGCGGTATCCCGCACGATCTTGCTGCTGAATTTGCGAAGTTTGAAGGAGGAAACCGGGAATTCCATGACAACATCCGTTCCGTCCGGCAGCCAGCCCGTGCCGGCTTTCATGAGGATGGGACTGGTGAGCAGCTCAAGCTCCCGATCATCGCAGTTATCCGCCCCGAAGGAAATGGGGAATTGCCATTCTCCCTCGGTCAGGGTTTCATCTGTGCTGCTGTAAACCAAGTCAACCAGATAAAGAGTCCATGTGCTTCCGGCGGCAAAGGGGGCATCCGTATTCTTTGCGGTGACGGATTGCGTCAGAAGAACGTCTATGGTGTTGGCCTTTCCGTCACCATCGTCGAGAGTATTAACCGGGCCGAAGGCTGCCTCAGAGCCGTCGGCAGGAACAAGCATACCCCGCCAATTAGCAAAATGCAAAGGCTTCTCTGTGGAAAGAACGATATCCTCCGGGGCGGTGATGCCAATAAGAATCTGAGCCACATAGCCGTCGGTTTCCACGGATTTCAGCTTCAGGGTGTAGCCGTTCTGGGTCGCTTCCTGAGGCGGCGCGGCCTGGGCGTCCACGTCGGCCTGGGTGGGGACGTTCGGCTGGATGGCAAAGTCCAGAGCGTCGGCAACCATGTTCAGCTGCTTCTCCGTCATATGCTGATATTCGGCGGATACCACACCGGCGTCTTCGCTGAGAAGTTCCGGGTTCACGTCCAGCCATACGGTCATCAACGCGTCTCCCCGATTGCAGAGAATGTAGCCCCGCTCCTGGCTGGGAGAGGTCAAAATCAGTACGGTATTTCCGGCGGAGGTGGTGTAGTTCCGCTCCACCCAGTCGCCCCGGTCTTCCAGCGTGACATAATCCCGGCTGAAGGTGTCCTGCCGGTTCCAGTAGAGCGCGCCGTTGGTTTGGGTCACCTCATAGCCCTGATCTTCCGGGAAGACAAATTTCATCCACAGATAAAAGTTCCCGGTATCGTCGCAAGAGCCCTCGATGATATCAACGCTGACGTCCTGACTGTCCCGCGCGAACCGCTCCACGCCCAGGGCGTCGCACATGTTCCGGGTGGTGCGGAATTTCAAACGCTGTCCCTCCGGTTTCAGGCCATATTGTTCCGCCAGTTCCTTTGCCTTGGCATCCATGACATCTCTGTAGGTGTCCCAGTAGCCTTCCGGCAGGGTGCCCGCTTTGCCCATTTCCTCGCCGTCGGCTGTGTATTTGGTTTTGAAGGCGTAAAAATCTGCGCACGCCTTATAGGCGTTGGAGCCTTTCAGTCCGGCCATGCTCAGGGTGGTGGTGTCAACGGTGTGGGGGTCTTCCACGTATACCCCGTCTACCAGAGAATAGTCCCGCTGTTCCGTTCCCGTTCCGATTTTTACGTTTTCCAGTTTCAGCACGTAGACAACGGCGCACCCCACCAGCAGAAGCAGCAGCGCGATCAGCGCCGCAATCAGCAGCGGACGGCGGATGGGACGGTGCGTCTTCCCACTTTCCTGATTCTGGGCGGGGAACTGTCCGGTTTCCGCGTTTTCAATGAGATCGTCGCCGATATACTGTAGACCCCGAAAAATATCCTTTCCGTTCATACGCGAATGCCCTCCTTTGCAAGATATGCCGAAAGCTTTTGCTTCGTCCGGTTCAGCCGCATCTGTACGGCGCTTTCGCTGATGCCGTACCGGGTGGCAATCTCCGCAATGGTATCCACGTACCAGTACCGGCGGAGAAAGACCATCTGATTGTCCGGAGTCAGGGTCCGCAGAAATGCATCCAGAATCCGCCCCAGTTCCCGGGCGTCCGACGCGCTGTCCCGGTAAGTATCCGGAATGCAGTTTTCCATTTCCTGGGTTAGGGCCACGACCTCCGCCTTCCGCTTCTGGGCGTTCTTCCAGACAACCTTTTTCAGGGCGAAATTCCGGCAGATCTTGGCGATGTACGCAAAGAAATGCTCCGGACGCTTTGGCGGGATCGTGTTCCACGCTTTTAAGTAGGTATCGCTGACGCTTTCCTCCGCGTCCTGACCGTTTTCCACGATCCGGTCTGCCAGATGATACAGCCGTCGCCCGTAGGCGGCATCGGTATGCCGGATGGCGTCCTCATTTCTGGCGAAGAACATATCTATGATTTTGCCGTCATCCATGTTTGGTCACCTCACTTGTAGTTTGTCCTTCACCCCTATAGATCGATTTTGCACGCAAAACCTCACGCATTTTTCAAAAAATTTTGAAAAATGGCGTGGCCGAAGCCACGCCGCTCAGGATTTCTTCTCAACCTTCCGCTTGACACCGTCGGTGCCGATGATGTAGGTGTTTTCCAGCTGACCTACCAGATTGGCCTTAACGGAATCGATGTAGATTCGCCGCAGCTTGTCCCGCTCCGTCAGTTCCTCGGGGGTCAGACCCTCGGCTTTTGCTTTCTTTGCCAGAACGTTGATTCTGGCGATCACCTCGTCCATTTTCATATTTCTTGTAAAACCTCACACATACCGGTGGATGACCACCGAAATTCTGTCCTTTTTTGTCCGGCCGTTGATGGCCGCAAGCTTGATTTTTCCCAGCCCCCGGACGGAGATTTTCGCGCCCTCCGGGACGGACTTGTCCGGTTTTTCACAGGGAAGACCGTCAATGGCAGCTTTTCCGGCGGTCACGTACTGGGCGGCGAGACTACGCCCGATGCGAAAGCCGGAGGATATGACGCTGTCCAGCCGTAACGACGCCAGCGTGTCCCGGATCTCCTTGATTTCCGGCTCCGGGATGTGGACGCCCGAAAGGGGAATTTGGCTCAAATGCAGCTTCGTCCGTCCGGCGGAGGTGAAGTTCTGCAATAAATAGGGGGCAATCTCCGCCGTGACGAAAAAGTCGCAGCTGCCCTTGTCCACGCAGATATCGCCCACCGTCTCCCGGCCAACACCCACGCCCATCAGCGCCCCCAGAAAGTCCCGGTGGCTGGGGCTGTCCCCCTGAAAGAACGCGGCGCGCAGACACACGCAGGGGCTGTCTTCGCCGTAGAGACTGGCTTCGTCCAGATAGTCCGGCAGAAAAATCAGCATTTTTCGTTCCGCGTCCTCGTAGCCGCCGAAGGCGTGCAGACTTTCCTGCTCGCCGAAGAGATATTTTGCCATTTCCAGCTCCCGGGGGGAGAGAAAGCAGGTGGTGGCGGGGATATTCTTCCGCATTCCCGCGTTCATTTTGTCCCAGAGCTTCGCCAGAAGCAGCCGATCCTCGGCGGACTGGGCGATTTTTTCAATGTTGCTTCGTTCCATGCGATCACCAATGGTACTATACCACAACTTTTGCCGGGTGGGAAGAATTTTTTCTTGTATGATGGCGGCGGGTAGAGTATAATAGGGAAAAAGGAGCGCTTTTCGGCGGAAAGGAATCAGACATGGTGACAGGAATCATCGGCGCGGGGGCGTCGGGAATGGCGGCGGCGCTGGCTGCGGCGGAAAACGAAAGCGGGCAGGTCGTCCTCATGGAGCGGCAGGCGAGGGTGGGGCGCAAGCTTCAGGCCACCGGCAACGGGCGCTGCAATTTATCCAATCTCCACGGGACATCCGGCGGCTACCACGGGGAAAATCCGGGGTTTGCCGACTATGCGCTGGGAAAGTTCCCCCCAACTGCGGCGCTGGAATGGTTCCGGAGTCTGGGGCTTCTTACCGTGGCGGAGGATTCCGGGCGGGTGTACCCCTATTCCGATCAGGCAAATTCCGTGGTGGATGTGCTGCGGTTTGCGCTGGAAAAGCCGAATATCACGGTAAAGCTGGGATTTGAAGCGGAAAAAGTGAAGAAAGCGGCTTCCGGCTTCCGCATCATTTCCGGGGACGAGACGGTGAAGTGCGACCGGCTCATCGTCGCCTGCGGCGGCCTTGCGGGGACGAAGCTGGGGGGCAGCATGTCCGGCTATCAAATTCTGCGGAGCTTTGGCCACAGTTGCACCCGGCTGCGTCCGGCGCTGGTGCAGCTGAAAAGCAGCTGGAACGCGGTTACGAGTCTGAAAGGCGTCCGTGCCAACTGCCATGCGGTCATTCTACACGACGGAAAGCGGTTTTCCGAAAGCACGGGGGAGCTGCAATTTACCCAGTACGGTCTCAGTGGGCCGGTGATTTTCGAGGTGTCCCGGGACGTTTGTCAGGGGGGCGGCGAGTGGCTTTGCCGGCTGGATTTCCTGCCGGATATGGCGGAAGACGCCCTGATATCTGAGCTGAAACGGCGCAGAACAACAAACCTTCCCGTCTCGGAGCTGTTCACGGGAATCCTCCACAACCGCCTTGGCCGGGTGCTGACCCAGACGGCGGGGATTTCCGCGGGCGGGGCGGTTTCCGACCTTTCCGACGAGGAGCTGCGTCAGGCCGCCCATGCGGCGAAGGCGCTGAGCGTACATCTGACCGAACCTATGGGCATGGACAGCGCACAGGTGACGGCGGGGGGCATTCTCACGTCGGAATTTGATGAAACGATCATGGAAAGCCGCCTCGTTCCGGGGCTTTACGCCTGCGGAGAGGTCTTAGACATTGACGGCGACTGCGGCGGCTATAATTTACAGTGGGCGTGGAGCTCCGGCCGTCTGGCCGGACAGAGCGCCGGGAGGAACAACACATGATCCGTTTGAGCGATATTTCCCTGCCGCCGGAACACAGCGCCCACCAGCTTCCCTTTGAGGCGGCGCGGATGCTGCGCATCCCCAACTCCAAAATCCGCGGCGTGCGGATCGTCCGGCGGAGTGTGGACGCCCGGAAAAAGCCCAACGTGCGTATTATTTACACCATCGACGTGACGGTGGATGGCAGCGAAAAGAAAATTCTGAAACAAAGCGGCTGCAAGCGGGCATCCATCGCCCCGGTTACGCGGTACAAGCCGCCCAAATCCGCCTGTTCGCCGGAGAAACGCCCGGTGGTGGTGGGATTCGGCCCCGGAGGGATGTTTGCCGCGCTGATTCTGGCGCTGGCGGGCTGGAAGCCGCTGGTGCTGGAACGGGGAGAGGATGCCGAGTCCCGCCACAAGAAGGTGGAAAAATTCTTCCAAACGGGCGAGCTGGACACGAAAAGCAACGTCCAGTTCGGCGAGGGCGGCGCGGGAACGTTTTCCGACGGCAAGCTGAACACCGGGGTCAACAACCCCAGAATCGGCTGGATTCTGGAACAGTTCGTGGCGGCTGGGGCAAGGGAGGATATTCTCTATGACGCCAAGCCCCACGTAGGCACCGACGTGCTGCTGACCGTGGTGCAGAATCTGCGCAAACGCATCATCTCTCTGGGCGGCGAGGTGCGGTTCAACACGCAGGTCACCGGCCTGTGTACGGAGAACGGACGCCTGACCGGACTGAAAATCGCCGACGGGACGGTCATTCCCTGCGACCGGGCGGTGCTGGCCATCGGACACAGCGCCCGGGACACCTTTGAAATGCTGGACGCTTCCGGCGTTCCCATGGAGCCGAAGCCCTTTGCCATGGGCGTGCGCATCGAGCAAAAGCAGCGGGACATCGACATTGCCCAATACGGCGGCGAAAACCCCGCCCTGCCCCCGGCGGACTACAAGCTGGTGGAGCATCTGGACGGGGAGACGGTGTATACCTTCTGCATGTGCCCGGGCGGATACGTGGTGGCGGCGGCCAGCGAGAAAGGCCGGGTGGTCACCAACGGCATGAGCTATGCCGACCGGGACGGAGAAAACGCCAACGCGGCACTGCTGGTGACGGTGAATCCCGCTGATTTCCCCTACGAGGGCAACCTCGGCGGAATGCGCTGGCAGCGGGAGATTGAGGAAAACGCCTACTGCGTCAGCGGCAGCTACCGCGCCCCGGCGCAAAGAGTGGGGGATTTCCTTGCCGGAAGACCCAGCGACCGGCCGGGACGGGTAACGCCGACTTACCGCCCGGGGGTGACCTGGTGCGACCTGCACGACGTGCTTCCCGGGAAGATCACCGACGCCATTGCCCAGGCGCTGCCCCGGCTGGACGGGAAGCTGAAAGGCTTTGCAGACCCGGACGCGGTGATGACCGCGCCGGAGACCCGCAGTTCTTCCCCGGTGCGAATTATCCGGGATTCCTCCCGGCAGTCTTCCCTTCGGGGGCTGTACCCCACGGGAGAGGGCGCGGGCTACGCCGGGGGCATCATGTCCGCGGCCATCGACGGCATTATGACGGCGGAGACAATCATTATGGAGGAAAACTATGAACGAGAAACAGATCAACAAATGGCTCCGTAAGCGTTTCAGCCCCGTTGGCTGGACGCTGGTGGGATACTATGTCCTGATGAACATTCTGGTTTCCGTGGCGATGCTGCGGGATGTGATCGCGGGATACCTGAATGCTTTCATAGAGGGAAACGATCAGTATGTCCCGGACGTGTCCACTCTGACCGGAAACGCATGGGGGTACATCGCCGCCGTGGCCGTCGCTCTGGTGATCCTGTACGCATGGAAGGGCAGAGAATTCTGGGGCGGGGAAGTGCTGAGACGGGAAAAACCCATGAAACCGGGAACTTTGCTGTGCATGGTGTGCCTGTGCGCCGGAACGCAGATGGTAAATTTTGTCTGGATCAATCTTCTTGAGCTGGTGATGAACTGCTTCGGCCGGTCTGCCACCGGGACGCTGGACGCCGTTTCCGGCAGCTCGGACACCGTCAGCATGTTCCTGTACGCATCGTTTCTGGCGCCCATTTCGGAGGAGCTGATCTTCCGGGGCTTTGTCCTGCGGTCGCTGCGGCCTTACGGCAAGCGGTTTGCCATCTTGGGTTCCGCGTTCCTGTTCGGGCTGTTCCACGGGAACCTGCTGCAAACGCCCTACGCGTTTCTGGTGGGACTGGTGCTGGGATATGTGGCGGTGGAGTATTCCGTCGGCTGGTCCATGGCGCTCCATATCTTCAACAATCTGGTGCTGGCAGACCTTCTGAGCCGTCTGACGGCAAATCTTCCGGAAGTGGCGGCGTCGGTGCTCGAGCTGACGATTTTCACCGGATTTTTCGCGGCGGCGGTGGCAATTCTGATCGCCAACCGAGCCCGGGTCCGGGCGTACATCCAGAGCGAGTGGATCGACCGCCGGTGCCTGAAATGCTTCTTTTTCAGTGCCGGTGTGATCGTTCTGACGGTTCTGATGGTAATAAACATGATGATAGCGCTGTCCGCATAATGCGGACAGCGCTATCGTCTTGGTTGACCAAAGTTAACCCCCAGCTATGCCGGGGGCAAAAGAATAGCTTCCAGCGAGGAGTAAAGCAGACAGGGAAAAAACTCCCCATTATAGCGGAAGTGGTTTGCCGACCACACAACTACGATAATGAGGAGGTCTCTCTCGTGAAAGAAGCGCAGGCTCGACCGTCGGAAATGCTTGATGATATCCTGATGCCAAAACCCAGACTGCTGAGAGAAAAAGCATAAAAATTCGGACACAGTTTTGCAGCTGTACGGGTTGAATTTGTTATTGGCGGAAAAATGACGGGATAAAATCTATGGCCGAAAGAGCTGCGAAACTTTTTACACAAGAAAACCG
>HF988148.1:4969-6951 GCA_000434635.1 Firmicutes bacterium CAG:110 | reverse complement strand
AAGCGCGGCGGGCATCGTCACAGGCGCAACCAACATCACGCCGGATATGCTGACCGATCTGGAAATGACCCTTGAAGCGATGGAGCTTGGCTCCCTGCTGGGCCTGTTCCTGCAATCGTTCCTCATTAAGTTTACCATGCTGGCGCTGAACATTTTTATTTTCGTGATCGTATATGGCCGCATGATCGAGATATATCTGCTGACCAGTTTAGCCCCCATCCCCGTGGCGACGCTCTCCAACCGGGAACTTGGCGCAATGGGCCAGAACTATCTGCGCTCCCTGTTTGCCGTGGGCTTTCAGGGGATGCTGATCCTCGTCTGCGTGGCCATCTATGCGGTGCTCATTCAGGGTATCGCCATCTATGCGGTGCTCATTCAGGGGATCGCCACAGGTGGAGATCCCATCGGCGCGATTTGGGGCTGTATCGGCTATACGGTGCTTCTGTGCTTCATGCTGCTGAAAACCGGGACGATCTCCAAAAGCATCTTCAGCGCCCATTGAGAAAGGAAAGGTGATCTTATCGCTGATACCGCCGCTTCTGGTCACGGTGGCCAGAGGCCGATCCAGGAGGGCCTGCACCTCTCTGACGGCATTGAGGGCCTGCGTTCCCTGCCGAAGCATAGCGTGGATATGCTTCTGACCGATCCGCCATACGGCACGACCCGGAACTTTTGGGATGTGCCGCTGCCGCTCCCGGAGCTGTGGGAGGCGGTGAAATGGGCCGTCAAGCCGGAGGGCGCGGTGCTGTTTTTCGCACAATGTCCCTATGACAAGGTGCTGGGCGCGTCCAACCTCGCCATGCTCCGTTATGAGTGGGTATGGTACAAAAGCCGCTGCACGGGTTTTCTCAATGCCCGCCGCGCTCCGCTGAAAAAGACGGAGAATATTCTGGTGTTCTACCAGAAGTCCCCGGCCTACTTTCCGCAGTTTGAACAGGGCAAGCCGTACAAGAAAATCCACCGTTGCAGCGGGAGCAGCCCCAACTACGGAAAGTTTGAACGCACCAGCGGCGAGTCCGATGGGCGGCGCTTTCCGGGGAACGTGCTGGCGTTCCCCACAGTGACAACTACCGTACATCCCACGCAGAAGCCCGTGGCCCTGTGCGAGTACCTGATCCGCACCTACACACGCCCCGGCGAGGTGGTGGCGGACATCTGCGCTGGCTCCGGCACAACTGCCGTGGCCGCGCTGAACACGGGCCGCCGCTTCGTTTGCTTTGAAACCGCCCCGGCCTTTTACGGCCCCGCTACGGAGCGTATCCGGCGGGCGCGGGAGGCTGTGGCATCTGGCGGGAAAGGAGAATGATGATAAGAACCTACGAAATTATTTACGCCGATCCCCCGTGGCGCTACTCCGCAAAGAAAGTGCAGGGGGCAGCAGAAAACCATTACCCCACCATGAGCATTGATGAATTGTGCGCGCTGCCTGTGGCCGAGCTTGCGGCCAAGGACAGCGCCCTTTTCATGTGGGCCACGTTTCCCCAGCTCCCGGAGGCCCTGCGGCTCATCCGTGCGTGGGGCTTCACCTATAAAAGCGTCGCTTTTGTCTGGCTCAAAAAGAACAAAAAGGCGGATAGCTGGTTTTATGGGCTGGGCTTCTGGACGAGGGCAAATGCCGAGGTCTGCCTGCTGGCGACCAAGGGACACCCCAAGCGGCAGGCCGCCGATATTCACCAGTTTATCATTTCTCCCATCGAGGCCCACAGCAAAAAGCCGGACGAAACGCGGGACAAGATTGTTGCCCTCATGGGCGACAGGCCCCGCGTGGAGCTGTTCGCACGGCAGACCCCTCCCGGCTGGGACGTGTGGGGCAACGAGGTGGAGCCGACAGCGGGCCTCTGGTCACGGTGGCCAGAAGATAGCGGAAAGGAGGATGTTTCTTGCCCTATGTGAATGTTCCCAACGATCTTTCCAAGATCAAGACGAAAATTGCCTTTAACCTCACCCGCCGCCAGCTTATCTGCTTCGGCGGCGCGGCTGCC
>HF988148.1:1857-4953 GCA_000434635.1 Firmicutes bacterium CAG:110 | reverse complement strand
GGCGCGGCTGCCGTGGGTATCCCCGTGTATCTGCTGACCCGTCACGCGCTGGGCGGCACCGGGGCGATGTTCCTGATGATCGCGCTCATGCTCCCGGCCTTTTTCATGGCGATGTATGAGCGTGATGGCCTGCCCTTTGAAAAGGTGGCCCGGAATATCATCCGGGCCAAGTTCCTGCGGCCCGGTGTGAGGCCCTATCAGACGCAGAATATCTACGCCCCGTTTGCGGGAAAGGAGGTCACACTTGAGCAAAAGCCCCAAGAAGTCAAAAAGCCTGACGCGGGCCGGTAATCGTCCGGCGACCATATCGGCCCAGCAGACCATTCCCTATGTGCGGATGCTGCCGGACGGCATTTGTCAGCTCCCCGGCGGTGTTTACACAAAGACGCTGGAATATGAGGACATCAACTATTCCGTTGCGTCCGCCGAGGATCAGACGGCCATTTTCGGCGGCTGGAGTTCGTGGCTGAATTATTTTGACAGTTCGCTGCCGTTCCAGCTTTCCTTTGTCAACCGCCGCAGCCGCTCCGGGAGCCGCTACAAGGTGAATATCTCCGAGGCGGATGACCGCTTCAACAGCGTCCGCACGGAATACACGGGGATGCTGAAAAACCAGATCGCCAAAAGCAACAACGGTATCGAACGGGCCAAGTACGTCACCTTTTGCATCCCCGCTGAAAATGTGGCCGCCGCCCGTCCCCGTCTGGAACGTGTAGAGGCGGACGTGATCGGCAACTTTAAGCGGCTGGGGGTACAGAGCCAGCCCCTTGACGGGCGGGAGCGTCTGGCCCTGCTACACGGCCAGCTTCACCCCGGCAGCCGGGAGCCGTTCCGCTTCAAGTGGGCGGACATCGCCCATACGGGCATGGGGACGAAAGACTTTATCGTGCCGGACAGCTTTGACTTCCGGCAGAGCCGCTCGTTCCGCGTGGGCCAGACATGGGGCGCGGCGTCCTATTTGCAGATCATGGCGTCGGAGCTGTCGGACAAGCTGCTGTTGGAGATTTTGGAGCTGGACGCCGAGCTGACCGTCACCATGCACATTCAGACGGTGGATCAGGTCAAGGCCATTAAAACGGTCAAGGGTAAAATCTCCGACATCGACAAGATGAAAGTGGAGGAGCAGCGCAAGGCTACCCGCGCCGGATATGACCCTGACATTCTCCCGCCCGATCTCGTCACCTTTTCCAAGGATGCCGCCGAGCTGCTGGCCGACCTGCAAAGCCGCAACGAGCGAATGTTCCTCTTGACGTTCCTGATCGTCAACACCGCCCCCACGCGGGAGCGGCTGGAAAACGACATTTTCACCGTGAACGGCATCGCGCAGAAATATAACTGCGCCGTCAAGCGGCTGGACTGGCAGCAGGAGCAGGGCTATATGTCCTCGCTGGCCCTCGGCTACAACGGCATTGAAATTCAGCGCGGCATGACAACCAGCTCCACGGCCATCTTCGTCCCCTTTATGACGCGGGAGCTTCGTATGGATGGCCCGTCCCTCTACTACGGCATGAACGCCCTGTCCCATAACGTCATCATGGCTGACCGCAAAAAGCTGAAATCCGCCAACGGCCTTTACCTCGGCTCCACGGGCAGCGGCAAGAGCTTTGCCGCCAAGCGCGAGTTGCTGAACGTCTTTCTTGCCATCCCGCAGGATCGCATCATCGTGGTAGACCCGATGGGCGAATATGCCCCGCTGGTGGAACGGCTGGGCGGTCAGGTCATCGAGATCGCGCCGGACAGCCCCAACCACATTTCCCCGATGGATGTTCAGATGGACATGGGCGGCGGGGACAGCCCCCTGTCCCTGAAAGCGGATTTTCTGCTGTCGCTGTGTGAGCTGGTGGTGGGAGGCCGGGACGGTTTGCAGCCCATCGAGAAAACCGTCATTGACCGCTGTGTGCGTCAGGTGTACCGGGAACTGGCGCTGGGGCTGGACAAGGCCAAAACGCCGCTGCTCCAAGATTTGTATGAGGAGCTGCTGCGCCAGCCGGAGCCGGAGGCCAAGCGGATCGCCACGGCGCTGGAGCTTTACTGCACAGGCTCCCTCAACCTCTTTAACCATCCTACCAACGTCAACCTCAATTCCCGCGTGGTGTGCTTCGTGCTGAAAGGTATGGGCGAAAATCTCCGCAAAATCGCCATGCACATCACCAACGATTTTGTCACTTCTGCGGTGGGAACCAACTTCAAAAACGGTGTGGCGACATGGTGCTATTTTGACGAGTTCCATATCCTGCTCCGCGATCCGCTGACCGCCAGCTACTTCGTAACCGTCTGGAAGATGCTCCGCAAACAGGGCTGCGTCCCCTCGGCCCTGACGCAGAATGTGAAAGACCTGCTGGCCAGCCGGGAGATCGAGAACATTCTGGACAACACGGATTTTATGATCCTGCTGTCGCAGGCGCAGAGTGACCGCGCCATTCTTGCCAAGCAGATCGGTATTTCAGAGCACCAGCTATCGTATATCACGCAGTCCAACTCCGGCGAGGGCCTGCTGTTCTATGGCAGCGTCACCATCCCGTTTGTTGACCGCTTCCCCCGTGGCGAGATCTACGACCTGCTGACCACCAAGCCGGAGGACGCCGCCAATGGCCGGAGGACGCTGCCAATGGAAAACAGGCAGAATAAGCCGCCCGAGGGCGGGGCTGCTTCTGGTCACGGTGGCCAGAAGTTCCATACCGACAGCGAACAGGCCAAGCTCCACAAGTCCAAGCTCCGCATGGAGAGCCGGGAGGAACGGCTGAACAAGGCCCGTGAAAGGCTGGCAAAGCAGAAGCCGCCGAAAAAGCCCGGCCCCATCAAGCGGATCGCCCGGATCGCCGGACATGAAACCCATGCTTTTCTGCATGGAAAGGTGTATCAGGAGGAGCGCGACAATGTAGGTGTGGAGGGCGGTCATTTTGTGGAGCGTTCCGGCGAGGCCGCGCTGCACTATGGGCGGCACAAGGTACGCAGGGCCATCCGGGAGCACCCGGCCAAGGCTGCCGCCCGTGCGGAGTCCCGGTACATCAAGGCCACGGCGGACTACCATTCCCGCAAGTTCGCGCAGGAGCAGCCGGAGGCGCAGAGCGCCGCCGCCCGGTTATGGCACCGACA
>HF988148.1:0-1748 GCA_000434635.1 Firmicutes bacterium CAG:110 | reverse complement strand
GAGCGGTTTGTCCGGGAAGCGGCGGCGTTCGTCAAGCGGCATCCCGTGGGGACGCTGCTTGCGCTGGGCTGCCTGCTGGTGGTGCTGACCCTGCAATCGTGTATGTCCTCGATGGTGTCCGTGGGAAACAGCACCCTTGCGGCCATCGCCGCCAGCACCTATAAGGCGGAGGACGCGGATATGCTGGGGGCCGAGGCCGCCTACTGCGCTCTGGAGGACGAGCTGCAACGCTACCTCGACACCTACACCCGCACCCACGATTACGACGAATACCATTTTGACCTCGACACCATTGAACACGATCCCTATGTACTGATCTCCGCACGATCCCTATGTGCTGATCTCCATGATCTCCGCGCTCCATGAGGGCGCGTGGACATTGGACGAGGTGCGCGGGACGCTGCAAGACCTCTTTGACCGCCAGTACATTTTGACTGAGGATGTGGTTGTCGAGGTGCGCTACCGCACGGTCACAAGGACGGACAGCGAGGGCAACGACTACGATGTGGAGGTGCCGTACAACTATTACATCTGCTATGTCACGCTGGAAAACTTCAATCTCTCCCACGTCCCGGTTTACATGATGTCCGAGGAGCAGCTTTCCATGTATGCCCTGTATATGTCCACGCTGGGAAACCGGCCTGATCTGTTCCCCGCGTCCGGCTATATCGGGAAATACATCACCAACCGCCCGCCGGAGCATGAAGTCCCGGAGTCCTATCTGGACGATGAAACCTTTGCCGCCATTCTGAAAGAAGCGGAAAAGTATCTCGGTTTCCCCTATGTGTGGGGCGGCAGCAGCCCGTCCACGTCCTTTGACTGCTCCGGCTTCGTCAGCTATGTCTACAATCAATGCGGCTGGAGCTTCGGGCGGCTGGGGGCGCAGGGCCTTTATAACATCTGCTCCCGGACGAGCAGCCCCCGCCCCGGTGATCTGGTGTTCTTTGTCGGCACCTATGACACAGCGGGTATTTCTCATGTGGGCATCTATGTGGGCGACGGCTGGATGCTCCATTGTGGCGACCCTATCAGCTATGCCAACCTGAACAGCAGCTATTGGCAGTCCCATCTTTACGCCTACGGGCGACTACCGTAAAGGAGGTTTTTTGATATGGCAATTACGAAAAGCGCAAAGATCGAGGCCGAGATTGAAAAGGTCAAGGCCAAAATTGCCGAGCAGCAGGCACGGCTTAAAGAACTGGAGCAGAAGAAGCTGGAGGCGGAAAACAGCGAGATCGTGGAGATCGTGCGCGGCATGAGTATCTCCCTTGCCGATCTGCCGCTGGTGCTCCAGCAGCTCCGGGGTGGCGCTTCTGGTCACAGTGGCCAGAAGCCGACAGAACAGGCGGAGGTGACGGAATGAAAAAACTGCGGCTTTTGCTGATAACGCTTTGTGTGTCCGTCCTCATGGGCAGTATGGCGGTTACGGCCTACGCCGGAGGCGGCGAGGAATGGGACGGCCTTGCCCCGGTGGAGCCGCTGCCCGCCGAAACCGTTGACCCCGGCGAGGGCTTTACCGAGGACGGCAACCTTGTGACCCGTGACCTGCTCTACGATAAGGCCACCAACAAGCAGTTCATCACGGTGCAGACCAGCGGCGGCAACACCTTTTACATCGTCATTGACTATGACAAGCCCACCGACGAGGACGGCGAGCAGTATCACACCTACTTTTTGAACATGGTGGACGAGGCTGACCTGCTGGCGGCGATGCAGGCGGCGGGCGGTGAGCTGCCGGAGTGTTCCTG
>HF988147.1:2233-5828 GCA_000434635.1 Firmicutes bacterium CAG:110 | reverse complement strand
GTAGAGACCGGCGAAGCGCTTCATGGTGTAGTCGCCCGCCTCCAGCATCCATTTTTCAGGGGCAGCGCCCTGAAATACAAAGTACAGCCTGCGGCCGGACAGCGAACCGTTTTCCACCTTACCATAGAACCGGTCCAGCACATTGCGGACACTGCCGCAGATATTGTGCCAATAGACGGGAGAGCCGATGACGATGGTGTCCGCCTTCTTCATGGCGGCAATAACGGCATTCAGCCCGTCACCGGGGAGATCCTGACCGAAAGCACCGATGGTATAGTCCGTAAGGTTCAAAGTCTCATATTCGTGATCTTTCAGCAGCTCTGCCGCCAGTGCGGCGGTGTTCCCGTTTTTGTTGGGACTGCCGTTGATAAATAAAATACTCATAGCAATGCTCCTTATTTCAGTTTTTGATATTCTTCTTCACTCACTGGTTCGCACCACTGACTGCGGCAGTTTTCTCCGGGTACTTCCATCGCCAGATGGGAGAACCAGCTGTCCGGCGCAGCGCCGTGCCAGTGCTTTACACCGGGCATAATGTTGATCACATCGCCGGGGTGCAGCTCCTGCGGCTCTTTGCCCCATTCCTGATAGTAGCCCCGGCCTGCCACGCAGACGAGGATCTGCCCGCCGCCCTTGTCCGCCTCGTGGATATGCCAGTTGTTACGGCAGCCGGGTTCAAATGTCACATTGAAGATTTTGACCTGCGCCGTGGAGACTGGCGCAAGATAGCTCTGCCCGCTGAAATACTGTGCAAAGCCGTCATTGGGCGCGCCGATGGGGAAGACCATACTGTTCTGGTGCAGCTGCTTTTCATCAGTGTTTTCCGCATCTGCCCAGATGTCCTTTGCCATTCGGAATGCCGCCCAAGCCTTGGGCCAACCCGCATAAAACGCAGCGTGCGTCAGGATTTCCGCAATTTCGCTGCGGGTGATCCCATTTTCCTTTGCCATTGCCAGATGATGACCGAAGGAAGTATCCGTCAGCCCCTGCGCCATCAGTGCTGTCACGGTGATGAGGGAACGGTCGCGTGCAGAAAGCTCGCTTTCCCGGCTCCAAACCTCACCGAAAAGAACATCATCATTGAGCTGTGCGAACTTCGGCGCAAATTCACCAAGCACATCTCTGCCTGCTGTAATTTTTCTCATAAAGCAACACCCCTTATCTGTGAAAGTTTGTGAAAATCAGTGGTTCCTTCTGAGGCAAGCCGATCTGCTCCTTACCCAACTGAAAGGACTTCATCATAAACGCCATGTTATACCCCAGTGTCCGCATAGTCTGCAAGCCCTCAGCATCCTGCGCTACTTCCTCGGCAGATCCGCCGTAGACCATGTTCCAATACTGGCTGGATGCTACCGGCATCCCGGTCATGGTGAAATACTTGTTCAACACATCGAAGGTGGCGGTGTTGCCGCCCCGGCGGCAGGTGACTACCGCCGCCCCCACCTTCATGGTCTTGTCGATGCCGAGGGTGCTGAAAAACAGTCGGTCCATGAAGGAGATGGCTCCGCCTGCGGGGGAAGCGAAATACACCGGGCAGCCGATGACAAAGGCATCCGCCTCCGCCAGCTTTGGCGCGACCTCATTGACCACATCGTCAAACACGCATTTGCCTGTCCGGGCACATTTGCGGCAGGCAATACAACCGCGAATGTCTTTGTTGCCCACATGGAGCAGCTCCACTTCGATGCCCTCGTCCTCCAGGGTGTTTTTCAGTTCGGTCAGGGCGGTATATGTGCAGCCCCTTGGATGGGGACTACCGTTTACTAACAGTGCTTTCACCAAAATCACTCCTTATGCGAAAATTGTTTCCAGCCATGCGGCGTAATTCTTGACCCAACCACCATCGGAGCCGAAGCCGTGAGGCCAGCCGTTCAGCACGATGCGCCCGGTGGAAATGCCCATTCCAGAGATTACATCATATTGCTGCTGGAACTGACGATAGAAGGGATCCTCAGTGCCGTAGACATAGAAGGTCGGCGGCAAATCGCCCTCGGTCAACCAGCTTGCATCCATATTTCCCACGCTGAGGCGGCCATAGAAGGAATAGATCATGCCTGCGGCGGAGGCATAGGCGAGAACGGCGTCCAGCTCGTCCGGCACATAGGTGCTGTCCAGCGCCGTGCCGGTCACATATTCGTCATAGTGCATCAGAAATTCACCGGCCTGAATGCCGCCCGCCGAAAAGCCCATGACGGCAATATCATCTGGGTCAATACCATAGATCTCCGCATTTTTGCGGACAAAACGGACGGCTCTCGCCACATCCAGCGCACCTTCCTCCTGCGTATAAGGAGACAGGCGGTAATCTACGATGAAGGTCTGAAAGCCCAGCTCTCGCAGTGCTGCGGCGGTGGGCAGCGAATCGGTGTAGTTGCCCCGGAACTGATAAGCGCCGCCCGCCATCAGCACCACCGCGCCTTTTGGCTTCACGCCCTCCCGGACGGGGATAGCGGTGACATAGGGGCGGAAGTTCCAGTCATCGAAATATCCGGTCATGTCCTGCGTAAATTTCGTCCTGGCGGGGACATTGCCTTCCTCCCAGAGATAGAGCACTTGAATGTTTGCAGGGTCTGCTGCCGTGTTCAGCACGGTGTTATTACCTGCCGGTTCCGGCATCTTTTGCAGCATGGCTGTGCGGGAATAATCGGAAATCTTGCCGCTGCCGTAGTTGTATGCATCAGGAAAATCGTCCGGCGTGGCTACGGTGTCCGTCGAAGATCCGTTACGCAGATCATCGATGGGGGTGGTAGAAGCAGAACTGCTTTCGTTTGGTTTCGTTGTCATAGCATCCTCAATAACCGCAACGCCGTTTTCCAACTCACCGCCGGGAGTCCCGATGGACTCCCNNNNCGCCGGGAGTCCCGATGGACTCCCGGCCACAGGCGGTCAGCGACACGACCATGAGAACTGCAAGCATTGCGGCGAAAACTCTGTTCCTACGCATTACAGACCCAGTCCATTGACCCAGGACTGCACATCATCACTGGAAACGCCGGAGGAGAACCGCTGGCCTTCCTGCCACTCGCCGGTACCGGCCATGTCGGCCAGCAAACTGCCGCTCTGACCCATGCCGGAGGAGGAAGAAGTGGCAAAGGGGATGACGGTCTTGCCGGTGAAATCATTGTTTTTTACAAAGGTGTCCACGGGCCACGCTGCGATGCCCCACCAGATGGGATAACCGATGAACACGGTGTCATAGGAATCCCAATCGGGAACTTCAATGGTGGTCAGGGGCACATCCCGCAGGGACTCGTCATCATGCTCCCGGCTGACGCGGCTGTCGGGGTTCGTCCAATTCAGGTCATCGCTGGTGTAAAGCTCGGCGGGAACGATTTCAAAGAGGTCGGCACCGGCGGCCTCTGCAATATCCTTGGCCACCCGCTCGGTGTTACCGGAAGCGGAGTAGTAGACCACCAGCGTCTTGCCGGTCTCGGGCTGGGTCTCTGGCTCGGATTCTGCGGGAGCGGTCGAGGAGCTTTCAGACGGTTCCGTGGCGGGCTGTTCGGTCGGCGCAGAGGTTTCGGGCTGCGTGGTGGAAGATGCAGGCTTGTTGGCAGAGCCGCAGGCGGCAAGGCTAAGTACAAGCACGACGCTC
>HF988147.1:1938-2208 GCA_000434635.1 Firmicutes bacterium CAG:110 | reverse complement strand
CGACGCTCAGCAGTAGTGCAGTCAGTTTTTTCATGATAAAATCATCCTTTCAATTCAATTTTAGTTTTATTTACATTCGCAGAGAATGTCATATATTTCATCGTGGGTCAACTTTTTGCAGCAGCCCCCGGTGAAAACGGTGGAATCCGCAATGGCACGGAAGTCCGTATCGGCGGGGATGCCAAGCTCTGCAAAGGTGGTGGGCAGTCCAATTTCCTTGATGAACGCAGCCAGTGCTTCAACACTGGCAGCAGCCGTCTCCTCAATGCT
>HF988147.1:1571-1929 GCA_000434635.1 Firmicutes bacterium CAG:110 | reverse complement strand
CAGCCGTCTCCTCAATGCTGCCCTTGGATGCGATGCCCCAGACATTCTGCGCCCAGCGGGCGAAGTGGGCTGTACCGGACTTGCAGATGTGGCGATACAAAACCGGGTGAATGACCGCCAGCCCCGCACCGTGGTTGCAGTTGGTGTAGGCACCCAGCTGATGCTCGATCATGTGGCACTGGAAGTCCGTGACTTTTCCGATCTTCAGAACGCCGTTCTCTGCCATCGCGGACGCCCACGCCAGCTCACTGCGGGCATCGTAATTCTCCGGGTCGGTCAGCAGAACGCGGATGTTGCGGATGACGCTGCGCATGACGGCTTCGTTAATATCGTCGGACAGGTTGTTTTCATCCGGCTT
>HF988147.1:0-1540 GCA_000434635.1 Firmicutes bacterium CAG:110 | reverse complement strand
CGAAGTAGGTCTCCATGGCGTGACTCAGGGTATCAAAGGCACCGGAGATAACCTGCTTCATGGGAACGGACAGGGTATAGCTGGGGTCAAGGAAGGCAAAATCCGCCTGTGCGCCCCAAAGAGCGCCCTTGATTTTCTTTTCCTCGTGGGTGATGACGGCACCGTTATTCATCTCGCTGCCGGTACCGAACACCGTGACGATGGTGCCGAGGGGGATAAACTCCGTTGGGAATGTGTGCTTGGTGTTCTCCAGTTCCCAGATGTCCTCGTCCAATTTGCCCTGCGCGGAGATGACCTTGCAGCAATCGGACACGCTGCCGCCGCCCACGGCGAGGATAAGGTCCACATGATTCTCCCGCGCCAGCTTTGCGCCCTCCTGCGCCTTGGCATAGGTGGGGTTCGACATGATACCGGAGAACTCCACGATGCGCTTGCCGGCGGCGTTCAGAATGCCCATGATCTCATCATACACGCCATTGCGCTTGATGGAGCCGCCGCCATACGCCAGCATGACGGTTTCCCCGTAGTTCACCAGCAGACTGCCGAGGTACTCTTTCACGCCGCCCTTGCCGAAATACACCTTAGTCTTGTTTTCAAAAATAAAGTTGTTCATAAAAACGCATCCTTTCTGAATGTTATTTCTTCATTTGCTGTTCCCAAAAGGCGACGGCATCATTGATCCAGCCTTCAGCGCTGGTTCCAGTCCCAAGTCCAAAGCCGTGACCCAGACCGGAATACACATGAAACTCCGTGTCGATCCCGGCCTGCTGCATGGCTTCGAGCCGCGCCTGCATGACCCGCCAGTTGGCGATGCCGTCCCTGTCACCGACACAGGCATAGGTGGGCGGATCGCTTTCGGAATACTCGCTCAATCCTGTGTACTGCATGATGACCGCACTGGGACGAGGCAGATTACCGCCGCCAAAGGCTTCTGCACCGTAGGACCCAAGCCACGCCGCCATTCGCGCTCCCGCTGAGCCGCCCCATAGGGAGTAGCAATCGGTGTCCACTTCCAGTTTGTCCGCATGGGCAAAGATGAAGCGGATGGCTCTTGCCAGATCCTCGCAGGCGGTCTGCGCGCCGGGGCGATAAATGAGAGCGAAGGCGTTGTAGCCCTTTTTGGAAAGCTCCAGCGCATGAGGGAAGCTGTCCTGCATGGCCCCCACATAGGCAAAGGGCACCGCCTGCATTGCAGATGGCGAACTTCTCGCCGGGGACTCCCTTGAAGAAAAACAATCCTGTATCTTCTTTGGCAGGGTCAGCCGCCTTTTCCTCGTCGGTGTAAATGTCATAGAAGATGGTTTGGCCGTCCGCTGCCCGCTCTCGCAGGGTGTTCACGATCTCCACCGTTTCGTCTGGATCAATATGGCTGTAGTAGGTCAGTTGAAGTTCTTCCAGCGTGTCGCCGCTGTAATAGGCATCCTCTACAGGGAACAGCAACCGTCCGTAAGAGCCGAACATTGGAGCATTCTTCACATCTTTGATTTTGCTTTCCCTTGTAAATGCTGCTGTTTGGGGTGGAGTGGTTTCCGCAGGTTCC
>HF988146.1:1790-3086 GCA_000434635.1 Firmicutes bacterium CAG:110 | reverse complement strand
AATTTGCGCATAAATCTTGACGGCACCCCGCCTGCGGGCTGCTTTCCTCTGCGAGGTTTTTGACACGTAGACATCCGGCTGTCGTGTGACAACCGGATGTTTCGTATGTATCTGTATTCTCAAACACCGGAGGGCTGCTTTTCCCGGATGACGCAGGGATTTCCCATGACGATGCTGTTGGCGGGAACGTCCTTCATCACCACGGCACCCGCGCCGATGGTCACGTTGTCCCCGATGGTAATGCCCCCGGCGACCACCGCGTTGGTGAAGACCGTCACGTTGTCGCCAATGATGGGGTTATTGATCTCCCGCCCCGGCTTTGCGTTTCGTCCGATGGTGACACCCTGATAGACGGAGAAGTTCTTTCCGATGCTGTAAGGCGCGATCACCGTTCCGTGGCCGTGGTAGATCACCAGTCCTTCGCCGATCTGTCCCAGCACCTCCATGTCCTTCTTTGGCGGGTAGAGCAGTCTGATAAGATAGCTGCACATGGTGGAAGCCTGACTGCACCGGAAAACCACATGGCTCCGATAACAGTCATAGCGCCACATGAGCCAGGCAAAGCGCAGAAAGAAATTATCGCCGTCATAGGTTTCCAGAAACCACATATAGCCTTCCGTTTCCGCGCAGATCAGCTTCTTCGCCCCGGAAAGGCACACGGCGCAGTACGCGGGCATCGCCCGGAGCAGATTGATCGCAAACAAAATGTGTCGCAGCATCCCGTTCTCCCCCTACAGCATCTCTTCCTCCGGGGTAAAGTCCAGCGTGATGGACTTGATCTCGGTGCGCATCTGGATATACCGGACACCGGCGGAATCCATCATCCGCTTGGACGCCATGGTCGCCAGAGTGTCCGCGTATTTGTCCGAGAGGTAGTAGACCTCCTTTACGCCGCTCTGGATGATGGCCTTGGCGCACTCGTTGCAGGGAAACAGCGCCACGTACAGCTTGCTGCCCCGCAAGTCCCGGCCGTTGGCGTTGAGCACGGCGTTCAGCTCCGCGTGGACGACGTAGGGGTACTTGGTCTGCTCGCCGTCCCGCTCCCATGGGTACTCGTCGTCGGAACAGCCCTTGGGCATACCGTTATAGCCGGTGGAGATGATGATGTTGTCCTGGGAGACGATGCATGCGCCGACCTGCGTGTTGGGGTCCTTGCTGCGCTTCGCCGCAAGCATGGCGATGCCCATAAAATATTCGTCCCAGCTGATGTAGTCCTCACGTTTCATGGCGGAAGCCTCCTTTTTGGAAAATCTTTCTCCCATTATACACAAAAGGCAGGACAGCCGCAAGTGGCTG
>HF988146.1:0-1748 GCA_000434635.1 Firmicutes bacterium CAG:110 | reverse complement strand
TTTTTCTTAGGGAAACTCCGAATAAATTGTCTTCGGCTGAGCAGCGGATCTTTTTCCCCAGTTGTGCGGTTTCCAAAGCGGGAAATATAGCGCAGCCGTTGTCGGCGCAAGCTGGCTTACGGATGCGGCATACCCCTTGCGGGTACACAAAGTATTTCTCCGCTTTGGAAATCTTCATCTGGTGAAAAATCTCTCGCTGTCAGCTCTCGTCAATTTATTCAGAGCTTCCCTTATCCAAAGAAGTCTTTCAGATTGTTGAGAAATTTCTTCCTTTTAGGGGACTGATCCACGCTTCCGTCCAACTGGCGCAGAAGATCCTTCTGCTCCTTGGTCAGTCTGGTGGGGGTCTCTACCACCACCGTGAAGCGCTCGTTGCCCCGGCGGCGGGTGTTGCCCACCTCGGGAATGCCCTTCTCCCGCAGGATGAATTCCCGACCGGTCTGGGTGCCTTCGGGAATCTCATAATCCACCTTGCCGTCCAGCGTGGGCACCTGAATGGTCGCGCCCAGCGCCGCCTGCGTGAAAGTGATGGGGACTTCGCACAACACGTCCGTCCCGTTCCGGGTAAAGATCGGGTGCCGCCGGATGGAAATTTCCACCAGCAGGTCGCCGTTCGGGCCGCCGCCCACGCCCACGCAGCCCTCGCCGCGGACACGGACGCTCTGTCCGGCATCCACGCCTGCAGGGATCTTCACCTTGACCCGGTTGGTCTTGCGCACCTTGCCCTTGCCGCGGCAGGTGGTGCAGGGATTCTTGATGACCTTGCCCCGGCCGCCGCAGGTGGGGCAGGCGGTGGTGGACTGCATCTGCATGCCCATGAAGTTCTGCACGGAACGCACCTGACCGGTGCCGTGGCACTGGCTGCACGTCTCGATCACGCCGTCGGCGCTGCCCGTACCCTTACAGTTGGGGCAGTTCTCAATCCGCTGGGCAGCAACCTCTTTTTCGCAGCCGAAGGCCGCTTCCTCGAAGGTCAGCTCCAGCCGCGCCATGACATTTTCGCCCCGGCGGGACGCGTTCTGCTGGGAGCCGCGGCTGCGGCCGCCGCCGAAGAACTCGCCGAAAATATCCCCCAGATCGCCGAAGCCGTCAAATCCGCCGAAACCGGAGCCGCCAAAGCCTGCGCCGCCGTAGCCAGCGCCGCCCGCGCCAAAGTTGGGGTCAACTCCGGCAAAGCCGTACTGGTCGTACCGCGCGCGCTTGTCAGCGTCGGACAGGACTTCGTAGGCTTCCCCGGCCTCCTTGAATTTTTCCTCGGCAGTCTTGTCGCCGGGGTTACGGTCGGGGTGGTACTTCATGGCGGCCTTGCGGTAGGCCTTCTTTATGTCGTCGGCGCTGGCGTCCTTGCTGACGCCCAGCACCTCATAGTAATCTCTTTTGGAATCTGCCATACTCAATTCACCTCATTATCTGGAATCTCTCACTCAGAGCTTCCACAGTTGACAGTGGACAGCTGACAGCCATGGGCTATGGAGAACAAGTAAACCCCAGAATCTAATACTATTTCTTCATAAAATGATTTCATCATTTTATGAAAGCCGTTTCACGGCAGACCGCCTGGGCGGCGGTAAGAAATGTATTGATTTCGGTTTTTAGCGGCAGTGGCCGCTGGCCGCAATCCTGCGGCCTAATAAAACGCTTTTAAGCGTTTTATTAAAAACTCGTATAAAATGCAGCAACCTTCGCTGCTGTCAACTTTCAACTGCCAACTCAGGAAAATATGCCGAGAAGGGGCGGCGTTTGCCGCC
>HF988145.1:33219-40319 GCA_000434635.1 Firmicutes bacterium CAG:110 | reverse complement strand
AGTTCAGTATCAGAAGCACGTCCAGCCGCCGTCGCATTTGATTTCCTCGCCATTGACGTAGCGGGACTGGTCGCTGGCAAGAAACAGAATCGCGTCCGCCAAGTCTTCCGGCATGGCCAGTTCGCCGGAGAAGTCCAGCAGCTTGCTGGTTCTGCTGAATCCAAATTCATCGGATGGCGGCATGACCAGCGGGATGTCAGTCACGACGCCGCCGGGGGAGAGGGCGTTGCAGCGGATGCCTTCCTCCATGTACATGAACGCCGTGTTCTTTGTCGCCGCCAGAACAGCGCCCTTGCTGGCGCAGTAGGCCGCGCCAGCGGTCTGGTGCGTCGCGCCGACGGAGCAGACGTTGACGATCACGCCGCCGTCGCCCTGAGAAAGATACTGCCTGCATTCCTCCCGCAGGCCGTACATCAGGCCAAAGGTGTTGATGCGGAACGTCTTTTCCAACATCTCGTCAGACATATCCGCGATGGCTGTGTTGTCGTCCATCACGCCCGCGCAGTTGACGGCAACGTCCAGCCGACCGAAGGATTCTACTGCCTTTTTTACCATTCCCACGGCCGCCGCCGGGTTGCCGACATCTCCCGCATACCAGACAAGTTCGCCGGGGGCGTTCTTGCATTCCTCGGCCAGTTCTTTCAGGCGTTCCTCACGGCGGGCAACTGCCACGACCTTCGCGCCCTCCCGGCAGAACAGCTCTGCCGTGGCGCGGCCAATACCGGCGGACGCGCCGGTCACGATGCAGACTTTATTTTCCAATCTTCCCATAATTTCCTCCTCAGCAGAAAACCTTGCTTACTACGACAGCCGGGGAATCGTTGCAGCCGACGGTCAATTCCGCGCCGTCGGGAACGTCCGCACGAACGGTCGCGAAACCGATATTTTTCTCCACCGTGTAGCCGTAGATGGTCTGGGCGCAGCGGCCGACCTCCACGCCGTACCAGTACACCCGTTCCCAGATGGAAATATCCTCGGTGGATTCCCGGGAGAATTCCAGACCGACTATCCGGTATTTGGGATGTTCTTTCCGCGCCAGCGCCGCTTCCTTGCCGATAAAGTCCTTGTCGGCGGCGACTGCCCAGCCAAGGCCGCACTCGTAGGGACTCAGGTGCTTGAAATCCTGCTTGAGGGGGAAGCCTTTCTCCATGGGGACGGAGCGGACGTAGACTTCCAGAGTTTGAAGCTCCCGGCCACCCACGGATTCCACTGCTTTCAGCGCCAGATCGTGAACTTCTGCGCTCTTGTCGAAGGCGGAGTAGATTTCATAGCCGTTTTCGCCGGTGAAGCCGGAACGGTGGATGTAGACGGGGATATCTCCCAGCTTGCGCGCGCAGATGCCGAACCGCTTGAGATCGTCCACTGGCTTATCCAGCATGGCGTTCATGGCCTTGAGGCTGTCGGGGCCCTGCACGGCGTACATATCCCAGTCGTAGGTGATGATCTTCGCCTGAATGTCCGCGTCGCCCTTGTGCTTTTCGATCCAGGGCAGCAGCCGGGGACCGTACAGGTCAGAGACCCAGTACAGACCGTCGGCCATGTGCATGACGATCACGTCGTCGATGATCTCGCCGTTTTCATCCAGAGAAGCGGTATATTTCGAGCGGCCGACGGCGACCTTGGAAATGTCGCTGATGTAGATTTTTTGCAGGACTTCCAGCGCGTCCTTGCCCGTGACCTCCACCAGATCGTGGGTCCAGCGGTAAAAGCCTACGCCCTTGCGGATGGCCATGGCGTCGGCGCGGGCAACGGTATCTTCCTTAAACAGCATATTCCGGCACCTCCTTACAGCATCCGCAGGTCTTCCTTGCGGATGATCTTAATGTACATATCTTCCTCGTCCCGGTCTTCAATTACGCAGGACCATTCCGGGCTGACCAGCGTTTTTGCCGCGCCGTTCCACTGCGCCTCGTAGGCGTCCACCAGCTCGTCCAGCGGCGCCATTTCATAGCGTGCGGTGAAATCTTCCGACTTGACCCTGATCCATGTTTCGTCCTTCGTCCAGCGCACCATCTCATAGGGCACCTGCTGCACGTCCAGCATATAGCGGATGTAGCCGCCCAGAATGCGCCCGTCATTTTCGTCCATTTCGTGAGGGACGCCAAGGAAGCTGCGCAGTCCTTCTTTGGCGAAGGGGTCGATGAACTGGTTCTTGCCCGCTGTGGCGAAAACGATGCGGAATACCCGCAGGAACTCGTCCTCGTCGGGAGCCATGTCCTTAATGGCCATCATGGGGAATTGGATCGACCAGACCCAGCCCATCTGCGCGACCCAGTGGTACGCCTTTTCCAGCGACGTTTCCTCGCCGAAATTCTGGGTGTACTGGCCGTTGCGCAGGCACTGGCCTTCCTTGACCATGCGCTCCCGGGGCGTGTCGTGAATGGGGTCTACCGGCTGCTGCATATGCTCCAGCCAATCCTGCTTGGGAAGGCCGTAGACGTCCCGGCGCTCCGCCACCACCCGGCAATGCTTGTTGCCGCAGCCCCGGGCCTGACACATGTTCAGCGCCACCTCGTTCTCCGTGCCGTTGGAGGACGCGAGGTCAAAGTTGGCGGTGAACATACTGGTGGTCATGTTGCAAAGCTCGCTGCCCACGATGTCCCAGGGGCAGGTGTCCAGCTCCTTTTCCACCCGGTTCCGGGTGAACTGCACCACGCGCCCCGCCATGTTCTCCCATTCGTCGCCGGAGTCGCCGGTGATGCCGCCCAGCCAGCTGGACTTTTCACACAGCTCCGGGATGTTGAAGGCTTCATAGAGCGAAGCGTTGACGTAGTCCTTCTGTTCCTCCGGTGTTCCCGCGACGGCCATATTCATCATATTGGCAATGTCGCAGATGGCGGCGGTGCGTTTTTCCCAACTTGGCTCGAAAATCCGCATGACCTGAAAGAGGTTAGCCGTCATGGCGGCGATCTGACGATTCAGCTGCCGGTAGGCTTCCCCCTCCGTGATGAGCTTGCCCCAGGCGGTGGCGAAGCATTTTCTGGAATCCAGTTTTTCTTTCAGCATGGTGTTCCTCCTATCCTGTATTGCTGTGGATTCATTATAATAGAAAAGCGCTCAGCCGGATATTCTACAAAAGACCGGATTTTGGGCGGGCACGGCCATACATTTTGTATTCCTGCAAACCATACAATTTATAGGTGCAGTATTTGTGATTTTTTCCTATAAAGCAGGCATCTCCCATACAAAATGTATGGGAGATACCTTGACAGCTGTACGAGGAGAAATTATAATATTTTCAGAAGAATTCAGGAGGGCGGAAGGCATGAAACTGTGCGCGGATATTCTCTATTGGCGTCTGAAAGAAAAGCTGACAACGGTCACCCAGCGGGGCAAAGGGGGCAGCGCGCTTACCCTGAACCGGCCGGAATTCTATCTGGATCGTTCCCAATCCTTTGAGAAGAACCGGGTGTACGTATGCTCTGCCGATCATCTGCCCCAAAGTCCGAAGCTGGGGGAAAATGTGTGCCTGATCTGTCTGGGGCAGCACTGGAACCTCAGCGCCTATTATGACCGGTGCAGCGTCATTCTGGTGGAGGGAAACTGGGATATTTTCCGGGTGTTCAATCTGGTGCAGGAAATTTTCAACCGGTACGACAGCTGGGAAGATCAGCTCTGGACGATCCTGCGCCACGGCGGGAATCTCCCGCAGATGCTGGAGGCCAGCAGAGGCATTTTTGAAAACCCCATGCTGCTCATCGGCTCCGATTTCCGCTATCTTGGCGTTACGGAGGAGGATTATCTGCGAAACAAGCTGGGCTTGCAGCTGGATACCCAGTCCTTCGACGTGGAGAAAATGGCGACCTTCCTGTCCCTGCATGATATGTCCACCCACGTCCGGGAGCCGCTTCTTTTGGATTTGCAAGGCAAGCGCACCCTTTCCGTCAATATTTTCGATCAGGAGGAATATCTGGGCTGCCTGACCGTCTTTGAAGGCTCCCGGGAGTTCCGGGACTCGGATAAAACGCTGGCGGTCTTCTTTTCCAAGCTTCTGCGGCAGGCGGTTCAGCAGAATCCCGTTCTGGCCAGCACCCGCACTGCGGTACGCCGGGCGCTGCGCAGTGTCATTTCCGGGCAGAGCAT
The DNA here is from genome assembly GCA_000434635.1 of Firmicutes bacterium CAG:110. Classification (GTDB taxonomy): domain Bacteria; phylum Bacillota; class Clostridia; order Oscillospirales; family Oscillospiraceae; genus Faecousia. The sequence goes on along the minus strand of HF988145.1, from coordinate 36,236 downwards.
TGATTTTGAGTACCGCCGTGCCCTGAGCGTGGAAAGCGGGAAGCACGATTGGGTCTGCGTGAAGCTGATCCCCAAGTCCGGCAGCACCTATCTTCCGGGGGCGTATCTCTCCGCCGCGCTGGAGGAACGGCATCCCGGAGCCATTGCCTTTGAGTTTGTGGATTCCGTCGCCGCGTTTCTTTCCATCGATCAGGCGAAGAAGGAGACGCTGGACGCGCTGCTTCCGGTGCTGGAAAAGCTGGGGGTCGTCTGCGGCGTTTCTTCGCCCTTTACCAACCTGTACGACGCGAATCACGCATGGTTTCAGGCTTCCGCCGCGCTGCAAAACGGGCTTTCTCAGGGCGGCACCATATTCCGTTTTCAGGACTATCTGCTGCCCCAGCTTCTCAGCGGCGCTCTGGCGGGCAGGCCGACATGGGTGTACTACACGGAGGGGCTGAAACGGCTGAAGGAGCATGACGACAATTCTCAGGTGTCGTATCTGCATACCCTGCGGGTGTATCTGGACAATAACCTCTCCGTTACGAAAACCGCGTCGGCGCTGTTCCTGCATCGCTCCACCTTACTTGACAGGTTGGCGCATATCACCGCCATGCTGGGCAGCGACCTGAAAGACCCGGATTACTGCCTGACATTGGGAATTATTCTCAGGGCGGAATTGGAGCAGAAGCGGACGGAACAGGGCGCGCCGGCGTGAATCACGCTTGAATGTGTTGACACCATGGGAAAGAAAGGGTAGAATGGTAGCACGCTTTCCAAAATGCACTTTGTGAGGAACGAATATGAATGCACCGGTTGACGTGACAAATATCCGAATCGAAACCGACCGCCTTATCCTGCGCGCTTGGCGGGAGACGGATTTGGCGGACATTTATGAATATGCCAGCGTGGAGGGTGTCGGGGAGATGGCCGGGTGGAATCACCACCAGTCTATGGAAGAATCCCGGCGGATACTTGACTTTTTTATCAGCGAAAAGAAGACCTTTGCGCTGGAGCTGAAGGAAAACGGAAAAGTGATCGGCTCGCTGGGCTTGGAACCCCGGGACGAGGACGCGGGGCTGCCGGAAGAATTACAGGGGCGCGAGATCGGCTACGTCCTCAGCAGGGATTACTGGGGCAGGGGACTGATGCCGGAGGCGGTGAAAGCCGTGATCGACTATTGCTTCCAAGAGCTGTCTTTCGACTATCTGACCTGCGGCCATTTTGACAGAAATGACCGCTCCCGCCGGGTGGTGGAAAAGAGCGGCTTCCGGTTCCTGAAAAAGGTGGTCACGCCCACCGCACGGGGTGTTGACGAGCCGGGGAAGATGTACGTCCTGTACAACCCGATGAAACCTATCGACAAGGAGAAACAGCCATGTTTGAACTGAAAAAAACCGAGGGCAAAGCCCGCCGGGGAGAATTCACCTGTGCCCACGGCACCGTCCAGACGCCGGTGTTCATGAACGTCGGCACGCAGGGCGCGATTAAAGGCGCGCTGAGCGCCAAGGATTTGAAAGACATCGGGTGTCAGGTGGAGCTGTCCAATACCTACCATCTGCATCTGCGTCCCACGGACACGGTGGTGCGCCAGATGGGGGGACTGCATAAGTTCATGACTTGGGACGGCCCCATTCTGACGGATTCCGGCGGATTTCAGGTGTTCAGTCTGGCTTCCCTGCGGAAAATCAAGGAGGAGGGCGTGTATTTTGCCTCCCACATCGACGGCCACAAGATTTTCATGGGGCCGGAGGAGAGTATGCAGATCCAGTCCAATCTGGGCAGCGACATGTGTATGGCCTTTGACGAGTGCATTGAAAACCCCTCGCCCCGGGACTATGTTCAGAAAAGCGTGGACAGAACCTACCGCTGGCTGGTGCGCTGCAAGGCGGAAAATGCCCGTCTGAACGCCCTGCCGGACACGGTGAACCCCCAGCAGATGCTCTGGGGCATCAATCAGGGCGGCACGTATACGGACATACGGGTGAATCACATGAAGCGCATTGCCGAGCTTGACCTCCCGGGCTACGCCATCGGCGGCCTTGCGGTAGGGGAGACCACGCAGGAGATGTACGACATCATCGAGGCCGTGGAGGAGCACATGCCGGTGGACAAGACCCGCTACCTCATGGGCGTGGGGACGCCCAGCAACATCATCGAGGCGGTCGCCCGGGGCGTGGATTTCTTTGACTGCGTTATGCCGGCGCGGAATGCCCGCCATGCCCGGCTGTTCACATGGGAGGGCGCAATCAACCTGAAAAACGCCAAGTATATCACCGACGACAGCCCCATCGATCCCCACTGCGACTGTCCGGTCTGCCGCCGCTATTCCCGCGCCTATATCCGCCATCTGTTCGTTGCGGAGGAAATGCTGGCCATGCGCCTTTCCGTTATGCACAACCTGTATTTTTACAACAAGCTGATGGAGAAGATCCGTCAGGCGCTGGACGAGGGACGCTTTGAAGACTTCCGCCGGGAGTATTCGGAGAAGCTGGGCAGAAGAATATAAAAATATTAAGAACCACTTAAAAGCCCCCTTGCAATTTACGCAATTAATGGTATAATGAACAGGAAATAACACAAAAGGAGTTTTCCCAATGAATGTTTTGACTGGAACCACCTCTGCCGGTATGGGCAGCACCGTCATCATGCTGGTGCTGATGATCGCGATTTTCTACTTCATGCTGATCCGTCCTGAGAACAAGCGGAAAAAAGAGGCCGAGCAGATGCGCGGCGCCGTGAAGAAGGGCGATAAGATCGTCACCATCGGCGGTATCGTGGGCGTTGTTGTGGACGTGAAGGAAAGCCGCATCGTCGTCGAGACCAGCGCCGATCAGGTACGTATCGAGCTGGAGAAGTGGGCGATTTCCTCCAACGAGACTGCTACGGAGGCCGCCAAGGCGGAGGCCAAGAAGGCGCAGGAAGCCAAGGCAAAGGCCAAGGCCGCAAAGAAAGCCGACAAGGCGAAGAAGGACTGATTGCTGGTCGTTCCAAAGCCTTAGAGAAGTTGAAAATCCGCCCGATGCCATTGGCATCGG
>HF988145.1:33089-33209 GCA_000434635.1 Firmicutes bacterium CAG:110 | reverse complement strand
CGATGCCATTGGCATCGGGCGGATTTTATATGCCCAATAGTACAAAAACAGCTCATGGAGCGTATCGGTACAACCCCTTTACATAGTATCTTGGGACGGAAACGGCTCCGGGAAAATCCC
>HF988145.1:13965-33083 GCA_000434635.1 Firmicutes bacterium CAG:110 | reverse complement strand
GAAAATCCCGGAGCCGTTCTTTCGTATTTACGGAATCTGAACGCCGAAAGCCTGCATTTCCCGGCGAAGCTCGTCCGCGTCGCCGTGGAAGACGATGCCCGGCATACCGGTGCGTTCCGCGCCTTCGATATTCTGGGTGGCGTCGTCGATAAACAGACATTCCTGGGGGACAAGCTGGAACGTTTTGTACAGCAGACGGTAAATCTCTGCTTCCGGTTTGACCAGCTTGACATCGGCAGAAATGAGCGTCCCGTCAAAATACTGACTGCCGGGTACCCGCGGCCAGTATTCGTGCTGGCGGTAGCTGGCGTTGGACAGCAGATATACGCCGTATCCCGCCTTTTTCAGGTCGCTTACCAGCTGCTCCATACCGGCGATAGGGAGAATGGGACGATCCCACCGGTCAACCAGCAGGTGCGCCTTCTCGTGAAGCCGCTGGGGAAGACGGCGGCACATGCTCTCGGCTGCTTCGGCCTCGGTCATGGAGCCGCGATCCATTCTCGCCCATTCCAGCGAGAGGTAGACGTTGTTCAGCAGCAGCTTTCTGTCCGCGCCCTGAACGCCCACGGCGTCCAGAAAATAGTCCCGGTCAAAGCGCAGCAGAACGTTGCCCATGTCGAAAATAACGTTTTTGATCATCAGACGATCTTAACCTTGCCCTTGGTAGCCCGGAACACGATGACCAGCGAAACGATGGTCGTCAGGGTCAGAATGGTGGCCAGGGCTGCGGCGGTGCCGTCGCTCATGCGGACGACTTCCTGATAAATGGCAACGGCGATGGTGGATGTCTTGCCGGAATAGAGCATGATGGAGCTGCTCAGTTCGTTGATGCAGGTGATCCAGCTGAGGACCGCGCCGGACATAATGCCGGGCAGCATCATCCGCGCCGTGACCGTGAAGAAGGTCTTCATAGGCGATACGCCCAGATTGATGGACGCTTCCTCAACGAACGGGTCCATCTGATACAGGAACGCACTGCCCGACCGGACGGTGTAGGGGAGCTTCCGGATGACGTAGGAGATAATCATGATGGCGGCAGTGCCGACCAGAATCAGAGGCTTGCGGTTGAACGCCACGATCAGGCCGATACCCAGAACGGAACCGGGGATGACGTAGGGGAACATGATCAGCGTGTCGATCAGGCTGGCGATCTTGCCCTTCTTCCGGACGAGAACATAGGACACCAGAATGCCAATGAAGATGATGAACACGATGGCCACGATGGAGAACACATAGGTATTGCGGATGTTCCGGCCAAGGCGGGACATGATGGTGCGGTAGTTGTTCAGGTTGACGCCCTTGATGACGCCGGAGAAGCTCCGCTCGATGAAGGACTGGCACACCACAACGATCTGAGGCAGGAATGCAAGACACACCACAATGTAGATGGGCAGGGAAGCGAGGAAGCGCTTGAACCCGTGGAGCTTGGTCTCCTGTGGCGGCCGGAGAGAACTCATGGTGTAATTCCGCTTGTCCACCACCAGTTTCTGGAAGCTCAGCATGACCAGCGAGCAGAACACGATGATGACGGACAGCGCCGAAGCCATATAGGGGTCGGTGGCGCTTTCGGACATATACTCGTTATACACGAGAACCGGCAGCACGGTATAACCCTCGCCCAGCAGCATGGGGGTGCCGAAGTCAGCCAGACAGGTCATGAACACCATGATGCAGCCTGCCAGAATGGAGGGCAGAATAACGGGCAGCGTCACCGTCCAGATGCGCCGGATTTTGTTCATGCCCAGATTCTCGGAGGCTTCCTCCAAGGAACTGTCGATGCTGTTCATGGCGCCGGAGGTGTACAGGTAGATGTAGGGGAACAGGTGCAGGGTAAACACGAAGATGATACCGCCGCGACCGTAGATCGTGGGCGCGGTCATGCCGATCTTCGCCAGCGCCCGTGCTACCAGACCGTTACGGCCCAGCAGGATGATCCAGGAATAAGCGCCGATGAAGGGCGGGCTCATCAGGCTCATGATGATGAAGATGTGAAGGATCTTCTTGCCCGGAATGTTGTAGCGGGTGATCAGATAAGCGACGGGAACGCCCACCAGTGTCGTGGTAAGTACCGTGGAGAAGCACACGACCATGGAGCGCAGCAGCGTCTGATAATAGTAGGGCTTGGTGAAGAAACGCTTGAAGTTGTACAGCGTGATGCCCTCTACCTTGCTGGAAAACACGCTCTTCGTGATGATGGTGTAGAAGGGGTAGACAATGAACAGGCACATTGCCAGAATCACGAACAGCTTTGTGAAGAACCAGAAATCCGGTTTCCAGCGGGAATTAAGCCGTTTGTTCACAGGCTGAGCACCTCCTCGCTCTTGTCGTACAGACTGATGCGCATGGGGTCAAAGCTCAGGTGAACCTGTTCGCCGTCGCTGTGGATCTCGGTGGTGTCCTTGGTGTACTCGTTGACGATCAGGTTCTGGCCGTCGTTCAGCTGCACCTCGTACTCGATGAAATCGCCAAGGAAGGTGGAGAACAGGATGGTGCCGGGCATACCGCTCTCGGAGAAGAAAAGCTGCTCGGGACGGGCGGAAATTTTGCCGCTTCCTGTGTAGGCGCGAGAGACGGGGACGGTGATGTCCAGCTCGCCCTTGATGCTCACGGCGGCGTTTCCGGCGTTGGGGGCGTTCACCTCGCAGTCAAGGAAGTTGCTCACGCCGATGAAGCCCGCGACAAAGGGATTCTGGGGCTTGGCGTAGATGTCACGGGGGGTGCCGATCTGCATGATGTGGCCGTCCTTCATGACGGCGATCCGGTCAGAGATGGCGAGGGCTTCCTCCTGATCGTGGGTGACGTAGATAGTGGTGATGCCCAGACGCCGCTGCAGCTTCTTGATGACGGAGCGCATCTGCACTCTCAGCTTGGCGTCCAGATTACTCAGAGGCTCGTCCATCAGCAGAACACTTGGCTCGATAACAAAAGCTCTGGCCAGAGCCACACGCTGCTGCTGACCGCCGGACAGTTCGTTTGGCTTCCGGTCTGCCAGATGGGAGATCTGCACCAGTTCCAGCGCCTCGTCAACCTTGGGCTTGATCTCCTTGACGGGCATCTTCCGCGCCTTGAGACCGTAGGCTACGTTCTCCCGGACAGTCAGGTGGGGGAAGATGGCGTAGTTCTGGAAGACCATGCCGATGTCACGCTTGTGGGCGGGAACATCGTTGATCCGCTTTTCGCCAAAGTAAAAATCGCCGCCCTCGATGGAGTTAAAACCGGCGATCATCCGCAGAAGCGTGGTTTTGCCGCAGCCGGAGGGGCCAAGAAGGGTAAAGAATTCGCCCTCCTGAATGTCCAGCGAAACGCCGTTCAGCGCGGTGAAATCGCCGTAGCGCTTTACGGCGTTCTGAATAATGACTTGATTGCTCATGTGGTGTCCTCCCGTATGTGTAGATATGTTGCGCGCGGTTCAAAAGTATGCCGGAGCATCCGGCACAGTTTTCAGCCGCAGGCGATACACCGCAAGGAGGCACCCTGGAGGGTGCCTCCCGCAGTAAAGCATAAGTTGAGAAATTAACCTGCGACCAGATCGTTGAACTGCTCCTTGATTTCATCTCTGTGGGAAGCAGCGTAGCTGAAGTCGTAGTTGCCCACGTGGCAGTCTTCCAGAGAGCACAGGCCCTTGGGGGTGATGTCGGAACGGACGGGGCGGCGGGCCCAGTCGGCGTTCTGAGCGGTCTGGCACTCGGCGCTGGTGACGAAGTCGATGAACAGCTTGGCGTTCTCTTCGTTGGGGCAGTCCTTAATCAGGGCAACACCGTCGGGAACGGCGGAGTTCTGCTCAGGATACACAAAGCCGATGTCGGGGTTGTCGGCGTACAGAACAGCGGACTTCTCGATGGTCACGCCCAGAGCGTACTCACCGGAAGCAACCAGCTTGTGGCAGTTGCCGGAGGAATCCTGCAGCTTGCCGTCCAGGTTGGCGATGAACTTACCAACCAGATCCCAGCCTTCCTCGATGGTGGGCTGGCTGAACAGCATGGTGCACAGCTGGGTGTAGGCGGAGCCGGACTTGGAGGGAGAGCAGTAAGCGATCTTGCCCTTCAGGTTCTCGTTGCACAGGCCTTCCCAGGTGGTGGGGACGTCGGCCTCGTCCAGCATGGTCTTGTTGTAGATAAAGACCATGGGCAGGGGGGACTCACCGATCCAGTAGCCGTCGGCATCCTTGTAGGCATCGCCGATGAACTCGTCGTTGGCGCAGACATAGGGCTGGAAGTAGTCGTTGTAAGCGGCCAGGGTGTCGGCTCCGCCGCCCCACAGCACGTCGCCCTGGGGATTGGCGGCCTCAGCGACGATACGCTGGCACAGCTCGCCGGTACCGGCAGCGATGACTTCCACATCGATGTTGGGGTACTTGGCCTCGAACTGGGCAACGCCCGCGTTCAAAGGATCGGCATCATGGGGAGAGTAGACGACCAGCTTGCCGGTGTAGTCCTCGGGAGCCTTCTCGGCGGGAGCGGCCTCGGTTGCCGGGGCGGCTTCGGTCTCGGTCTTGGGAGCGGCGGCGGTGGTCTCAGGAGCGGTGTCCTTACCGCAGGCGCACAGCGCGAAGACCATGCTCAGAACCAAAAGCAGTGCAAAAACCTTTTTCATCATTGTTCCTCCAGTTAAATGTATTTCAGCGGGGTCAGCACGTTCCGCGCGGACGCCCTCCTCACAGGACGAATTGTAGCACATGTTCCGTGATTTTGCAATAAAAAAATAGTTACAATCCGGAAAAATTGAGCAAGTTGAACGCATGCACCAAGCAAATACCGGTCATGTGGGATATTCTGCGGAAAAAATACCGGGACTTTCAACAGAAAGTCCCGGTATTATATCATTTTTTAGCCTTCCAGACTGACGTACTTCAAAGAGACCCAGCCGTCCTTGGTGCAGCCCCAGGTGGTTTCGCCCACGGTGACCTGATAGAAGATCTTGATGACCTCGTCCGTATACAGCTTGCCGACGGAATCGTAGCCCGTGCCGGGGCCGCTGCGGATGTTCAGCTCGTCGGTGGTGACGATGCCTTCCACGGTCTTGCCCACGTCGGTGCCGTCCTGATAGACATAGCCCATGGAGATCCAGCCCTTGTCAGTGCAGCCCCAGGTGGTGTCGCCGTAGGTGAACTGCTCCAGAACCTTGACCCGGTCGCCGCTGTTGTAGGAGCCGACGGATTCATAGGTGGTGCCGGGGCCGCTGCGGATGCGCAGACCGTCGGTGGTCACGATGCCCTTGGCGGACTTGGCGCCGGTGGTGCCGTCCTGATAGACGTACTTCAGGGAGATCCAGCCCTTGGAGATACGACCCCAATCGCCGCTCTTTTCCAGAATCTCCACCCGATCGCCGTATTTCAGGCTGCCGACCCGGTCGCCGTCAGTACCGGCAGAGCTGCGGATGTTCAGCTCCTGGGTGTTGACGATGCCCTTGGCCACGGTGGTGGTGCTGCCGTTGCCGGCAGTGTTGTTATTGTTGCCGGTGGTGGTCGTCGTAGTGTTGCCGCCGGTGGTAGTGCCGGTGGTGTTGACGTACTCCATCTTGATCCAGCCCTTGTCGGTGCGGCCCCAGCCGTCTTTAGTCTCGAGGATAGTTACAACGTCGCCCTTGAAGTAGGAGCCGACGATCTTGCCGGAGGCGCTGGCCTCGTCACGGACGTTCAGACTGCGGGCACTGATGACGCCCTTGGTGTTGTGAGTACCGCTATTGTTGGTGGTATTGCCCGTATTGTCGGACGGTGCGGGGGCGGTGGGCTGAGAAGCATTGGGATCGGTCTCACTGCTGGCGGAGCCGTTCTGAGAAGAATACATCTTCACATAGTCCATGCAGATCCAGCCGCTGACGGGGGTGCTGATCATGCCCCATGTGATGTCGGCGATGGTTTCCTGACGCAGGATCTCCACCACGGTGCCGGCGTCCAGTGTGCCGGTGACGTTGGCGTCCTTGCTGGGGATGACGCGGACACTGATCTGGTTGGTGACGGTACCCATATTCTCGTTATACACGATGGGTTCCGTCGTGGTGGGGGGGACCGTCTCCTGGGTGGGAGCGGAGGTGTCCGACATATTCAGATTGAGGGAGGGAGTCGTGTTCGGCTCGGTCTCGGAGTTGTTCTTCTTACAGCCGGAGAACATACCGACTACCATAAGTACGATCAGAATCAGGCTCAAACCTTTTTTAAGCCTGCAAGCGTTGGAGAAATTCATGGCGTAACCTCACTTTCGTCTCATTTCTCTAACATATTATAGCGAGAAAGGGGGGAAGTGTCAATAGGATAAGAATTTCTTAATGTAATTTCCAGTGGTTTCCACGGTTTTGAGCGGTTTGGCGGGGAAAACTGATCCGTCAAATTTCCTGCCAAGGCTTGACAATCGTGCCTGTTCAATGGTAAAATACACGGGAATTCAATATCGCGATGAACGGAAAGAGTACCGTGCTTCGCACCCAAAGAGAGTCCGGGTCGGCGGCTGAAAGCCCGGGCGGTGTCGTGCGCGGGAAAGTGCGTCCGGGAGCGAAAGCGTCAGCAAAAAAGTGATAAATGAGAGTGGAACCGCGAGCTTTGCCCGCCTCTTGTATGCAGTTACAAGGGGCGTTTTCTTTTTTGCAACGGTATAAAACAAATCAGTACGCGCTACATTATAATAAATGGAGGAAAGAAACATGTATCTGTACAATTCCCTGACCCATAAAAAGGAGCTGTTCGTTCCCAACGACCCTGATCTGGTGAAAATGTACACCTGCGGCCCCACGGTGTACCATTACGCCCACATCGGCAACCTGCGCACCTACATTATGGAAGATGTGCTGGAAAAGTCCCTACGGTATCTGGGCTATAACGTCAAGCGGGTCATGAACATCACTGACGTCGGCCATCTGGCCTCCGACGCCGACACCGGCGAGGACAAGATGCTCAAGGGCGCCCGGCGGGAGCACAAGACCGTCATGGAGATCGCGAAATACTATACCGACGCCTTTTTTGCCGACTGCGACAAGCTGAACATCAAGCGTCCCGACGTGGTGGAGCCTGCGACCAACTGCATCAGCGAGTATATCCACATGGTGCAGACCTTGCTGGACAAAGGCTGTGCCTATCTCGCCGGGGGCAATGTGTACTTTGACACCTCCACTTTGAAGCAGTATTACGTCTTCAACGACCATGACGAGGAAGATCTCGCGGTAGGCGTCCGGGAGGGCGTGGAAGAGGACACCAATAAGAAAAACAAGAACGACTTCGTTCTCTGGTTCACCAAGAGCAAGTTCGAGGATCAGGCGCTGAAATGGGACTCTCCGTGGGGCGTGGGCTATCCCGGCTGGCATATCGAATGCTCCTGCATCTCCATCAAGCATCTGGGGGAGTATCTGGACATCCATGCCGGCGGTATCGACAACGCCTTCCCTCACCACACCAATGAGATCGCCCAGTCTGAAAGCTATCTGGGTCACAAGTGGTGCAATTACTGGTTCCATGTCCACCATCTGAATACGAGCAACGGTAAAATGAGCAAATCAAAAGGGGAATTTCTCACCGTGAGCCTGCTGGAGCAGAAGGGCTACGACCCCATGGCCTACCGGCTGTTCTGCCTGCAAAGCCATTACCGCCGGAATCTGGTATTCAGCTGGGAAAATCTGGATAACGCCGTCGCGGCCTATGACAAGCTGATCGCCAAGATCGCCGCCCTCAAGGATGACGGCGAGGTGGATGCCGACGTGTTCAACAAGCTGAAGGAACGCTTTGTGGGCGCGCTGAACGGCGACCTGAACACCTCCGTAGCCGTCACCGCCCTGTACGATGTGCTGAAGGCCAAATGCAATGACGCCACCAAGCTGGCGGCCATTGCCGACTTCGATCAGGTGCTGTCCCTGAATCTGCTGTCCGCCGCCAAGACGCTGCGGGAGAAGCAGACGCAGGAGGAGCAGGCATCCGCCGACCCGGAGATCGACGCGCTGGTCGCCGCCAGAACCGAAGCGAAGAAAGCGAAGAACTTCGCTGAGGCGGACCGCATCCGGGACGAGCTGAAAGCCCGGGGCATTGAGATCATCGACACGCCTCAGGGCGCGAAGTGGAGAAAAGTATGAAGCTGCTGATTCTGGACGGCAACAGTGTCATTAACCGCGCCTATTTCGGCGTCAAGCCCCTGACCACCCGGGACGGACTGTACACCCACGCCATTTACGGATTCCTCAACATTCTGGAACGGATGGAGAAGGAGGAGCAGCCCGAGGCGGTGTGCGTGGCCTTTGACCTCCACGGCCCCACCTTCCGGCACTTAAAATACGACGGCTACAAGGCCACCCGTCATGCCATGCCCGAGGAGCTGGTGCAGCAGATGCCCATTATGAAGGACGTCCTGCGGGCGATGAATATTCCCATCTATGAGTGTCAGGGCTGGGAGGCCGATGACGTCATCGGCACCGTGGGCAAGATCTGCTCTCAGCAGGACTGGGAGTGCGTCATCGTCACCGGCGACCGGGATTCCTTACAGCTGATCGACGGAAATGTCCACGTCAAGCTGGTGATCTCCAAGCCGGGGCAGACCACGACGACGCTGTTTGACGAAGAAAAATTCCGGGAGGAATACGGTTTCGAGCCGAAAAAGCTCATCGACCTGAAAGCCCTCATGGGGGATTCCTCCGACAATATTCCGGGGGTGGCGGGCGTCGGCCCCAAGACCGCCAAGGAGCTGTTGGCGAAGTTTGGCAGTCTGGACGGGGTGTACGCCCATCTGGACGACCCCTCCATCCGCCCCAAGCTCCGGGAAAAGCTGGAAGCGGGGAAGGAGAACGCCTATCTTTCCTTCGACCTTGCCACCATCCGCCCGGAAGCGCCCATCGATTTTGCACCGAAGGATGCCATTGTTCAGCCCTATAACCGGCTGGAGCTGTATCAGTTGTTCCAGAAACTGGAATTTGTGCGGCTGATCGACAAATACGGCCTGCGGGGCGCGGCGGCGGACGCTCCCAAACCGGAGCAGAAGGTACAGTCCATCCCCCGGCGGGAGGAAATGCCCGCCGATGTGGATACCTGCGCCGTGTATCTTGCGGAGGATGGCAGTGTGGGCCTTGCGTGGGCGGAGGGCGTCTGCGCCCTGACGCCCATGGAAGCCCAGATGGGGCAGCTGTCCCTTGCCGGGAAAAATCTGATTTTCCACGACAGCAAAACCGCCATGCACCGGCTGGACGAGCTGGGGATACAGGCGGGGGAATGCGTCTTTGACACGGCGCTGGCGGCCTATGACCTGAACCCCTCGTCCTCGGACTACACCGTCTCTAAGCTCGCGACCAACTATCTGGGGCTGAGCGTGGAGGACGCCGACGCGGCGGCCTGTGCCGAGGCTCTGTGGCACCTGCGCCCGGTGCTTTCCGGGGAGCTGGAAAAGAACGGCATGGAAAGGCTTTACCGGGAGGTTGAGTTTCCCCTGTGCCGGGTGCTTTACCGCATGGAAAACCGGGGCATCTGCATCGACCGGGAGCAGTTACGGCAGTTCGGCGATATGCTTTCCCGGCGGATTTCCGACTGCGAGACGCTGATCTTCTCCTATTCCGGCGGGGAATTCAACATCAATTCCACCCGTCAGCTGGGAGAACTGCTGTTTGAAAAACTGGGACTTCCCCCGGTGAAAAAGACGAAAACCGGCTATTCCACCAATGCGGAGGTTCTGGAAAAGCTGAAAAACAAACACCCCATCGTCCCGGCCATCATGGATTACCGGATGCTCACCAAGCTGAAATCCACCTACGCCGACGGCCTGATGAAGGAGATCCGGGAGGATGGGCGGATTCACACCACCTTCCAGAATCTGGTAACGGCGACGGGGCGGCTGTCCTCTACGGAACCAAATCTCCAGAATATCCCAGTCCGCACGGATCTGGGCGCGGAGATACGGAAAATGTTCATTCCCAAGCCCGGCTGCGTGCTGGTGGACGCGGACTACAGCCAGATCGAGCTGCGGGTGCTGGCGCATATTGCCGGTGACGATGCCATGCGCAAAGCTTTCTGCGATCACGTGGACATCCACACGGCTACGGCCGCGCAGGTGTTCGGCGTGCCGGTGGAGGAGGTCACGCCCTTGCAGCGCCGCCATGCCAAGGCTGTCAATTTCGGCATTGTCTATGGCATTTCCGAGTTCTCTCTGGCGGAGGATATCGGGGTTTCCCGCTATGAAGCCCGGGCGTATATCGACAATTATCTGAACAACTACCGGGGTGTGAAGGAATATATGCACAAGGTGGTGGCGGATGCCCGGGAAATCGGCTACACCGAGACGCTGTACGGCCGCCGCCGGTATATCCCGGAACTGAAAAGCAGCAATTTCAACGTCCGCAGCGGGGCGGAGCGCATTGCGCTGAACACGCCCATTCAGGGAACGGCGGCGGATTTGATCAAGCTGGCCATGATTCGGGTAGAAAACGCCCTGAATGAAAAATACCCCGACGCACAGCTGCTTTTGCAAGTTCACGACGAGCTGATCGTGGAATGCCCGGAGGGCATTGCCCAAGAGGTCGCGGCGCTGGTCAGCCGGGAGATGGAAAACGTGGCGTCTCTCAGTGTGCCGCTGACGGCAGAGGCAAAATTCGGAAAGAGCTGGTACGAGGCAAAATGAGAATTGCGCACATGACGGCGGAGCATGTCCCTCAGGTCGCGGCACTGGAAAAAGTTTGCTTTTCCGACCCGTGGAGCGAAAAAAGTGTCGCTTCCGAGCTGGAAAATCCCCTTTCCTGCTGGCTTGTGGCGCTGGACGGCGAGACGGTGGCAGGCTACGTCGGCTCCCAGACGGTGCTGGACGAGACGGACATGATGAACATCGCCGTCCATCCGGACTTCCGGCGGAAGGGCGTTGCCCGGGGGCTGATTCTGGCGCTGATCGGGGAACTGAAGAAACGGGGAAGCCGCTGCCTGACCTTGGAGGTTCGCGCATCCAATGACCCTGCCCGCGCCCTTTATGAATCGCTGGGCTTTGCCCATGTGGGAACCCGCCGGAATTACTACCAAAATCCAAAAGAAGACGCTCTCATCCTGAGAAAGGAGTGGGAAATTTGAACATTTTAGCTGTGGAGTCCTCCTGTGACGAGACCGCCGTGGCCATTGTCCGGGATGGTCGGGAGGTCCTGACGGACTGCATCGCGTCTCAGGTCGATCTGCACCGCATTTATGGCGGTGTGGTGCCGGAGATCGCGTCCCGGAAGCACATTGAAGCCATCTACGGTCTGGCAGATCAGGCGCTGGCGCGGACGGGTCTATTAAGAAGCGACATCGACGCCGTGGCCGTGACCTACGCCCCCGGGCTGATCGGTGCGGTGCTGGTAGGCGTGAACTTCGCCAAGGCGGCGGCGCTGGCGCTGGGGAAGCCACTGATCCCGGTTCACCACATCCGGGGACATATCGCCGCCAATTACATTGCCTATCCTGAGCTGGAGCCGCCGTTTCTGTGTCTGGTGGTGTCCGGCGGCCACACGATGATCGTGGAGGTCAAAGACTACACGGACATGAACATTCTCGGCACGACGCTGGACGATGCGGCGGGGGAATCCTTCGACAAGGTTGCGCGGGTGCTGGGGATGCCCTATCCCGGCGGCGCGGCGCTGGACAGGGCCGCAAGGCAGGGGGACGAGGCAAAATACGTCCTTCCCCGCAGCAAACCCGGGGAAAATCCCTACAATATGAGCTTTTCCGGGCTGAAAACCGCAGCTTTGAACCTGATCCACCATGCCGAACAGGTGGGGGAAGAGCTGGATATTCCCAGCCTCTGCGCCGCGTTTTCCGCGGCGGTGTCGGACACGCTGGTGCCCCGGGCGGTAATGGCGCTGGAACAGACCGGCTATCGGAAAATTGCCGTGGCCGGGGGCGTTGCCGCAAATTCCCGCATCCGCGCGGACATCCTCGCGGCGGCGGAGAAGCTGGGGGCGGAGGTTTACCTGCCGCCGCTTCACCTGTGCGGGGACAACGGCGCCATGATCGGCGCTCAGGCGTATTACGAGTACAAAGCGGGGCATGTGGCCGACATGAGCCTGAATGCCTACGCCACCAAGTCCATTCTGGGAGAAGCACTATGAGATAGGGGGAGACGGGAAGTCTCCCCCTTTTGCATGAATATCGACGAATATACGGTGGATGCAAACCAAGTTGTAACTAAAGGTTACAAATACATTACATTTTTTGGATCATAACGGATTTTGGCGGGTGTTATGTATATCGCCTGTGGATAAAATTGTGGAAACTGTGTATAACGGTGTGAATAAACCCGGCTTATCCACTGCTGAAACGGTTCTGAAAGTGGTTGACAAAGCGGGACAGGCATGTTATCATGTGCTCATATTATGAGAAAGGAGGAAGTGAACATGTTGAAGAACGGCTTGAACGTTTTTGGCAGAAGACTTGCTCCGGAGGGAACCGTGCGGTAGGAATACCGGCATGGGCTGTTTGTGCGGCGCAGGCTTCGGCCTGGGCCGTTTTTCTATGCAAATGCATAGAAAAATAAGAAATGTGCCATTTCCCCGTCCCTACGGGGCAACCGGAAATGATGCACAAAAACTTCATGCATCAGCATTTGCGCATTTTCACGGTGCAGCGCACATGCATGAAGTTTTATTGCTTGAGGTAGAAAAATGAAAGAAATGATGCATTATCTGAAGCCCTATTGGAAGGGGCTGCTCGCCGCGACCATTGCCGTGGCGATATCCACGGTTTGCGACCTGCTGCTGCCCGCCATCATGAGCGAAATTCTCAACAAGGGCGTCTATCGGGCGGATTTTGCCTACATCGTCAGATGCTGCGCCATCATGGCGGCGGTGGCGCTGGTGGGATTGGGAACGGTGCTCTTGGGATCGAAAATTTCCAACGACGTGGTGGCGTCTTTCTGCGCCGACCTCCGCGCCGCCGTGTTCCGCAAGGTCAACCAGATGAGCTTTGAGGAATTCGGCGAGCTGGGGACGGCGGCGCTTGTGACCCGCTGTTCCCACGATGTGGAGACGGTGAGCTGGATCGCGGCGGAGCTGTCCGGCACTGTCATCATGATCCCGGTGCTGTTTTTTGGCGGTGTGGTGCTGTCCCTGCGGAAGGACGTGGCGCTGTCGCTGACCATGCTGGCCTTCGTTCCTGTGATTCTGGCAATCGTTATCTTCATCGGAAAGAAGATCGACGGCATCTGGGAAGTATCCGACAAGTTTGTAGACCGGCAGAATGAGATCATGCGGGAGCGTCTGCGGGGCATCCGGGTCATCCGGGCGTTCAACTCCGAGAAGCGGGAGCATGAGCGGGTGTCCGAAGCCACCCGCATTATGGTGGACAGCTTCATCCGGGGCAATGTGGCCATGGGCGCCATTTCCCCGCTGGCGACCTTCCTGCTGAACGTGGCGGCGGTGCTGATCGTGTACTTAGGCGGCTGGCGGATGGAGACATCCACCGGTCTGACCGGCGGCGACATTTTTGCCATTGTCCAGTATGTGTCTCTGGTCTCTGCGGGCGTTGTCACCGGTGCGTTTGCCATTATCAGCTTTCCCCAGGCCGAAGTGGCGGCAAAGCGCATCGGGCAGGTGCTTCATGCCAAGGGCATGGCCGACCCCATCGAGCGGCAGGACATCACTCTGTCCGGGGATATCGACTTTGACCATGTGACCTTCCGCTACGAGGGCGCGGCGGAGGCCGCCCTGAAAGACATCACCCTTTCCGTGAAAAAGGGACAGCGGGCGGCGATCATCGGCGGCACCGGTTCGGGAAAAAGCACGCTGGTGCAGCTCCTGTTGGGCTTTCGTATGCCCACCTCCGGGGAGGTTCGCATGGACGGAATGCCGACTCAGACACTCAGCCGCCGCACCATGCGGGACAATATCAGCTGCGTGCTGCAAAACGCGACCATCTATTCCGGCACTATCCGGGACAATGTGCGCATGGGCAGGCTGGAAGCGGGGGACGTGGAGATCCGGGAAGCGCTGGAGATCGCGCAGGCCGGAGAATTCGTGAACGGCTTCTCGGATGGTATCGACCACATGATCCGCCAGTCGGGCAAGAACTTGTCCGGCGGACAGAAACAGCGGCTGAGCATTGCCCGTGCGCTGCTGAAAAATGCGCCCATCTACATTTTTGACGACAGCTTTTCCGCGCTGGACTTCCTGACGGAAGCGAAGCTCCGCGCCACCCTGAACCAGAATCTTGCAGGGAAGACCCAGCTGATCATCACCCAGCGGGTGACCTCCGCCATGCACTGCGATGTGATTTTCGTCATGGACGGCGGCGCGCTGGTGGACAGCGGCACCCACGCCCAGCTGTTGGAACGGTGCGGGGTGTACCGGGAAATCTATGCGTCCCAGACGGGAGGGAACCTGAATGCGTGAAAAGAATGAACTGCTGGACGAGACCACATGGCGGATCATCCGGGAGGCAAAGGGCATCGCCGGATGGGTCGCGGTCAGCGCGGTGCTGGGAATTCTCGCGGTGCTGTGCTCCATTGCCGCGCCGGAAATTCTGGGAAACCTGATTCAAAAGCTCTACGATTTCGGCCTGAGCGACCGGCAGACGCCCATCCGGGACAGCCTTGTCGGCGGACTTCTCCTGCTGACAGCGGTGTACGCGGCGCAGGGCGTGTTCCGCTATCTGAATATGCAGCTGATGAACCGGACGGTGAGCCGTCATTTTACCTGCGATCTGCGAATTGCCATTTCCGACAAAATCCGGCGTCTTCCGGTGAAATACGTCGATCAGACCCCGGTGGGTGACGTGCTGAACCGCATGATCGACGATGTGAGCGCCATGGGCAACTACATCCATCAGGTGTTTGACGTGATGGTGGAGGGCGTTTTCCAGATCACCATGATCGCCGTCGCCATGTTTCTGAAGAACTGGGTGCTGGCCTGCCTTGTCATCGTACTGACCCCGATCTCCCTGTGGATCTCCTCGAAAATCGCGGGCGCCAGCGGGAAATACTACGACGAGTGGTTCAAAAAATCCGGAGAGCTGACGGAGATCGTGGAGGAAAGCTTCACCAACTTTGCCACAGCCAAAGCCTACAATCTGGAGGAATACACGGCGCAGAAGCACGCCGTCGTAAACGAGCAGCTTCGCAAGGCTGTCTCCAAGGCCAACTTTACCGGCTCCATCGTGCAGCCGCTGATCAAATTTGGCAACGCCATGGCCTATATCTGCATCAATCTCATCGGTGGCTGGCTGATCGTGCGCCGGGGCGTGGGCGTGGGGACTGTGGTGACCATTGTGCTGTTTGCCCGGCAGTTTGCGTCTCCTTTGGAGCAGATTGCCTCGGGGTTTGCGAACCTGACCCATGTCAAAGCCTCCGCCAAGCGGGTGTTCCGGATAATGGACATGGAGGAAGAGGAGCAGCCGGAGGGAACGCTTCCGGAACCCTGCCGGGGCGAGGTCGTCTTTGACAAGGCTGCTTTCTCCTACACCAAGGATGAGCCGCTGATCGAAAATCTGAACCTCAGCGTCCATCCCGGCCAGCGGGTGGCCATCGTCGGCCCTACCGGCGCGGGAAAGACCACCATCGTCAATCTGCTGATGCGGTTCTACGACGTGGACGGCGGAAAAATTCTGCTGGACGGGCAGGATATCAAGTCCCTATCCCGGGACGAGGTGCGCCGGAATTTCGGCATGGTTTTGCAGGATACATGGCTGTTCCGGGGTACCATCGCCCAGAATGTGGCCTACGGCAAGCCGGACGCCACCCGGGAGGAAATTGAGCTTGCCTGCCGGGAAGCATACTGCGACCACTTTATCCGCACCATGCCCGACGGCTACGACACCCTGATCAGCGAGGACACCACCAACCTTTCCGGCGGGCAGAAGCAGCTGCTGACCATCGCCCGTGCGCTGCTGGCAAGTCGTCCGCTGCTGATTCTGGACGAGGCCACCTCCAACGTGGACACCCGGACGGAAATACTGGTGCAGAAGGCCATGGACAAGCTGATGAAGGGGAGAACCTGCTTCGTCATCGCCCACCGGCTCAGCACCATCGTGGACGCCGACCTCATTCTGGTGCTGAATCACGGCCACATTGTGGAGCAGGGGACTCACGCTCAGCTGCTGGCGAAAAAGGGCTTCTATTACGACCTCTACACCAGCCAGTACGCGGTATAAGGAGAAGAAATGCTGTATCTTGCGCGGAGCCTTTCCCGGCTGCATTTTAGCAGCCTGATGGCAGTTTATGCAGAATCCAACCGGGAAAACGGCCGGGAATTCTGGCCGGAGGAGCCGGAAATGCGTCAAATCCAGTTGGCGGAAGAAGATTTCTACCGCTATCTGAGTCAGGTGTTTTTTAGGTCACCGGGGGCGGTTTACGCCGTCTGGGAGGAAAACGGGCGGTATGTCAGCGCCCTGCGTTTGGAACCGTACCGGGACGGGCTTTTACTGGAAGCACTGGAGACTGCCCCGGAGCAGCGGCGAAAGGGGTTTGCCGCCGCGCTGATACGGGCGGTACAGTGCTTCCTTGAGGGAAAAACGAAGCTCTATTCTCATGTGGACAAGCGAAACCTGTCCTCCCTGAAAGTCCACGAAAAATGCGGCTTCCGCCGCGTCGCGGACTTTGCCGTCTGTGTGGACGGTTCGGTGAATCAGAAAATGTACACCCTGTGTTGGGACGACAAACCCTCCGTATGACGTTTGCCATACGGAGGGTTTTGCTTTTTCTTACAGATTCACCACGTTCTGGGGCTTTCCATCCAGGAAGCAGCGGATGTTCTCGATGACGCAGTCCAGAAGCCGCTGGCGGCTTTCCAGCGGCGCCCATGCCATGTGGGGCGTGATGATGCAGTTGGGCGCGGTCAGAAGGGGATTGCCCGCCGTGATGGGTTCTTCGGATACTACGTCCACAGCGGCGGCGCGGAGACGGCCGCTTTCCAGCGCGGCTTTTACCGCTGCTTCGTCCAGCAGACCGCCCCGGGAAGTATTGATGAGGATGGCGCCATCCTTCATTTTGGCGAGGGTGTCGGCATTGATGAGCTTTGCCGTCGCCGGGGTGAGGGGACAGTGGAGGGAGACAAAATCCGACTGGGCGAGCAGGGTGTCCAGATCGACGTACCGCGCCAGTGCTTCCCCTTCGGGACGGCGGGTGCGGCTGTAGGAAAGAACATTCATGCCAAAGGCGCGGGCGATGTTCGCCACGGCCTGACCGATGCGCCCGAAGCCGACAATGCCCAGCGTCTTCCCGGCCAGCTCCATCTGCGGGGTGTCCCAGAAGCAGAAGGAGCCGCAGCTTTCCCACCGACCCGCATGTACCAGCACGTCGTGGTGTCCGACCCGGTGACACAGCTCCAGCATCAGCGCGAACGTAAACTGCGCCACGGCGGCGGTACCGTAGGTGGGGACGTTGGTCACGGGAATGCCCCGGCGGGCGCAGGCGGCACAGTCCACGGTATTGTAGCCCGTCGCCTGAACGCAGATCAGACGGATGCTGGGACAGGCATCCAGCAGCCGCTCGGTGACGGGGAGCTTGTTCACCAGCACGATCTCACTATCCGCAATGCGGGCAATGGCTTCGTCCTCGGTGTCCGTGCGGTCGTAAATGGTCAGTTCGCCGAACTGGCGAAGAGGCTCGTAGCTCAAATCGCCGGGATTTAAGGCGTAACCGTCGAGAATGACGATCTTCATGGCAATTCCTCCTTGCAAAACAGGCGTATTTTTGATAGGATAGGGAAAACGCTTTGTGTGGGGTGCGCAATGGAAATACTGTATCAGGATTCGGATATTCTGGTCTGCATCAAGCCGGCGAGAGTCCTCTCCACCGACGAGCCGGGGGGACTGCCGGAGCTGGTGCGGGAAGCTCTGGGCGACCCCAAGGCCGACGTGCGCACGGTGCACCGGCTTGACCGGGTGGTCAGCGGCGTGATGGTGCTGGCGAGAAACGCCCGCGCGGCGTCGGAGCTGTCCCGACAGATTCGGGAAGACCAGTTCAGCAAAGAATATCTGGCCGTCGTCCATGGCAGACCGGAAAGTCCGGAGGGGACGCTTCGTGACCTGCTGGCGCGGGACAAGGCAAGACGGATGACCTTCGTGGCGGACGCGCCGGGGAAGGGCGTGCAGGAGGCGGCGCTTTCCTACCGTGTTCTGGAATATGCGGATGGCATGTCTCTTGTGCGTGTGCGGCTCCACACCGGGCGCACTCATCAGATACGGGTGCAGTTTTCCAGCCGGGGAATGCCACTGGTGGGGGAGCGGAAGTACGCCGTTCTGGACGACCCCTGTGAAATTGCCCTGTGGTCGGCGAAAATCGGCTTTCATCATCCGGAAACGGGGGAGTGGGCGGAGTTCTCCAAAGAGCCGCCCGCTGTGTTCCCATGGACGGAATTTGGAAAGATTATACCATAGATTTGCGGCGCTGAAAAGAGCGGAGGAAGAAAAATGACGTTAAAGCTTGTAAAATTGGAACCAAAGTACCGGCAGCACCTGAACGATATGATGTCCCAGTGGTACGCGACGGGGGAGAAGATCGTCCCTTACGCCATTCGCCGATTGGATTACCGGGACTTTGACAACTATCTTGCCAATCTGGATGTGAAGGATGAGACGGAGGAACTTGTGCCGGACTCCACCTTCTTCTGTCTGGATACGGAGCAGGATATTTTCGTTGGCGCGGTGAATATCCGCCACCGGCTGAATGACAGGCTGTTGTTGGACGGCGGCCACATCGGCGACGGTGTGCTGCCCTCCCAGCGGCGCAGGGGCGTTGCCACCCGTATGATTGCTCTGGCGCTGGAGGAATGCAAGAAGCTGGGGATCGACCGGGTGCTGATGGTCTGTGACAAGGACAACATCGGTTCTGCCAGGAGCATCCGGCGCAACGGCGGCGTCCTGGAAAACGAAGTGGAAGTGGACGGCGTGGTGGAGCAGCGCTATTGGATTGACCTGAGACGCCAGACTCACTACGATTTCTTCCAGAACCGGGAATGCGAATATTTTCCCTGCCATCAGGGCGCTGACCCGGAGACCTTCAGTTGCCTGTTCTGCTACTGCCCGCTGTACTGTCTGGGTGACAAATGCGGCGGCGCGTTCCGGTATACGGAAAGCGGCATCAAGGATTGCTCTGCCTGCTTAAGACCCCACCGCCGGGAGAACTACAATGCCATCTGCGGAAAAATGAGCGAGGTTCTGGAACTGGTCAGACGGAAATAAAATCAGCCCCGCGGCATTTTGAAATGCC
>HF988145.1:2061-13957 GCA_000434635.1 Firmicutes bacterium CAG:110 | reverse complement strand
CCCGCGGCATTTTGAAATGCCGCGGGGCTGTATTGCATCAGGAAAGGGAGAGCGCTTCCGGAGAAGCCTCTCCCTTGCGCGTTATTTCAGCAGATTGTCCGCCATTTGCGAGATCATGGCGTGGTCGTAAGTATCCTGACTGCACTCCCAGACGATCAGACCGGCAATGCCTTTCTGCTCGATGAAGTCCAGCTTGTCCTGTAGGGTCATGGGGGTCTCGTAAGAGATGTACCAGCAGTAATACGGGGACTTTTCGTCGTCGTTGTACAGATACGCACCACGGTTGAAGGCATCGTAGCCGTAATGCCAGCCGGTGCCGCCATTATCGAAGGACTCGCCCATGACAGGCTTGCCGTCCACCCACTCGGTGGTGTAGCCGCTGACGGCTTCGGCTTCCCACGCTTTCAGCATTTCCTGCGTGATCTCCACGTCAGAGGGGGCCTTGGATTCCACAGAAACGCCCACGGGGTTGCTGCCGGAGGGAGGGGTGAACATTTTCAGATCGGTGCCGTACATGGGGCTGCCGATGCAGATCTTGCGCAGCTCCACGCCGTAGCCAAGATTCATGACGGTGACGGCGTCCTTCGCGTGCTGCAGCTTGCTGGCGTGGCCGGTGATCTTATCCCATGTGCCCGCCATGTCATAGGTCATGATGTTCACAAAATCCATGTAGGGAGACACGAGACGCCAGTTCTGCATGGGCAGCGTCCAGCCGGTGGAGGCGGAGGCGCAGGCGGTGAGCCGCTTCACTCCGGGGCCGTAGGCGTCGTCCATGGCCTGACGGAGCTGCTGGGCAAGGGCGGCAAAGTTGGCGCTGTCCTCCTCGGGCGTACCCCAGATGGGACAGCCCTGATCTTCTTCGCTTTCGGGCAGGCGCGCGCCGTCCTTACTGCCGCCGAAATATTCCCAGTCAATGTCGAAGCCGTCCACCCATGGGTATTCCTCCAGAATGTCCAGACAGCTCTCCACGAAGGAGGTGCGGCCCTCGGGGGTGTAGGCCATTTCGGAGAAATAGCCGCAGCGGGTCCAGCCGCCGATGGAGATCAGAATTTTGACATCCGGGTACTGCTCGGAATAATACTGATATTGGGCAAAGTGGTTCCGGGGCAGGCCAGGCGCCATCCGGCTCGGCTCGTCGTTGTCAAAATCCGCCTTGGGGAGGGTGGACGCCACGCGGAAGCTGGTTCGGGGTTCCCCGGACGCCGCCAGCCGGTCCCATGAGGTCTCCGTGGAGCCGTCGGCGGGCTCTACCGCCCAGAAAGCGTGGTTGATGCAGGTGACCTTATCCCATGGAATGCTGCACACCTCCGCGCCTTCCTCGGCGGTTTTGGTGTCCAGATACCAGTTGGCGAAGTAGACGATGACCTCTTTTTCCTCCGCCACCGGCGAAATGGTCTCCGTCGGCTCGGTTTCAGTGGGGACAGTCGTTTCGGAAGCGGTGGGGGCTGTGGTTTCCTGCGGGGCAGAACTGCACGCCGTCAGCAGACACAGGCAGACAAGCAGCAGAGCAAGAATCGTTCTTCGCATGGTAAAGTCCTCCTTGTATTGGCGGTACGGTAAAATACCAGATGCTGCCATTATACCATGGGGGTACTCGTTATACGATGGATTTCGGCGGCAATTCTTGTTGCTGCTTGGCGTGTAGATGACAAGAATAGTAAAATCCGCGTACCCCGGCAGGGGGTACGCGGAAATAAACGCTTGTGATGTTATTCGACGGGAGCAGGTTCCTGAAGCTTCCTCAGTTCTTCTTCCTCCAGAACCCGGTAGGCAACCTTGCCGACCAGCGTCTTGGGCAGCTCGTCCCGGAATTCGATATCGTAGGGCATGGCGTATTTGGCCACGTACTTCCGGCAATACTCCATAATGGCGTGCTTGGTCTCGTCGTTCTTTTCCACGCCGGGAACCAGCTTGACAAAGGCCTTGACCTTCTGCATCTTGTAGGAATCCGGCACGCCGATGACGCAGCTCATCTGCACGAATTCGTGGGCGTCCAGAATGTTCTCAATCTGGGCGGGGTAGACGTTGTAGCCGGAGGTGACGATCATCCGCTTGGCTCTGCCCCGGAAATACACAAAGCCCTCGCTGTCCATGGTGCCGAGGTCGCCGGTGCAGACCCAGGTCAGGCCGTCGGCGTGGTGCTGCAAGGTTTTCGCGGTTTCCTCCGGATGGTGCATGTACTCCTTCATCACCGTGGGGCCTGCCAGAAGGATTTCACCTTCTTCACCGTAGGGAAGCTCCTCCTCGGTGCCGGGCTTGACGATTTTGATGTAGGTATCGGGGAAGGGAAGACCGATGCTGCCCTCCTTGTGCATGTGGCTGGGGGTCAGGCAGCAGGCGGTGACGGTCTCGGTGGTGCCGTAGCCCTCCCGCACCTGAATGGAGGCTTTGTGGTCGTACAGGAACTTGTCCAGCTTCTTTTTCAGCTCGACGGACAGGGAATCGCCGCCGGAAAAAACGCCCTTCAGGCAGCTGAGGTCAGCGCCCTCCATATCCGGCAGACGGAGCAGCGCCTCATACAGGGTGGGAACGCCCGCGACGAAGTTGCAGCGCTGCTTGACCAGATCCTTGGCGTAGCTCTTGGGGGTGAACCGGGGAACCAGAATGCACCGGCCGCCCTGGGTCAGCATGGTGTGGATGCACACGCCCAGACCGAAGCCGTGGAAGATGGGCATGGCGGCCAGCATCTTGTCCCCGGGACGGAACATGGGGTTGGCGGCGATGACCTGCTGCCCCAGCGCGTTAAAGTTCTTATTGGTCAGGACGATGCCCTTGGTGGTGCCGGTGGTGCCGCCGGAGTAGAGGATGACGGCGGGATCGTCGGCGGTGCGGCTGATCTTGTAGTCATAGAAGCAATAGCGGCTCATCCGCACGAATTCCTGCCAGCGGATGACCGGGGCGTCTTCGGGAATTTTCTCGATCTTCCGCCCCTGTGTGAGCATGTAACCGGCCTTGATGGGCTGCGCCAGCGCATCCTTGATGCTGGCGATGATGATGTTGACCACCTTGGTGTTCTTGCGGACGGACTCGAATTTATTGTAGAACTGATCGAGGGTGATGGCGGTGACGCTTTCGGATTCGTTGAGATAGAACTCAATTTCCTTCTCAGCGGACAGGGGATGCACCATGTTGGCAATGCCGCCCACCAGATTGATGGCGTAGAACAGGTAAATGGCCTGCGGGCAGTTGGGCATGGCGATGGTGACCTTGTCGCCCTCCCGGACGCCAATGGTTTTCAGTGCCTTGGCACAGGTCTCCACCTCCTGCACCAGCTTCTTGTAGGTGGTGGACTTGCCCATGAAGTCAAAGGCAACGTAATTGGGGTATTTTTCGGCAATGGCCTCCACAGCCTCAAACATGGAGCCTTCAAAATAGTCAAGGTGCATGGGCATACTGCCCATGGAGCCAGCCCATGGGGTCTTCGCAGTGATTGTTTCCATCAGTAATCTACCTCTTCCTGTAACGGCTTGTCCAGCAGCTGGGGATTTTCCAGCAGCGTTTTTAACAGACGGACGGTTTTGGCGTAATAATAGCCGTCGGCAATGCGCTCGTCGATGGTCAGCCCCAGATCGATGCTGGGCTTCATCTCGAAGGTGCCGTCGTCATTGAAAAAGGGGCGCTTTTTAATCTCGCCGATGGCGCAGAACACCGACGTGGTGCCCCAGTTGGTCAGGTGGTGATAGCCCGCGTGGAGCTTGATGGAGCCGAGGTTGGTCAGCACCACGGAGGAGTAGTAGGGGTCGCCCGCAATGACGCTCTGGGGCATCCAGCCGTGGCGGTCTAAGAAACGGGCGATGCCGCCCACCGCCTGCACGAGAAAACCGGGCAGGCTCTGCACTGCGTTCAGGCTCTGGGTGCCTTTATCCACCTCGTCGCTGCTGCGGCAAATGGAGATCTGACGGAAAATCTCGTCATGAATGGTGTCGATGGTGTCGGTGCCCTTGGAGTGGATATAAGCCAGCGCCTCGCCGCCGTCGTCGGAAAATTCCTTTTTCACGGTGAAGGCCGCGGAGACCTCATTGCGCTGATACATGGTCTTGTTGGCAATGAAGCGGTTCATCTTCGGCCGCAGGGTGATGACCTTCAGCATGATGGTGACCATCACCTGAAAGAAATTGTATTTGTAGTCCGGGTCGGAGGCGTTTTTCTCGTCCAGATAAGCCAGCACGTTGGTCAGGTCGATCCGCTCGCTGATGAACGCCTCATTGTCACATCGGTTGGGATACATCAGCGGCATGACCAGATGCATGGCGTGGATGTTTCTGAGCTTTGCGCCGTCTTTCCTGTCTCCGAATTTTTTTGCCATAAGTACACTCTCTTTCTGAAATCTTTGGGACAAAAAACTTTTTCGTGTAGCCGCGACATTTTATGCGGTTTTGCCCCTTGAAAGTTCCCGTCTTTTCGACGATAATTATACCACCCGTATACCATGCGAATCTAAACTGAAACGAAACTTTGTTTATTTTCGGTTTAGGTTCCCGCGATATTCTTGACGCATTATTCCCAGAGAAAGGAAGGAGCAGATGGGAGAACGGAAAATTTCTCCGCTGTACCGGCTGATCAAAGCCGCCGTGCGGGCGGTGTATCCCAAAATCAAGGTCGTGGGGGAGGAGAACCTTCCGCCGGAGCCGGTGGTGTATGTGGGCAACCACAGCCAGATGAACGGGCCCATCGCATGCGAGCTGTATACCCCCGGTGAGCATTATATCTGGTGCGCCGGTGAGATGATGGACAAAAAAGAAGTGCCGGCCTACGCCTATCAGGACTTCTGGTCGGAAAAGCCGAAGGCCGTCCGCTGGTTTTACAAGCTGCTGTCCTACATCATCGCGCCCCTGTCCCAGCTGGTTTTCACCAACGCCAACACCATCGGCGTGTACCACGATGCCAAAATCATTACAACTTTCAAAAAGACGGTGACGGCGCTTCAGGAAGGCGCAAGCGTGGTGATTTTTCCGGAGCATCACGTGCCGCGAAACAACATTATCTGCGAGTTCCAGGACAGGTTCATCGACGTGGCGAAGCTCTACTACAAGCGCACAGGAAAGGCGCTTGCCTTTGTGCCGCAGTATCTGGCGCCCAGCTTGAAAACCATGTACCTGGGCAAGCCCATCCGCTTTCAGCCCGACGCACCGCTGGAGGAAGAGCGCAGACGCATCTGCGAATACTTAATGGAGCAGGTCACGGAAATGGCGCAGGCGCTGCCAAAGCACATCGTCATACCTTATCCAAACATGCCCAAAAAACAATATCCCTGCAATATCCCACAGGAGGCCACCCATGAGAAAACCGGAAATTGATTACCGCACCTTTCGGCTGTCCAAGCTCAATGACCCGCAGTTTGCGCACTTAAAGCTTCTGGGCGGCTGGATCGGGTACTTTATCATGTATTTTCTGACGGAGAACCTGATCCCCGAGGAAAGCTGCCATGTTGTCCACTGCTGGATCGACGATCTGATTCCCTTCTGCGAGTGGTTCCTGATCCCTTACGTATTCTGGTATTTCCTGATCGTGTTTACGCTGCTGTACCTGATGCTGTATCACGTGGAGGGCTTTAAGCGGTTCCAGATTTTCATTATCGTCACCCAGGTGGTGGCCATGGCGATCTACATTATCTATCCCAACCGGCAGGATATGCGCCCGGAGGTATTCCCCAGAGAGAATTTCCTCACGGCGATCATTGGCTTCATTTACAAGGCGGACACGCCCACTGGCGTATGTCCGTCGCTCCATGTGGCCTATTCCATGGGCATCGCGTCAGCGTGGCTGAAGGAAAAGAACGTGAGTAAGTGGTTCAAGGCGTTCATTATCGTAGCGGTGGTGTTCATCTGCCTTGCCACCATGTTTATCAAGCAGCATTCCGCCGTGGACTTCTTCGTGGCGCTGCCCGTCTGTCTGCTGGCGGAGGGAATCGCCTACGGCAAGAGCTACTGGGCTGTCCGCTGGAAAAAACGGCGTTCAGTGACCTGACAATAAATAATATGGAGGGGAGGAAATCGCATGTTTCAGATCATGGTCGTGGACGATGACCGAAACACCCGCAGACTTTTGCAGGCGGTGCTGGAAGCGGACGGCTACAAGGTGCTCACCGCCGAAAACGGAGAGGACGCTCTGGCGCTCATGGACTCGGAGTACGTCGATCTTGTGGTGCTGGACATCATGATGCCCAAAATGGACGGCTACGAGTTTACCAGAACCCTGCGGGAGACGAACAACAACCTGCCCGTTTTGATGGTTTCCGCCAAGGAGCTGCCCTCCGACAAGAAGCACGGCTTCTTAGTCGGCACCGACGACTATATGACCAAGCCCATCGACGAAGAGGAAATGCTCTGGCGGATCAAGGCGCTGCTGCGCCGGGCGAAAATTGCCAGCGAGCGGCGTATCGTGGTAGGGGACGTGGTGCTGGACTACGACTGCCTGACGGTGAGCCGGAAGGGGGAAGTGCAGGAGCTTCCCCAGAAGGAATTCCTGCTTCTATACAAACTCCTGTCCTATCCCGGAAAAATCTTCACCCGTATCCAGCTCATGGACGAGATCTGGGGCGCGGATTCCGACACCGGCTGGGAGACCGTGACGGTACACGTGGGACGTCTGCGCAAGCGCTTTCAGGACTGGCCGGAATTCACCATTGAGTCCGTCCGGGGACTGGGCTATAAGGCGGTGAAAAAGGTATGAGCAAAAAGCCGGGAAAGCGCCGCTGGTCGCTGACGCTGCTCTACTCCACCGCGTTTTTTCTCATTCAGCTGGCGGCGGTTCTCATTACGGCGGCACTGTCTTTCCTGCTGACCAAGCTGGGGGTGCTGGACAATCTGGGTATTCCCAGAAACTCCGGCTTTGCCATGCTGATCGTGATGCTGCTCATCAGCGTTCTGGTGGGCAGTGTGGTTGCCATCGGCACCGTGAAAATTCCGCTGCGCCCCTTTAACCGGCTGATCAACAACATAGACCGTTTGGCGGCGGGAGATTTCACGGCCAGAATGCACTATGGCAAGGTGATGGGGGATAACCCCGTGTTTCAGGAGCTGTCGGAGAGCTTCAACGCCATGGCGGAAGAACTGGAAAACACCCAGATGCTGCGAAGCGATTTCATCAACAATTTTTCCCACGAGTTCAAAACGCCCATCGTCTCCATTGCCGGGTTTGCCAAGCTCCTGCGCCGGGGCAATCTGACCGACGCGCAGAAGGAGGAATACCTCGCCATCATCGAGGAAGAATCCCTCCGGCTGGCGGCAATGGCCACCAATGTGATGAACCTGACAAAGGTGGAAAATCAGACGATTTTAACGGATTTGACCACCTTCAACCTGTCGGAACAGATTCGTGCCTGCGTGCTTCTGCTGGAAGAAAAGTGGAGCCGCAAAGAGCTTGACCTCGATCTGGAATTCCCGGAATATACCATCCGGGCGAACGAGGAACTGCTGAAACAGGTCTGGATCAATCTGCTGGACAATGCCATCAAGTATTCCCCCAACTACGGGGAGATCGGCGTGCGGATTTCCGAGGGGCCGGAGACGCTGGCCGTCACCATCACCAACTACGGCCCCGATATCCCCAAGGACAAGGTCAGCAGAATCTGGGGAAAATTCTATCAGGCGGACGAGTCCCATTCCTCGGAGGGCAACGGCATCGGCCTTGCCGTGGTGAAGCAGGTGGTGCAGCTCCACGGCGGCACTGCCACGGTGGACAGCGGCAGCGGCTCGACGACCTTTACCGTGGAACTGCCCAAGCAGGAAGAAACAGTCTGATACTATTTCCTGATTAAAATCTTAATTTTAACAGGAAGGCATCGCCTGACGGCGCTGCCTGAAATCAAAAAAATACATCTGCCGGCTGTGTCCGGGCCGGCGGCAAAAGGAGGAAAAACGGATATGAATGAAGTCAAACGGCCAAAGAAACCCCTTATTTTCTACTACACGCTGGTGATGGTCGCGCTGGTGCTGTTCAACTTCCTGCTGGTTCCCTGGATTGCGGAGCAGCAGATCATCGAGGTGGACTACGGCACCTTCATCACCATGACGGAAAATAAGGAAATCGATCAGGTAAAGGTGGAGGACAACCAGATTCTCTTTGAAGGGAAGGACGGCAAGGTTTACAAAACCGGCCTGATGAACGACCCCGATCTGGTAAACCGGCTCCACGATTCCGGCGCACAGTTCGGCGGAGAGATCGTGGAGGAAACCTCCCCGCTCTTAAACATCCTGCTGACTTGGGTTCTGCCCGTTGTGCTGTTCATTGCTCTGGGGCAGTTCATGTCCAAAAAGCTGATGGACAGAGCCGGCGGCCCCAATTCCATGATGTTCAACGGCGGCAATTCCAACGCCCGGGTGTATGTCCAATCCTCCGACGGCATCAAATTTGACGACGTGGAGGGCGTGGACGAGGCGGAGGAAAGCCTGCAGGAGATCGTGGACTATCTCCACAATCCGGACAAGTACCGGGAGATCGGCGCTTCCATGCCCAAGGGCGTGCTGCTGGTAGGCCCTCCGGGTACCGGCAAGACCATGCTGGCAAAGGCCGTCGCCGGTGAGGCGAACGTCCCATTCTTCTCCATCAGCGGCTCCGAATTTGTGGAAATGTTCGTGGGCATGGGCGCGAGCAAGGTGCGCGACCTGTTCAAGCAGGCGAAGGAAAAAGCCCCCTGCATCGTGTTCATCGACGAGATCGACGCCATCGGTCAGAAGCGGAACACCGGCACCATGGGCGGCAATGACGAGCGGGAGC
Organism: Firmicutes bacterium CAG:110; assembly: GCA_000434635.1. Lineage (GTDB taxonomy): Bacteria > Bacillota > Clostridia > Oscillospirales > Oscillospiraceae > Faecousia. The sequence goes on along the minus strand of HF988145.1, from coordinate 5,239 downwards.
AGACGCTGAACCAGCTGCTCACCGAAATGGACGGCTTTGAAGGAAACTCCGGCGTCATCATCCTCGCTGCCACCAACCGCCCCGAATCCCTTGACCCCGCCCTGACCCGTCCCGGCCGGTTTGATCGCCGGGTGCCGGTGGAGCTGCCCGACCTTCAGGGACGGGAAGCCATCCTGCGGGTACACGCGAAGAAGATCAAAATTGCCGACGATGTGGACTTCAAGCAGATCGCGCGGATGGCCTCCGGCGCGTCCGGCGCGGAGCTTGCCAACATCGTCAACGAAGCGGCGCTGCGCGCCGTCCGGGACGGACGGAAATTCGCCACCGAGGCGGACATGGAAGAGTCCATCGAGGTGGTCATCGCGGGCTATCAGAAGAAGAATGCCATCCTTACCGACAAGGAAAAGTGGACGGTTTCCTACCACGAGATCGGCCACGCGCTGGTCGCGGCTATGCAGACCCATTCCGCCCCGGTGCAGAAGATCACCATCATTCCCCGTACCTCCGGCGCGCTGGGCTATACCATGCAGGTGGAGCAGGGGAACCACTATCTGATGACCCGGGAGGAGCTTCTCGACCAGATCGCCACCTACACCGGCGGTCGTGCGGCGGAGGAAGTCAAGTTCGGCACCATTTCCACCGGCGCATCCAACGACATCGAGCAGGCCACCAAGATGGCCCGGGCCATGATCACCCGCTACGGCATGAGCGAGGACTTTGACATGGTGGCGCTGGAAACCGTCACGAACCAGTATCTGGGCGGAGACGCGTCTCTGGCCTGCTCCGCGGAGACGCAGGCGAGTATTGACCGGCAGGTAGTCGCTCTGGTGAAGAAGCAGCACGAAAAGGCGAAGAACATTCTTACGGAAAACAGGCAGAAGCTGGATGAACTGGCAAGCTATCTGTACGAAAAGGAAACCATCACCGGTGAGGAATTCATGAAGATCCTCAACGGCTGACAGCCGCATCGTTTCGGCAGGAAGAAAGGCACTATCGCACTATGAAAATCGCAATCGCAACGGATACCAACAGCGGAATTACCGCCATGGAGGGCGAAAAGCTGGGCGTTTTTGTTCTGGCCATGCCCGTCAATCTGGAGGAAACCATTCACTACGAGGGCATCGACATCACGTCGGAGCAGCTGTATGACGCCATGCGGCAGCACCGGGATGTCTCCACCTCCCAGCCGTCGCCGGGGCAGCTCATGGAGCTGTGGGACGGAATTCTGGCAAAGGGCTATGATGAGATCGTGTATATTCCCATGTCCAGCGGCCTGAGCGGCTCCTGTCAGAGCGCCGCTCTGTTCGCGCAGGACTACGACGGCAGGGTGCAGGTGGTGGATAATCACCGCATCTCCGTCACCCAGAAGGAGTCGGTCATCAGCGCCCTTCGCCTGGTCGAGCAGGGGTATGACGCGGGACAGATCAGGGACTTCTTGGAAAAGCACGCCTATGATGCCAGCATCTACATCACCGTGGATTCCATGGAGTACCTGAAAAAGGGCGGCCGGGTCACGCCCGCCGCGGCGACGCTGGCGACGGTGCTGAACCTCAAGCCGGTTCTGACCATTCAGGGGGACAAGTTGGACGCCTTCGCCAAGGTGCGGGGCATGAAGCTTGCCGAGAGCAAAATGATCGAAGCAATTCATCAAGACCGGGTGGAACGTTTCAAAGACGTCCCGGAGTCCCGCCTCCTGATCGAAACCGCCGGAACGCTGGAAAACGGCGAACTGGCAGAGCACTGGCGTCAGCAGGTGCAGGCGGAATTTCCCTTTGCGAAGGTGAGTTACGCCAACCTGCCGTGCAGCATCGCCTGCCACGTGGGCATGAATTCCGTTGCCGCCGTCATCATGACGGAAGAAGTGCAGCGGGCAGACTGAAATACAACAAGGCCGGTGAAAACCGGCCTTATTTCATAATCACGGAATAGAAAGGTGCTGAGATTCATGAAATTGAGAAACGCGGCAATCTTTTTCCTGCTTCTGGCCTTACTTCTACCTGCGTGCAGTCAGCAGCCAGATGAGGAAATTGACCCCATGCGGGAGCAGCTTCAGAAACGGTGTGGAGAAATTGCGTCAGTTTGCAGTGAGACATACCGCAGAGCAGACAAGACAGGAACGACCCTTTCGCAAAGCACCATTGATGAAATGGAAGCCGCCATGTATGACGCCGGACTGGACGTGATCGACACAAGTGGGGAATATCCTGCGTACCTGATGACAGCAGATAGGTTCCGGGATTTCTGGCAGAACGTTCAGAGCGGAAAAACGGCGGAGCAGGAGACCATTACCGTCAGGGAAACCGGCACGTTTACCTATCAGCTGTTTACCGATGGGGACGGTGACGCCTGTGTTTACAGCATGGATTACCCGATGGGCGGCGGCTCGGAAGTGTATTATGAGAAGCAGGAAATTCTGGAATGGAATCTGACGGACAAAGGAAATTTCTATTACCGGCTCTATCCGGCCGGGGACAAGCACTATGCCGATTTTTCCCTGATCCGGCTGGAAGCGCCCGACCCGGAGCTGTGCGATCTGAACAGAAAGTACGTCATGGCAGGCGGATACATTGGCACGAATATGTATCTTACAGACTGGAATGAGGATAATTTTGAAAACCTCAGCTTCAATGATATGTGGGAGTATCTGTATTATGATACTTACGGCGAGCGGTTTCAGCCGGACGGATACTCCTATATCAGGGAGCAATGCTGCTATGAGATACCCGCGGAGGAATTTGAGAAGGTAATCCTGCCCTATTTCGACATTGACCTCGACAAGTTCCGGGAGCTGGCGCATTACAGCGGGGAAGGGGATTATTACCCTTGGCGGCAAATCGAAACCAATGATTATATATTTCTGCGTTATTACATGATCGAGCCGGAAGTGACGGCCTGTCAGACGGACGAGGACGGAACGATCACGCTGACCGTGGAAATGTTGTCCACCGATCTGAAAACAGACTGCCTGTTTGCCCATGAACTGACGGTCAGGCCGTTGGAGAACGGGAAATTCCAATTCGTCGGAAACAGAGTGACTTACCAGACAGAATATGGTCTGCCGTTCTGTCAACCCAGACTTTGCTGGAAGAAGACCACATAAGCTCGCATCGGTACAGGGAGACAAACTAAATCTGTATGTTATGCTGAAAACAGGCCGCTTTGGATGGAACGCATCCAA
>HF988145.1:0-2043 GCA_000434635.1 Firmicutes bacterium CAG:110 | reverse complement strand
GGAACGCATCCAAAGTGGCCTGTTTTGGCAGTCAATATTATATTAATGTTCTTTCGCCTCAAAGCCATGTATCCAGTCGGAGCGGTGATAATAGATAAAATAAATCACCGAACTGACCGACCACGTAAGCGGATAGGCCCAATAGATGTACTGAATTTCGTGTACGATGTGCATGACCGTCGTGATATAGACAATGCGCAGCGCGCACCAGGTTGCCAGCATGATCGTCATGGGTACGAAAGCCTTGCCCGCACCGCGGCAGACCGAGGCGACAGCGTGGGAATAGGCCAGCAGGCAGTAGAACAGCGCAATGGTTCGCGCCTGCTGCGTGCCGAGGGCGATGACCTCCGGAGTCGGCGTAAAAATCGAGATCAGCTGCGGCGCGAAGACATACATGCCCACGCCGATCAGCTCCGCCAGCGTGATGGAGACCAGAATGCCGAAGCGCGCGCCCTTCTTCGCACGGTCATACTGCATCGCGCCGAGATTCTGGCCGGTGTAGGTAGTCAGAGCCATCGTAAAGCTCGTGATCGGCAGGAAAGCAAAGCCCTCCAGCTTGGAATACGCGCCGTATCCGGCCATGGCCAGCTTGCCGAAAGAGTTGATATTGCTCTGCAAAATGACGTTCGCCAGACCGATGACCGAGTTCTGCACGCCGGACGGCAGACCATAGCGCACCATCTGTCCCAGCATCTCCTTGTCGAAGCGCAGTTTGCGCCACTGGAGCTGATAGGGCATCCCTTTCTTGCTCAGGTGGATCAGGCAGAGCACCATGCTGATAGCCTGCGAGATCGTCGTAGCGACCGCCGCTGACCATACGCCCCAGTGGAAGACCGCGATGAAGAGCAGGTCGAGGGCGATGTTGATGAGGGACGAGAGAATCAGGTAGTAGAGCGGACGGCGGCTGTCACCAAGGGCGTTCATGATGCTCTTGCAGGCGTTGTAGAGTACGACGGCCAGCACGCCTGTAAAATAGTAGCGGAAATAGGAGATGGCCTCCGGCAGAACCTCCGGGTCAGTTCCCATCCAGCGCAGGATCGTCGGCGTGAAGGCGACGCCGCAGACCGTCAGCAAAATACCGCTGCACATGCTGACGAGGATGTTTGTATGGATGGCACGGGAAACGCGGTCGTGGTCGCCAGCGCCGAAATAGCGCGAAATGGTGACGCTTGCGCCCATGGTCACGCCCACAAAGAAGCTGATGAGCAGGAAAATCAGCGGTCCGGACGAACTGACGGCCGCCAGCGCCCCGTCGCCGAGGAAACGGCCGACGATCAGCGTATCCGCCGTGTTGTAAAGCTGCTGAAATATCTGGCTGAGCAGCACAGGGACAGCAAACGATACGATCAGCCGCCACGGGCTGCCGTGCGTCATGTCCCGGGTCGTACTCTGCACAAAACATCCTTCCCTTCCCAACGGAATTACCGCGCCGCAGCGCAGTAACCTGTATCATAGCAAATTCCGTCGAAAAAAGCAAGTCTGTACCCCGCCAAATGTACCACATCTTGCAGGTATTACGTATCATTGCAGCATTCATTTATTTCTCTCAATCAACACGGTATATTCATCCACAGCACTTTCCAGATCAGCAATCGGAAGATACTCGCCAAGGACGATTGTTGTGCTGGGTTCCTGCCGCAGGGCATTGAGAAAGATTTTTTGAATATGCGAAAACTGATTGGCTAATTCTGTTTCTCCGGCCAATCCAAGCATGGTAATGCCATCTAAAAGGAAAGGCCGGAACAGGGTGTTCAACGTAGAACGCAGCTCTCCCACGGTTCTTGGAGTGCTGCACACATTCTTGATTTCTGCAAGTTCTTCTGAATGGCTGGGATAGATTCATCCATATACCGATGCAAATTAACTGGTTTGGGATTGATTTGCACCAGTGTCGCAACCATAGCGAAAGACCCAATTCGGTTCAGAAGTTCCGCTTCGGTGAGCGTTAACTGCGCCGGGGCAGGCTCGTGTTCCCATTTGTTGTTAAGGAACATCAGTTTACTGTCCTGTGTCCCGATATACACAACAGCGTACCGGACATAT
>HF988144.1:21604-25482 GCA_000434635.1 Firmicutes bacterium CAG:110 | reverse complement strand
TCTAAAGATTTTAATTGGAGTTCAGTATGATTCGCCCCGCCCACCTCCGCGGGGCGTTTTTGCGGGTTTTCGTGAATTTGACCGTATCCGCAGAGGGAAACTGCTCGGAAACGGTCAAACTTCCGAAAATTCACAGCTCTGGATTTTTATTCAAATCGGCCGTTGACAAATCCAGATCGCGGCGGTATAATCCTGTATACTTACTCACAAAATACGTTGAATATTCATTTGGAGGCTGTATATATGAATAACCATGACAACATCAAGAAAATTGTCCTTGCATATTCCGGCGGCCTGGATACATCCATCATCATCCCGTGGCTGAAGGAAAACTACAACAACCCCGAGATCATCGCCGTAGCCGGCAATGTCGGTCAGGCCGACGAGCTGGAAGGACTGGAAGCCAAGGCCATCGCCACCGGTGCCAGCAAGCTGATCGTCGCCGATCTGGTGGACGAGATGGTGGACGAAGTCATCATCCCCGCCCTGAAAATGGACGCCAAGTATGAGACTTACCTGCTGGGCACCGCCTTTGCCCGCCCCGTCATCGGCAAGAAGCTGGCGGAAATCGCACTGGCCGAGGGCGCGGACGCCATCTGCCACGGCGCGACCGGCAAGGGCAACGATCAGGTTCGGTTTGAGCTGGCCATCAAGCGGTTCGCCCCGGACATGAAGATCATCGCCCCTTGGCGGGAGTGGGACATCAAGTCCCGTGACGAGGAGATCGACTTTGCCGAAGCCCATCACGTCCCCCTGAAAATCAGCCGGGAGACCAACTACTCCAAGGACAAGAACCTGTGGCACCTGAGCCACGAGGGCCTTGACCTGGAAGACCCCGCCAACGAGCCGAACTACGAAAAGCCCGGTTTCCTGGAAATGGGCGTCTCTCCCCTGCAGGCCCCCGACGTTCCCACCTATGTGACCATCGACTTTGAAGCGGGCACTCCTGTGGCCGTGGACGGTGAGAAGATGAAGGCGTCCAAGATCATCGAAAAGCTCAACGCTTTGGGCGGTGCCAACGGCATCGGCATCATCGACATCGTTGAAAACCGGCTGGTGGGCATGAAGGACCGGGGCGTGTACGAGACCCCCGGCGGCACCATTCTGTACTTCGCCCATGAGCAGCTGGAAATGCTCACCGTGGACAAGGACACCCTCCACGTCAAGCAGAAGCTGGCCGTGGACTACGCCGACCTCATCTACAACGGCAAGTGGTACTCTCCCCTGCAGGAGGCGCTGACCGCCTTTGCCAACGAAAGCAACAAGTACGTCACCGGCTCCGTGAAGCTGAAGCTGTACAAAGGCAACATCATCCCTGCCGGCACCACCTCTCCCTACTCCCTGTACTCCGAGAATCTGGTGACCTTCGGCGAAAGCGACTACGACCAGAATCAGGCTGCCGGCTTCATCAATCTGTGGGGTCTGCCCACCAAGGTGCAGGCGCTGCGGGAGCAGGGAAAACTGTAACGATAACATCCGAGGACAGATTTTATGAGCAAACTATGGGCCGGACGGACTTCCGGCGAGGTCAGCAGCATTGCGGATGATTTCAATTCTTCCATCCGCTTTGACTGCAAACTTTATAAGCAGGACATCACCGGCTCCATGGCTCATGCCGCCATGCTGGGGGCGCAGGGCATCATCTCTCAGGCCGAGGCCGGGCAGCTCATTGACGGGCTGCAGGGCATTCTGAGCGATCTGGAATCCGGGGCGCTGGAATTCGACTTTGGCTGCGAGGACATCCATATGTTCGTCGAGCAGGTGCTGACCCAGCGGTTGGGGGATGTGGGCAAAAAGCTCCACACCGCCCGCAGCCGGAACGATCAGGTGGCGCTGGACCTGAGAATGTATCTCAAAGACCAGATCGATGAAATCACCGCGCTGGTAAAGGATGTGCTTGGGGCGATCGTCGCGCAGGCGGAAAATAATAAGGGCGTCATCATGCCCGGCTACACCCATTTGCAGCGGGCGCAGCCCATCCTGTTTTCCCACCACCTGATGGCCTACGCCATGATGCTCCTGCGGGATCTCGGCCGTCTGGGCGACTGCCGGAAGCGGATGAATGTCTGTCCCATCGGCTCCTGCGCTTTGGCCGGAACGACGTATCCCACCGACCGGCGCTTTGAGGCGCGGAAGCTGGGCTTCGACGATATCGCCCGCAACTCCATCGACGGCGTGTCCGACCGGGATTTCTGCGTGGAGCTGATGAGCGCCGTTTCCATACTCATGATGCACCTGAGCCGGTTTTCCGAGGAGATCATCCTCTGGGCAAGCTGGGAATTCAAGTTCATCGAGCTGTCCGACGCCTACACCACCGGCTCGTCCATCATGCCCCAGAAGAAGAACCCCGACATGGCGGAGCTTGTCCGGGGCAAGACCGGGCGGGTCTACGGCGACCTGATGGGGCTGCTCACTACCCTGAAAGGGCTGCCTCTGGCCTACAACAAGGATATGCAGGAGGACAAGGAAGCGGTTTTCGACGCCGTGGATACGGTGAAGATGTGCCTGAAGGTCTTCGCGCCCATGCTTTCCACCATGACCGTAAAGCCGGAGACCATGAAAAAGGCCGCGCAGGGCGGCTTCATCAACGCCACCGACCTTGCGGACTACCTCGTGAAAAAGGGAATGCCTTTCCGGAGTGCCTACAAGATCTCCGGTCAGATCGTGGCGCGGTGCATTGCGGACGGCTGCGTGCTGGAAACGCTGCCGCTGGAAACCTACCGCTCTTACAGCGAATTGTTTGACAATGATCTCTACCATGATATCGACCTGACGGTCTGCGTGGAGAAGCGCATCTCCGAGGGCGGCACCTCCGCTTCCTCCGTGGATGCCCAGATCGCCTATGTAAAGCAGCAGCTCGGGGGAGGGAACGTATGAATCTGAAAGGCAGAAGCTTTCTCAAATTGCTGGACTTCACCCCGGCGGAGATCACTTACCTGTTAGGTTTGGCGGCGGAGCTGAAAGCGAAGAAAAAAGCGGGCATTCCCCACCGCATCCACGAGGGGAAGAACATCGCGCTGCTGTTTGAAAAGGATTCCACCCGTACCCGCTGCGCCTTTGAGGTGGCGGGGCATGACTTGGGCATGGGCGTGACCTATCTCGGCCCCACCGGCTCCCAGATGGGCAAAAAAGAATCCATCGCCGACACCGCCCGGGTGTTGGGCCGGATGTACGACGGCATCGAATACCGTGGCTATGCCCAGACTATCATAGAGCAGCTTGCCAAGTTTTCCGGCGTGCCGGTCTGGAACGGGCTGACCAACGAATTCCACCCCACCCAGATACTTGCGGATTTCCTCACCATTCAGGAGCATTTCGGCGGTTTGCAGGGGAAAAAGCTCGTATACATGGGCGACGCCCGGTACAACATGGGGGATTCCCTGATGGTGGGCTGCGCCAAAATGGGGATGCACTTCGTGGCCTGCGCCCCGGAGAAGTATTTCCCCGATCCCGCGCTGATCGAACAGTGTCAGGCCGTTGCCGCCGAAACAGGCGCGGTGCTGGAATTTATCAGCGATCCAGACAAAGCCGTCCCCGGTGCGGACGTGATCTACACCGACGTGTGGGTCTCCATGGGCGAGCCGGACAGCGTCTGGCAGGAGCGGATCGAAGACCTGACTCCCTATCGGGTGACAAAGGAATTGATGAAAAAGGCCGGAAGCCAGTGCCGGTTCCTCCACTGTCTCCCCGCCTTCCACGACCTGAACACCACCGTTGGCCGTCAGATTTACGACAAGTTCGGCATCGATTGCATGGAGGTGACCGACGAGGTCTTCGAGGGGCCTCAGTCCATCGTCTTCGACGAAGCGGAAAACCGGATGCACACCATCAAGGCCGTCATGGCGGCGACGCTATAATGATTCTCCCGGCGGCTTTCA
>HF988144.1:20404-21564 GCA_000434635.1 Firmicutes bacterium CAG:110 | reverse complement strand
GGGGAGTTTCCGTCATTGACATTTCCATTAAAAACCGATAAACTGGAAATAATCTGAATTTGCGAGGGAAATGCCGTGAAAAGACGCATCTATTCCATTGACGTACTGAAGCTGGTATTCGCGTATATCATCGCCTTTTTCCATTTCGGCACCACCATTGCCCCCGGCCCGACGGTGGCGGTGCAGGTGTTTTTCATCATCTCCGGGTTCTTTCTGGGAAAGAAATTCTACGCCCGCTCCTTTGCCGACGGCGGGAAGTCCTACAGCGCATGGGACTATACGCTGGATCATGTGACCTCCATTTATCCCCACTATCTGTTTTCTCTGGCGGCGTTCTTCCTGTACACATTGGCAAGGAGTCTGGTGCATCTGGCGATGTCTCCCAGCTGGGACAGGGTCAGCGCTATCGCTCTGGACTTTTACAACCAGATCCCCGACCTTCTGCTCCTGCAAAGCGCTTACCGCTTCCACGAAAGTCTCAACTATCCCCTGTGGCAGCTGTCCGCGCTGGTGATCGCGGGGTTCTTCGTCTACGGCCTTCTGTGCCGCAATGAGCGGGTCAGCCGCACGCTGCTATTCCCCGCCGCCATTCTGATGATCCAGTCCCTGCTGTATTCCGGGGTGGATCTGTGGGAAAACTACGGCTTTTTCTATCTGCCCCTTCTGCGGGCGTTCTCGCCATTGTGCATCGGCGTACTGACGTTTTATTTCACCACCACGCCCTATTATGAGCGGCTGAAAGCGAAAAAGGTGCTTTTCAATCTCGCGGTCATTTTGTCAGCGGTGACCATTTTCGCCTACGCCGACCTTGCCAACATTTTTCTGATCACCACGCCCATTCTGATCCTGGGCTGCTATGACGGTGCATCCTGGGTCAACGCGGTGCTGAACCGGCGGATTTTCCGGAATTTCGGCAAATTCTCCTATGCCGTCTACTTAAATCACGCCCTCGTCGCCCGGTTCGTGCAGGCACGGCTGATTCCGGGTGCGCAGGCACGGGGTATCGGGCTGACCCAATGGCAGAGTGGCGGAATCTTCTTCGTTCTGCTGACCGTCTATTCCGTACTGACGCTGTTTCTGGTGGAGACATGGAAGAATAAGCGCCGGAACAAGGCCGCTGTGCAGTAAAAACAAATTGGCAGGAAACGCAGAATGCGTTT
>HF988144.1:13583-20387 GCA_000434635.1 Firmicutes bacterium CAG:110 | reverse complement strand
CAGAATGCGTTTCCTGCCGCTTTTGGTTTTGAAGAAAAGAACGCAGGGAGAAAAACATGCCGCAGCAATTATGCCTTGACATCCTGCTTTGCAAGAACCGCATCGGCAGTCAGGAGAAATATCGCTAGAAAAATAATGCAGCTCAGGAAAAAGCCGGGGAGCTGACCGGTCATGACATCCTCCGTGCGGTTGGAATTCATACCCATGAGCATGAGAGAATACGGCCAGAAAAGTCCGGCGTTTGACGTGGTGGCCATCAGGCCCAGAATGCTTCCGCCCAGCGCCATCAGCACCGGCAGGGCGAAGTTCCGGATGACCATGGACAGCAAAAGCTGTATGGCAATGATGGGCAGGCCACCGACTGCACCCCGAAGAAGCCAGAGCAGAATTTCCGGGGGCGGGAAGCCCGCCAGCCCTGCGCCCAGCTTTCCGCCGACGAGGAACAGTACGAGAAGCCAGCCCTGAGTCAGAAACGCCATTTTTGCCATGGCGCAGAACTTGGCGGCGTACAGAGCGAAGGGGCGCACCGGGGCGGTCATGATGAGATTCCAGTTGTGTCCCCGATGCTCCAGCCGCCACAGATAGGCCGCGTATACACCGATCAGGGGTGCAAAGAAAAACAGGGCGTAAAAAAGCGTATACTGCGTCCACAGGTCGTACCACCCGTGGGTGAGGATGCCCTGATTCATCCTGTAATTAAAAGTACCGTAGATCGCGGAAATGGCGGGAACCGCCAGAAACAGCAGCCAGATCGGGCTGCGGCGGAGCTTGCGGTTTTCCGCGCGGATACAGCGCATCAGCATTGTTATACCTCCTTGCGTTTCAGGGCGTTCCATGTCATCACGGCGAACAGAACACAAAGCGCCATCGTGACGCCCAGCAGCCAGACGGGATAGGGCGCGGTGTAGTAGCGGACGATTCTGGTTTCCGGGTTCCAGTCCATGCGGGCGGTGCTCAGGGGAATGTAATACCCCCATGGCATGAAAAAGCTGACCATGGGCGGCATGAAGGAGGCAAACAGCCCGGACAGGCTCCCCACCATTCCTCCGGCCAGTGTCGGCACCTGATTGTCAAAGCGGACGCTGAGAAACAGCCAGAGGAAGAACAGCATGGCGTTTACCATGAAGGTCGCGGCGGCAAGCCACCAGAATTGACCAAAGTCAAGGGCATCCGTATAGCCTGCCCATTTTCCCAGTGCCAGAATGCCCGCGCTTTCCGCGGCCACCATCAGAAAAATTTGCAGCAGGGCAGCGGCGGCTTTCCCGAAGAACAGGGACGCCCGGCTTTGCAGGGTCAGCAGGATGCGGCAGCATTTTTCCTTGCTTTCCAAGTCCCACAGGCGGCTGGCAAGCACCGCCGTGCCGAGGGGCATGATGACCGTATTGATGATCGGGATGGCGTAAAGCAGGCCGCTGTAGCCTTGGGAGATGTCTTCGCTCTTACCGCCGGTCTGGGTTGCCCACAGGAGGGCGGCCAGAGAAATGCCCACGGCCACCAGCGCGTTGTGCCGGCGCCGGGATTTTTTCAGTTCCGCACAGATGGCTCTCATTTCGTGTCCACCCCCGTCAGGCTCAGGAAAATTTCCTCCAGCGTTTTGGTTGCCCGGTTCAGCTCCACCACACCGGCCTGTGCGGCTGCCAGACGGCCTATCAGCTCCGCGAGCCGCGCTTCGTCCATGGCGGGGAGGTGGAAGACGCCCCGTTCCAGCCGTGCCGAATTTCCCAGAATTGGCGCGGCCTTTTCCGGGTGGAGCACCCGCAGGGAGATGTCGCCCTGACTGTGCTTCCGCAGATCGTCCAGCTCCCCCTGAAACAGAAGCCTGCCGTGGTTAATGATGCCCACCTGATCGACCATCTGCTCCATTTCCCCCAGCAGGTGGCTGGAGATCAGCACCGTCGCGCCGCACCGGTTAGGCATGTCCTTGATAAGACTGCGCATCTGCTGGATGCCGGAGGGGTCGAGACCGTTGGTGGGTTCATCCAGAATCAGCAGCTTGGGATTCCCCAGCAGCGCCTGGGCGATGCCGAGACGCTGGCGCATTCCTAAGGAATACTGCTGCACCTTCCGGCGGCGGCTGTCGGTCAGCTCCACGATCTCCAGAACCCGGTCGATATTCCGCTCCGGGACGTTTTTCAGCTCTGCCAGAATTTGCAGGTTTTCCTCCCCGGTCAGATGGCCGTAGCAGGCGGGGGACTCGATGAGGGAGCCGGTCTGCCGCAGCAGCGACAGCCGGTTCTGCTGCGTCATGGACTTTCCCAGAAGGCGGATGCTTCCGCTGTTAGGCTTCACCAGCCCCAGCAGCATTTTCATGGTGGTGGATTTTCCCGCGCCGTTTGGGCCGATGAAGCCGTAGACACTGCCCTCCGGGACGGATAGGGATAGACTGTCCACCACGGGCGTTTTCCCATAATATTTGGTGAGATGTTCAGTTTCAATGATTTGCATAGCCTTGCTCCTTTTCGGTTGGTGCGGACAGCATACACCCCCGAGCTTATGACCTCCTTGTGCTGGGCTTAAATTTACCTTAATTTGTGGGCATTACACTGGAAAATGGCCGTGCCTGCCGATATAATGGGCAAAAAAGGGGGCGGGGCTATGCAGACGATACAGGACGCAAAGATACTCGTTGTGGACGACAACCGGGAGCTTCGGAATTTAATTAAGGAAGAACTGACGGGGGCGGGCTATCGCGCGGTACGCATGGCGGACAGCGCTGCGGCCGCGAGACAGGCGATTTCCGGGGAACTGCCGGAACTGGTGATTCTGGACATCAACCTGCCGGACGGCGACGGGTTCAGCCTGTTCCGGGAGATTCGGGGCAGAAGCGACATCCCCATTCTGTTTCTGTCCGCCCGGGACGCGGATAGCGACCGGCTGTTCGGTCTGGGGCTGGGGGCGGATGATTATATGACCAAGCCCTTTCTGATGCAGGAGCTGCTTCTGCGGATCTCCGGTATCCTCCGGCGGGCGTACCGGGGGCAGCTGCAGCGGGAGACAGCTCTCCGACTGGGAGAGCGGACGGTGGATTTAAGCGACGCCACGGTTTCGTCGGCGGGCGGCACGGTCACACTGACGGCGACGGAACGCGCCATTCTGCAAAAGCTGCTGGACAACCGGGGGCATATCGTGACCTACGACGCATTGTGCGAGGCGGTCTGGGGCAGCGACTATTACGGCTGCGAAAACAGCCTGAACGTCCACATCCGGCATCTGCGGGAAAAGGTGGAGGAGCAGCCGTCCCAGCCTGTCTGGATTCTCACGGCGAGGGGGCTTGGCTACAAGCTGGCGAAGGAGGGGACGAAATGAAAACGGTTTCCCGGATGATCTTCCGCTACCTTCTGGCGGCCTTTGGCATTGCGTTTCTGGTGCTTACGGTCAATGGGGCGCTGCTCATCGGCGTTGTGCTGCATTACGGCGCAAAAGGGCAGCAGGAGGGCTTTTTTCCGGTGGGAAAGTTCGCCGAGTCCTTCACCCGGACGGACGACGGCTTTGCCCCCGCCCCGGACATGGAATGGCAGAAGCATTTTGCGTGGGCGATGCTGTTGGGGGACGACGGCGAAATCCTGTGGTCGGAAAATCTGCCGGAGGAATTGAACCACGCCTACACCGTCCCGGAGGTCGCGGCTTTTTCCCGGTGGTATCTGAAGGACTACCCGGTGATGGCCTACCGCAATGACTTTGGCCTGTTGGTGGCGGGGAAAGAGCAGGGGAGCATGACGCGGTTCGATTTCTACATGGACAATGACATCCTCTACGCACTGCTGTCGGGGGTCGGGCCGCTGCTGATCGTCGATCTGTGTCTGGTTGTTGCCATTTGCCTGATCCTTGGCTGGCGGGGCGCGAAGCCTTTGCGGGAAGCGGCGGCGGGAATCGGGCAGCTGGCGGAGGGGAAAGAGGTCTGCCTGCCCCAATCTGGCGCTGCCGCCGAGCTGGCGGAGAAGCTGAACCAGACCAGCCGTTATCTGCAGAAGCAGAACGAGCTGATCCGCCGCCGGGACACCACCCGCGCCAACTGGATCGCCGGGGTCTCCCACGACATCCGCACCCCGCTGGCGCTGATCATGGGATACGGGGAGCAGCTGGCGCAGCAGGCGCCGCCTCAGTCCGAACAGCAGAAAAAAGCCGCCGCTATCTGCACCCAGAGCCAGAAGATCAAGGCGCTGATTGAAGACCTGAATCTGACCTTCAAGCTGCAATACAACGCCCAGCCCCTGCGGCGGACTGCCGCCGCCATGGGCGCATGGCTTCGCCAGAGCGTGGCGGATTTCTGCGATTCTCTGGGAGAAAACTACAGCGTCGGGCTGCAGATCCGGGAACCGGCGGGACAGACGGTGCTGGAAGCGGACAGGGAGCTGCTGACGCGGGCGCTGGACAATCTGCTGAACAACAGCGTCCGGCACAATCCCGGCGGCTGTGATATTCAGGTTGCGGCGGAGCTGGCAGACGGGCGGTTCGTGCTGACGGTGCGGGACAACGGGGCGGGGTATCCGGAAGCGGTTCTTCGGAATCATTCCGGCACGGACGACCCCAACGCGCCCCACATTCTGGGGCTGCATCTGGTGCAGCAGATTGCCACGGCACATGAGGGAGAAGCGAGCTTCTGTAACGATGGCGGCGCTGTGGCGACACTGAAATTTGCGGTGCATTGGTACGGTCATGCTGAAACAGGGCAAGTGGATTCAGAACCTGACGGTCTGATATTATTTCCTGATTAAAATCTTTTTTAAAGATTTTAATTGGAGTTCAGCATTACTCATTTCTTTTTTCTGAAATTCCGTTGCTTTTTTTGACATCAAGGTCCCTCCCAAACGTGCGCTGCCCTGCTGCCTGTCACTTTTTCAATGAAGTTAGCTAACGCTAACTGCGGAGGCATTATAGCACACGGCAGCTCGGTTTTCAATAGGAAATCCGCATTTTTCGCCCCGAAAGGTGCCTGTTTCGGAAGACGCAAAGCTTTCCGGAGAAATTTCCGCGCCGGGGTCGATCTTTGCCGGATTTTAGGGAGAAAAATCCCTTGACTTATGAGTGGATAAAGACCATAATAGTAAAGTGTCTGGAAACTTGGGAGGAAAGAAAGATGTATCAAAAAGAAAAAAAGCTGAATCCGGTGCTTCTCATCGTGCTTGCGGTCGTGCTGCTGGCGGCGGGGATCGCCGTTTGGTTTCTGCTGACCCATGTGCGGGTGGCGGGGGCGTTTTATTCCCGGAGCGCCGAGGTGCTGGATCTTCGCTTTGCCGACATTACGACGGCGGATTATGAGAAGCTGCGGAAAAAAGCGCCGAACAGCGAAATTCTCTGGCGGATTCCGTTTCAGGGGAAGACCTATGACCAGAACACCGACGTGCTGTACGTGACCTCCCTCACGGACGAGGACGTGGCTACGCTGGACTATTTCACCCAGCTGAAAAGCGTGGAAGCACAGGAATGCACGGACTATGCCCAGCTGACCGCGCTGGCTGCCCGCCGCCCGGCGGTTGCGGTGGATTATGCGGTGACCATCGACGGCAGAAAATACGATCAGGACACCGCCGTGGTGAGCGTTTCCGACATTACAGATGAAGAAATTAATTTGCTTACATACCTGCCGGATCTGACGGCGGTGACGGCGGTGGGCTGCGAGACGCCGGAGCAGATGGAAAAGCTGCGGGATTTCTGTCAGGAGAAGGGGATTTCCTTCGCCCTGCGCTTCGGCACGAAAACCTATCCCGACACGGTGCAGGAGCTGGATGTCACCGGCATCACCGACGCGGAACTGGAGCTTCTCCAGCTTCTGCCGGAACTGAAAACGCTGCACCTTGTAAACCCGGAAGCCGACCCGGCGACGGTTCTGCAGCTGCGCAGCACCTATCCCAAGGTGAGCATCAACTGGGAAGTGGAGATGGCGGGGATCTCCTTCCCGGACGATACGAAAGAGGTCGATCTTTCCGCCGCGCTGGAGATCACCACCACTGACAAGACTACGACCCCGACCGCGGCCACTACGAAGGTCACGACCGGCACCGTGACCGGCACCCAGATTACGGAGGAACCGAAGCCTGCCGTCACGCTGGACCTGCAGGATCTGGAAAAGAAGATGTCCTATCTGCCGGACGCCGAGCAGGTATTTCTGGGCAAATGCGGCCTTGACAACGAGGAGCTGGCCGCCCTCCGGGAGAGAGAACGGGAAAATTACAAGGTCGTCTGGACGGTGCAGCTGGGCAAGAAGCTCACCGCGCGGACGGATGCCACCACCTTCATGCCCGTCCGGGAGCATGTCTATTACTTCCTGGACGACGATGCCTACAACCTGCGCTACTGCGAGGAAATGCTCTGCGTGGACGTGGGACACATGGGTCTGACCAACATCGATTTCGTGTCGGGGATGCCCCATCTGCAATTCCTGATCCTCGCCCACAACGGGCAGCTGCAGGACATTTCCCCTATCAGCAGCTGCAAGGAACTGATTTTCCTTGAACTGGACTGGAGCGCCGTGAAGGACTTTTCCCCGCTGGTGGGCTGCACTTCGCTGGAGGACCTGAACATCGGCCTGACCTATCCCAGCGTGGAGCCGCTCATGCAGATGCCGTGGCTGAAAAACCTGTGGATGGTAGAGCGGGGCGGCGGATACCAGCTGTCTCAGGCGCTGCCGGACACCAAGATCGTGGCCACGGCCAACGCCACCGTAGGCGCGGGCTGGCGGAATCTGCCCAACTACTACAAAATGCGGGATATGCTGGGCATGGAGTACATGAAGGGCTAGTAGCCGATTTCTGGAAAAAGTTGCAGATACAAACATATTATGGAAATATTTGACGATTTTGGATA
>HF988144.1:2308-13535 GCA_000434635.1 Firmicutes bacterium CAG:110 | reverse complement strand
ATTATGTGGGAAAATACGCAAAAGTCCCGGCTGAGGACGCCTTGCGCGCGAACCCCTTAATTAAATCTTAATGGATTCTTTAGAATATCCTTACAAACCCCGCCGCCCCGGAATCTTGACAGGGGGGCGGGGCTGAACTATAATGGCAAAAGGAGGTATTGAGCATGAAAAAAGCGCTTTATGTTATTGTGATCATGATTCTGATCATCGCTTTCTGCGTCAGCGCGTTTCTGGTTGCCAGATACGTACTGGAAGGCAAGAAGCAGGCAGATCGTTACGAAGACCTTGCGAACATCAAAAATCAGGCGCAGACCAGCGCCCCCACACAGGCGACGAAGCCCTCGACTGCGACAGAACCCTCGAAGCCCGGATTTGAGGTCATCAGCGACCCCACCGTGGAGGGCGGCATCCTTCTGGATTATGCTGAGCTGCACGACATGAACCCGGATCTCGCCGGCTGGATCAAGATCGAAGGCACCAAGGTGGATTACCCCGTGATGCAGACGTCCACAAACAACAAGGACTACTACCTGAAGCGGGACTTCGACAAGCAGGACAGCGTCCGGGGCTGCATCTACGCCCGTGAGGAGTGCGACCTGGACAAGCCCAGCGACAACATCACCATCTACGGCCACAACATGGCCGACGGCAGCATGTTCCACAGCCTGATGTCCTACACCGAGAAGAGCGCGTGGGACTACAACAGCCTGATTTTCTTCGACACCCTGAAGGAACGTCACATCTACAAGATCTTCGCGGTGTTCAAGACCAGCGCCAACGCGGGCAAGGGCTTCTCTTACCACCAGTTCGTGGACGCCCAGAACGAGACGGAGTTCAACGACTTTGTCACCAACTGCAAGAATCTGTCCTTCTACGACACCGGCATTACGCCCAAATACGGCGACAAGATCATCTGCCTGTCCACCTGTGAGTACACCCTGAACAACGGCCGTCTGGTCGTGGCTGCGGTGCGCATCAGCTGATAATAATCCTCAGACGTTCCGCGTCTGAGGATTTTTTGCCGCGGGGCTTTTCTTCCGGAAAGTTTATGCTATAATGATACGAGAGATATCCAGACCGTTTCTATCCGCAAAATCGAAAGAAAAAGAGGGGGCTTTTGCCATGCAGAGTTTATGCAATCGATGGGAGTTTGTTTCCGACTGGTACGACGGATTTGCCGTCGGAGAAGGGGAGGGGGAGCGCGTCCGCCTGCCCCATACCGTGAAGGAAATTCCGCAGCACTACGCCGACAGCCAGTCCTATCAGATGGTCTGCGGCTACCGGAAAAAGCTGACGCTGGAGCCTGCGCTGGCGGGGAAGCGCCTGTTCGTGCAGTTTGACGGCGCGGCGCATATTGCCACGGTGTTCCTGAACGGAAAAGAACTGGCAACCCACCGGTGCGGCTATACCGCCTTCCGGGTGGACATCACCGACGCGGCGGTTCTGGGCGGAGAAAACTGGCTGGCGGTGAAGCTGGACACCACGGAGAACGGCGCGGTGCCGCCCTTCGGATTTGTCATCGACTACCTGACCTACGGCGGGCTTTACCGGGAGGTCTGGCTGGACGTCCGGGAAAAGAGCTATATTGAAGATCTGTACATAACGACCCCGGACCTGACCACCCTGAAAATCAAGCCCACTTTGCAGAATGCCGAAGGGTGCATTCTTCTGGTGGAGCTGCAGAAGGGCGAGCGGGTGCTGGTGAAGAAGGCATTCACCGCCGGGGGTGTCANNNNAGGCATTCACCGCCGGGGGTGTCATTACCATCAGCTGTCCCGGCGTCAAGAGCTGGGACACGGAGCATCCCATTCTCTACACCTGCCGGGTGTCCATGCTGAAAATCGGCCGGGTGATGGATACGCGGGAGGTCAAGGTGGGCTTCCGTACCGCCGAATTCAAGGCGGACGGCTTCTACCTGAACGGGAAGAAAACTTTCCTGCGGGGATTGAACCGGCACCAGTGCTGGCCGTATGTGGGCTACGCTGTTCCGGAGCGGCTCCAGCGGGAGGACGCGCGGATTCTGAAGCAGGAGCTTGCCTGCGTGGCGGTGCGCACTTCCCACTATCCCCAGAGCCAGTATTTTATCGACGAATGCGACCGACTGGGACTGCTGGTGTTCACGGAAATTCCCGGCTGGCAGCACATAGGCGGAGAAAACTGGAAAGATCAGGCGGTGGAAAACACCCGGGAGATGGTGCTGCAATACCGCAACCATCCCAGCATCGTCCTCTGGGGTGTGCGCATCAACGAAAGTCAGGACGACGACGAGCTGTACCGCCGCACCAACGCCGCCGCCCATGAGCTTGACCCCAGCCGGGCGACCTCCGGCGTGCGGTTCCTGGAAAAGAGCCACCTGCTGGAGGACGTCTACGCCTACAACGACTTCTCCCACACCGGGGACAATGCCGGCTGCAAGCCCAGGCGTACCGTTATGCAAAGCCGGAAAAAGGCGCTGCTGATCTCCGAGCATACCGGTCACATGTACCCTACCAAGTCCTATGACACCTGGAGCCACCGGCAGGCGCAGGCGCTGCGCCACGCAAGGGTGCAGAGCGACGCCGCGGCCGACGGCGGCCATGTGGGCTGCTTCGGCTGGTGCATGTTTGACTACCCCACTCACAAGGACTTTGGTTCCGGCGACCGGGTATGCTACCATGGCGTCATGGACGCCTTCCGCAATCCCAAGCCCGCGGCGGCGCTGTACGCCAGTCAGGGAGAGGGGACGACGGTGCTGACGGCCTGTACGCCCATGGACATCGGCGACTATCCCGGCGGACAGATCGGGGATTCGGCGGTGCTGACCAATGCCGACTCCGTCCGGCTGTACAAGAACGGGAATTATGTCACGACCCTCCGCACCGGGGACTACCCCGGACTGCCCCATCCGCCTATGATTCTGGACGACATCATCGGCGAGCTTCTGGAGACCCAGGAGGGCTTTGACGAAAAGAAGGCCGACCTTCTGCGTGCCTGCCTGCTGGCAGTGCGCAAGCACGGCCTTGCCCATCTGCCCCCGGCGGATCTCGCCCGGATGGGTGTCGCCATGACAAAATACGGCCTGACCTTTGCCGATGCTCAGAAGCTCTACGGAAAATACGTGGGCAACTGGGGAGGGGAGTCCACCGTGTGGCGGCTGGACGCATTGAAGGGCGGGAAGGTGGCTTCCTCCGTCACCCTGTGTCCCAGCGCAAAGCTGCATCTGGAGGTCACGCCCAGCCACACGGAGCTGACGGAAGGGGACACCTACGACATGGCGGCGGTGCGCGTCCGCATTCTGGACGAATACGGCAGCCCGGCGCCCTACGCCCAGCTCCCGGTGACGTTCCGGCTGGAAGGCGCGGCGGAGCTGGTGGGACCGGAGACGGCAGCAGCCGAGGGCGGCATGACGGGTACTTACGTCAGAACCACCGGGCAGACCGGCACGGCGGTGCTGACGGTGTCTACCTCCCAGACGGAGGCGGTGCGCATTGCGTTTACGGTCGGCCGGAAGCCGGAGCGGTGAACGTCCTCAAGGCGGCTGTAAAATTCTGATAAAAATCTAAGGAATGTGGCCGACAGATATTGACATTTCCGCCGGGAAGTGGTATTCTTATTTCGGTACTTAAGTACCGAATAGAATATGTGCAGTGAGCCATTGCAACGGCAGCTGCATAAATCCTGTATGGGCCGATCCACAGAAAACGGTAGGCACCAACAAACTACAAGGAGTGTATTAACAATGGGATTCAAATCTGACATCGAAATCGCACAGGAGACCCCGATGCTGCACATTCGCGAGATCGCCAAGACCGCGGGCGTGGACGAGAAGTATCTGGAACAGTACGGCAACTACAAGGCCAAGGTTGACTACAACATCCTGAAGGACATGGCGGACAAGCCCAACGGCAAGCTGGTTCTGGTCACCGCTATCAACCCCACCCCCGCCGGTGAGGGCAAGACCACCACGACCGTCGGTCTGGCTGACGCCATGCGCCGTATCGGCAAGAACGTCATGGTTGCTCTGCGTGAGCCTTCCCTCGGCCCCGTGTTCGGCGTCAAGGGCGGCGCTGCCGGCGGCGGCTACGCACAGGTCGTCCCCATGGAGGACATCAACCTGCACTTCACCGGTGACTTCCACGCCATCGGCGCTGCCAACAACCTGCTGGCTGCGATGCTCGATAACCATATCTATCAGGGCAATGCTCTGGGCATTGACCCCCGCCAGATCACCTGGCGCCGCTGCGTCGATATGAACGACCGTCAGCTCCGGTTCGTCGTTGACGGCCTGGGCGGCAAGGTCAACGGCACCCCCCGTGAGGACGGCTACGACATCACCGTGGCTTCCGAGATCATGGCGGTTCTGTGCCTGGCCTCCGACATCAACGACCTGAAGGCCAGATTGGCTCGTCTGGTGGTCGGCTATACTTACGCCGGCAAGCCCGTCACCGCCGGTGACCTGCACGCACAGGGCGCTATGGCCGCTCTGCTGAAGGACGCACTGAAGCCCAACCTGGTTCAGACGCTGGAGCACACTCCTGCGTTCGTCCACGGCGGCCCCTTCGCCAACATCGCCCACGGCTGCAACTCCGTGACCGCTACCAAGATCGCTCTGAAGCTGGGCGATTACGCCATCACCGAGGCCGGCTTCGGCGCCGATCTGGGTGCTGAGAAGTTCCTGGACATCAAGTGCCGTATGGCGGGTCTGAAGCCCTCCTGCGTGGTTCTGGTCGCCACTGCCCGCGCCCTCAAGTACAACGGCGGTGTGCCCAAGGCCGAGACCGGCAAGGAGAACCTGGAGGCTCTGGAAAAGGGTCTGCCCAACCTGCTGCAGCACGTTTCCAACATCACCACCGTCTACAAGCTGCCCTGCGTGGTCGCCATCAACCGCTTCCCCACCGACACCGAGGCCGAGCTGAAGCTCATCGAGACCAAGTGCAAGGAGCTGGGCGTCAACGTTGCTCTGTCCGAAGTCTGGGGCAAGGGCGGCGAAGGCGGCGTAGAGCTGGCCAAGGAAGTCATCCGTCTGTGCGAGCAGCCCAATGATTTCACCTTCTCCTACGAGCTGAACTGCTCCATCAAGGAGAAGATCGAGGCCATTGCCAAGAAGATCTACCACGCCGACGGCGTGAACTTCACCGCCAATGCCGAGAAGCAGATCAAGACCCTGACCGAGCTGGGCTACGATCATATGCCCATCTGCATGGCCAAGACCCAGTATTCCTTCACCGACGATCAGACCAAGCTGGGCGCACCCAGAGATTTCACCATCACCGTGCGCAACGTGAAGGTTTCCGCCGGCGCCGGCTTCCTGGTCGCTCTGACCGGCGAGATCATGACCATGCCCGGCCTGCCCAAGGTACCTGCCGCTGAGCGTATCGATGTGGACGAGACCGGCAAGATCTCCGGCCTGTTCTGATTCATAGTACCGTAAAAAGCGCAGGCGGCCCCCCGCCTGTGCTTTTACGGTTTTGGACTTGTTTCATTGGGAGACTTTATGGCGGGTATTCACTATTTGTCGTTCATCCCCGCGGAGAACCCGGCCCACCGGAGTCAGGGTGTGAATCTGCTGCTGATGGTGGACAATCAGGGGGAGGACGCCGCCGTTACGGTGCGTTTTTACGGCTCCGACGGCTCTGACTGGCGGGAAATTTTCGCCGAGGAGCGGAGCTTTCAGGGGCATAGCCATATCCACGCCTATTTTCATCTTCCACCTGCCTGCTTCGCGCCGGAAAACTGGGGCGGAGAGACGCTGGAGGAACTGGCGGTATGGGTGGGAGAAGCGCCCCCCGCGCCAACGGAGCAGGGACAGCTCCTGTTTCTGGAACCATGATTATTTTGGAACCCCTGAATCAATCGTCTTCGGCTGAGCAGCGGGCCTTTTCCCCAGCTGTGCGGTTTCAAAAGCGGGAAATATAGCGCAGCCGTTGCCAGCGCAAGCTGGCTTACGGATGCGGCATACCCCTTGCGGGTACATACAGTATTTCTCCGCTTCTGAAATCTTCATCTGGTGAAAAATCTCTCACTGTCGGCTCTCACCGATTGGTTCAGAGCTTTCCTATTTGAAAGGAAATTTGACCTATGGACATGACATTGGAATCCTGCCGCAGATTTGTGGAGGTTCTGGCTTCTGACGCCCCGGCTCCCGGCGGCGGCGGCGCGGCTGCTCTGGTGGGCGCCATCGGCACCGCACTGGGCAACATGGTCGGCTCTCTCACCGTCGGCAAGAAGAAATATGCCGACGTGCAGGACGAGATTCTTGCGCTGAAAGCAAAATGTGACGATCTGCAGAAGCAGCTGCTGGATCAGGTAGAAGCCGACGACAAGGGCTTCGTTCCTCTGGCCAAGGCTTACGGCATTCCCAAGGACGACCCTAACCGGGACAAGATTCTGGAGGAAGCCACCATCACCGCCTGCGCGGTGCCCATGCACATCATGGAGCTGTGCTGCGAGGCGCTGGACTGCGTTGCCGTGTTTGCCGCGAAGGGCTCCCGGCTGGCAGTCTCCGACGCCGGATGCGCCGCCGTGTGCTGCAAGGCAGCCCTGCAGGCCGCGTCTCTGAACGTGTTCATCAACACCAAGAGCCTGAAGAACCGGGAAGTGGCGGAGGACATGAACCGCCAAGCCAACGTGATGCTGAACAAGTATTGCAGCGTTGCGGACGAGATCTTCAACGACGTCAAGGCGGGCTTCGGTCAGTAAGCCCCACAACGAACATATTGGAGGAAACATATTATGGCTAAGTTACTGCTGGGCAAGGAAGTTACCGATGCCCTGAACGCGAATCTGCAGACCCGTACCGCCGCGCTGCGGGAAAAGGGCATCATCCCCACTCTGGGCATCGTCCGTGTGGGCGCGGATCCCTCCGACCTGAGCTACGAGAAGGGCGCGACCAAGCGCGCCGAGCTGGTGGGTGTGGATGTCAAGAAGTTTGAACTGCCTGCGGATGCTTCCAAGGAAGACGTTCTCGCGGTCATCGATCAGGTCAACGCCGACGATTCCATCCACGGCGTGCTGATGTTCCGCCCCCTGCCCAAGCATCTGAAGGCCGACCAGAATGAGATCTGCAACCGCCTCGACCCCAAGAAGGACGTGGACTGCATGACCCATCTGTCCAACGCCGGTGTGTTTGAGGGACTGAACGGTCTGGGCTTCGCCCCCTGCACCCCCGCCGCCTGCATGGAGATTCTGGACTACTACGGCATCGACTGCAAGGGCAAGAACGCCGTGGTCATTGGCCGCAGCCTGGTGGTCGGCAAGCCCGCCGCCATGATGCTCATGGGCAAGAACGCCACCGTTACCGTCTGCCATACCAAGACGGTGAACACCGCTGAAATCTGCCGGAACGCGGACATCATTGTTTCCGCCGCCGGTGTGCTGAACAGCCTGACCAAGGACTATGTCCGCCCCGGACAGGTGGTCGTGGACGTGTCCATCAACTGGGACGAGAACAAGATCAACGCCAAGGGCGGCAAGGGCGGCATCGCCGGCGACGCCAAGTTTGACGAGGTCGAGCCGATCGTTGAGGCCATCACGCCCGTTCCCGGCGGCGTCGGCTCCGTGACCACCTCCGTGCTGATGAAGCACGTGGTGGAGGCTGCCGAAAGAGTATAACGCCATATTGGCTTCTGCGTAACTGACGGATTCGCGGGTTTACACCGCATGGGAGCGCAGAGAAAAGCCTGCCGACCGTCTGGGCGATTCAGTTTCCACGCTGGGTCGCCCTTTTTGTCTATGGACATTCAAATTCAATATTGAGAGCAAGGTGCTTTTATGAAAAAATTAAAAAATCTTGAGGAAGGTTCGTTCCTGAAGCTGTTTTTTGCCTTCTTTTCCGCGGCGTTTCTGATCGCGGCAGTGTGTATGCCGGACAGGAATACCATGTTTTCCGGCCTGTGGCAGATTCTCAGCCAGCCGGCAAAAATCTCTACCAACTATTTTGCCGTGGGCGGCTATGCCGCGACGTTCCTGAACATGGGACTGGTGGGACTGTGCTGTCTGGGGCTGTATGCCCTGTGCGGCGCGACGGTCAATAATGTCTCCACCCTGGCCTTCGTGCTGACCCTGGGCTTCTGCTCCTGGGGCATCAACATCCTGAACATCTGGCCGACGGTGCTGGGCGTTGTCCTCTACTGCCTGGTGAAGAAGGAAAAGCTGGGCGCCAACGTCAACGCCATGCTGTTCTCCACCGGCATTGCGCCTCTGATCAGCGACCTGCTGGTGCGCCATCCCTATCCCGATGTGGTGGGCTTCAACCTGTACGGGTTCGTGGTGGCGATGATTGTGGGCATTGCCATCGGCTTCTTCCTCCCGGCAGGGCTGACCCATTCCCCGAAGGTGCATAAGGGCTTCGATCTGTATTCTGCCGCCGTGCCGGTGTGCCTGTTTGCGTTTTTCCTCAATGCCACGCTGTTCAAGACCATGGGCATTGAGCTGCCCGCCGCGCCCGGCGCGGATACCCTGCTGGTAGCGTCCCGGCTGACGGTGAATCTGTTCTGCGGCATCCTGTTCGGACTGTGCATCGTGTTCGCACTGGCCATGGGCTGCAAGCCGAAGCAGTACTGGGCATTGCTGACCGCCCCGGAGCACGTCGGTTCCGTTTCTTCCCAGATGGGTATGGAAGTGTTCCTGATGAACGTGGGCGTGTTCGGCCTGTTCATTCTGGCTTACTACAACCTCATCGGCGCTTCCTTCAACGGCGTGACGATGGGCATCATTTTCTGTATGCTGGCCACCTGCAATTCCGGCTCCCATCCCGGCAACGTCTGGCCGATCATGCTGGGATACGTGCTGGCGTCCTTCCTGGCGGGGGGGCTGTCCGGAGTGGCGGGGGGCAATTTCACCTTTGTGATCAATGCTCAGGCCATCGCTGTGGGACTGTGCTTCGCCAACGGCCTGAGTCCCATTACCAGCAAGTACGGCTGGTTCTGGGGCATGGTTGCGGCCGTGATGCACTATTTTCTGGTTACCTCCGTCCCCAATCTCCACGGCGGGTTCTGCCTGTATAACGGCGGTTTTACGGCGGCGGTGATCTGCATCCTTCTGGTGCCGGAGCTGGAGTGCTTCTGCAAGACCAAGGCCGAGCGCAAGGCGCTGAAGGCCGCAAAATAGTGAAAATGTATTGGGGCAGGAATGGATTTTCCTGCCCCAACACGAAAAAGAAAGGAAAGCGCGTAAAAACGCTTCTTTTTTTCATTTCCGGCGTGATATAGCATCACGGGAAGAGCGGGGGAACGCCATGAAAAAAACAAAAACGTCCCTTAGGACGGGCTTCCTGATGACCATACTGATCTGCTGGCTGGTGCCCATTTTTATTGTGGTGGCGCTGGCAGGTGTGCTGCTGAGTGAGAACTACCGGCAGTCCGTGCAGCAGGAGATCGACAGCAGCGCTGCGAATGCTCTGCGGCTGGTGCAGATGCGCTTCGAGGACGCCATCGACGATTCCAAGGCAGTATCCTACGACGGCACCGTGCGGGACGCTTACCGCACCTGGCTGCAAAACGGCGACAGCGCCGGACTGTACGGCACCGTCACCGACTACTTGAGCCAGAGCTTTACCAGAGGCGAAATTTATCAGGCGGTGTTCATCCACTTCTGGAACGTGGATGCCAGCGCCTATGTCCTCAGCGACGGTACCACCAGCTTTGGCCTTCTGCGTCAGTGCCGCGAATGTGCCCCGCAGATCATGGCGGAAATGGAAGACGCGGACACGGACATCCGCCTGCTGCTGATCGACGGGCAGATGTACATGGCGCGAAACCTTCTGGACAGCACCTTCACCCCCTATGCCAGCGTGGTGATGCTGCTGCAGCCGGGAAACCTGTTCCTTCCGCTGGACTCGGTGAACCGGGTGGGGAATCTGCAATACAGTCTGGACGGCTACCGCTTCACCATCGCCGCAGACGGCAGTCTGGTGGAGGCGGCGGAGGAGACCGGGAACGTACATTATCAGGCCAAGACCGAGGGACATATCATCGGCTTCTCTGCGGACAGGGAAGAATACGACATTTTCGGGGAAAATCCGTGGATGCGCTGGGCCATCGGCAGCGTGGTGCTGCTGATATTGCCTCTGTCTCTCGTGACCATTGCCCTGTTTTACCGCCATGTCACCCGTCCCATGGAAGTGCTGGGACAGGCGTATCAGCTGGTGAAAAGCGGCGAGCGAGGCTATGAGATCGGGCAGAAAGCCCCCAACCGGGAATTTGAAAAGCTGTTTGACCAGTTCAACGCCATGTCGGCGGAGCTTCAGCGGCAGTTTGAGCGGGCGTATCTGGAGCAGCAGGCCACCCAGCAGGCGAACATCAAGGCGCTGCAATCCCAGATCAACCCCCATTTTTTGAATAATACGCTGGAAATCATCAACTGGGAAGCCAGAATGGCAGACAACGAACGGGTCAGCGCCATGATCGAGTCCCTGTCCACCATGCTGAAGGCCGCGCTGGATCGGAACGGCCGGACGAAAATCCCCCTTTCCGAGGAACTGGGGTACGTGGACGCGTACCTGTACATCATCCGGGAACGGCTGGGCGAAGGCTTCCGGGTGCATAAGGACATCGATGAATCCATTCTCGCGCTGTCTGTACCCCGGCTGGTTCTGCAGCCGCTGGTGGAAAACGCGGTGGAGCATGACATCACCGCCAATCGGGGCGGCGATCTGTGGGTAAGAGCCTACCGGCAGACGGACAAGGTGGTGCTGGAAGTGGAGCATGACGGCACTCTGACGCAGGAGGACAGGCAGAAGATCCAGTCTCTGCTGGCGCAGTCCGCTCAGGGAGCGGCTGCCGGCGGTCAGGTAGGACTGCGCAACGTCAGCCAGCGGCTGAACCTGATTTACGGCGACGAGGGAACGCTGACGTTGGATCAGACCAGAGCCGGAACGGTCCTCGCCCGGGTCGTCATCCCTGCCGGACAGTAAAAAAGCACAAGCAAAGACAAAAATGACAACGACAGTCAAAAAAAGACAAGCAAAGGCGAAGAATGGACTTGTACAGAATCACCTGAAAGCGGTATAATTTAGGGGAGCTGTATGGGTAAGTTGCCATGAAAGAGAAGAGGGAGGAAGCCGATCTATGAAAAGAAGACTGGTAGCCGTTTCACTGGTATTGGCCTTGGGGTTGAGCGGCTGTGCTTTTTCGTCTGCGTCTCCGGAGCAGACAGCAGCTACCCAGGCAAAGCAGGCAGTCACACTGGAAGTCGTCACCTCCTACGGCGGCGACGACGGCAGCCGCGGCACCTTTGAAGCGGCGGTAGC
>HF988144.1:1032-2289 GCA_000434635.1 Firmicutes bacterium CAG:110 | reverse complement strand
GGTAGCCGCCTATGAAGCGGCCACCGGGAACAAAGTAAGAGACGGTTCGGCTACCTCCAACGAGGGCTGGAAGGCCAAGGTGCTGGCGGATTTCGAGACCGGCTCCGAGCCGGACGTGCTGTTTTTCTTCACCAACGCCGATGCCGATCCCATCATCAACGCCGGGCGGGTGATCTCCATTGAGGACATCCGGGAGGTTTACCCCGACTACGCTTCCAATATGAAGCAGTCCATGCTCGCGGAGGCTGCGGACGGAAAGCATTATGCCGTTCCTGCCGCCGGGTATTGGGAAAATCTTTTTGTCAATAAGTCGGTGCTGGAAGCCTGCGGCGTTTCGGTGCCGGGGGCGGATTACACGTGGGAGCAGTTCCTTTCCGACTGCGAGACTATCAAAGGCAGCGGCTACATCCCCATTGCCTGTTCGCTGGTGGAGGTGCCGCATTATCTGTTTGAGTTTGCCGTTATGAACAACGGGACGGTGGAAAACCATCTGGAGGTTCCCACGCTGGACGAAAACGGCAATCTGCAGGACGACGAGGTGTCCCGGAAATGGGTCGCGGCGCTGAATGATATTAAAGAGCTGTACGATCTGGGTTATTTCCCGCCCAACACCCTGACGGCCACCGACGAGGAGACCGTCTCCCTGTTCGGCAACGGAAAGGCGGCGTTTCTGGTGGACGGCTCCTGGCAGGTGGGACATCTGGGGGAGCTGTACGGCGACAAGATCGAGGACATGGCGGTGCGCTTCGTGCCGGCTAAGGGTGAGCGGAAGGCGACCGAAGGCATCGGCGGCATCTCCATGGGTTATTTCATCACCCGCAAGGCATGGAAAGACCCGGAAAAACGGGACGCGGCGGTGCAGTTTGTGGAAATGCTGACGTCCAATGAGATATTAAGCACCTTTATCAAGACCGAGGTCACGGCGCTGATCGAGGGCGCAAGTCCCGTCGGCCTGAACAGTCTGGAGCAGTCCGCGGCGGAGACCAACGCCCAGCTGACCGAGGTCAGCCCAGCGGTGCAGGACGCCATCAGCGCGGAGGCCAAGAGCACCCTCTTTACCAATATTCAGAAGGTGGTCACCGGCCAGATGACCGCCGAAAAGGCGGTAGCTCTGGCTATCCAGAGAAACGAATAGGTTTTTTACATGTAAAAAATCCCGTAACTGTTGATACAGTTACGGGATGATGGGCTTCTGTCCGGGCATTCATGCGGACTCGATGCGCTTTAGGAAGCCTCAGAATAAATCGTCTACGGCTG
>HF988144.1:0-978 GCA_000434635.1 Firmicutes bacterium CAG:110 | reverse complement strand
AATCTCTCGCTCACAGTCCTTGCCGATTTAATCAGAGGCTTCCCTAGAAGAAAGAAAAAGGAGCGGATACGATGTATCGGGTAGTTCTCATTGACGATGAAAATATCATTGTGGAAGGCCTGCGGCGGGTCATCAAGTGGGCGGACTACGGCTGCGAGGTCGTGGGAACGGCCAGCGGCGCCGAGGAAGGTGCCGCGCTGATCCGGAAATTGCAGCCCCATATCCTGTTCACCGACATCCGCATGCCCGGAGCCGACGGCCTGACCATGCTGGCGGCGCTGCGCAGTGAGTTCCCGGACATGCAGGTGACGGTGCTGACCGGCTATCAGGACTTTTCCTACGCCCAGCAGGCAATCCGTCTTGGGGTCACCCGGTTTTTGCTGAAGCCCTCCAAAATGGACGAGATCAAGGAAGCGCTTGTGACCATGACCACACGCCTGGATGCCCAGTCCCAGCTGCGGCATCAGGAGGAAGAACCGGAGGAGGAGCAGCACGGCGCGGGAAGCTTCATCGTCAATCAGGCGATGGCCTACATCGAGGAGCATTACGCGGAAAAGCTGACACTACAGGCGGTGGCGGACTGCTGTTATGTTTCCCAGTGGCACCTGTCGAAGCTGTTGAACCGGCACACGGGTCAGAGCTTTTACGACATCCTCAACACCGTGCGCATCCAGAAGGCAAAAGAACTGCTGCTTGACCCTAGGCTGAAAATCGGCGAGATCGGAGAACAGGTGGGCTACGCGGACACGGCGCATTTTGCCAGAACCTTCAAAAAGCAGGAGGGCATGAGCGCCAACGAGTACCGCAACACACTAAAATAAAGAGAATAGAGATAAGGTCATTGTGACCAATAGGCGGCGATCGAATTTGTGCAAAATGTCGAGCGCCGCCTTTTCTGTTTGTACCGAATTGTTGAAACCCACAAGCAAAAACAAAAAACAACAAGGCCGTCTCATGACAATTCCAGGCAATGCCTGT
>HF988143.1:2227-3454 GCA_000434635.1 Firmicutes bacterium CAG:110 | reverse complement strand
CCCAGATTTCCTCCAGCGTGGTTTCAAACAGATTCCCCAGAGCAATGTCGCCCTCATGGTCAAGACAGCAGGGGACAACGGTGCCGTCGCACAGTACGCCAACCTGATCCTGCAGGCCGTGACAAAAAGCGCGTTCCCCGCCGTCGGGGGCGGAGAGGTCAGGCCAGTCGAATTTGTCGCCGTATTCCAGATAGACACGTTGGGCGATCTGCGTGCCCCGGGGCTGCACGTCCCATGGAGCGGGGAACGCCCGTTCCATGGCGCTGAGAATTTCCGGGTTTCGCTGTTCCGCACCGCCGCCGTTCCACAGGCGGTAAACGACCAGAAATTTCCCCTCCGCCGCCTGCCCGAAGGAAAAGCACCGGGAAAGGTACGTTTCAAAGGGGACGGAAAGGTCGTTTGCTTCGAAGGCGTGGAGAGAAATATTTACCTTGTGAAGCGCAGGGGCGTTCAGCAGAATTTCCCGCTTTTCTTCCAGCAGGGTGCCGTTGGTGGTGAGAATCACCTTGAAGCCCGCATCTCCCGCGAGACGAAGAAATTCCGCAAGCTCGGGATGGCACAGCGGCTCGCCCATCAGGTGAAAGTAAAGATAATCCGTCCACGGGCGCAGCTTCGGCAGCAGGGTGGCGAACTCATCCGCCGTCATGAACCGCTTCTCCCGCCGGGTGCCGGGGCAGAACGTGCAGTGCAGATTGCAGACGTTGGAGATTTCCAGATAGATTTTTCTCAGCCGCTTCATTCCGTCACTTCCTTTTCCAAAAGCATACCACAAAATGGGGATTCCCGCAATACGGCTAATTTTGCTTTACCGCTGGATTTCCCCCAAATTCGACATGGCCTTCATGGTAAACTGATGGCAAACGCGGCAGAAACCTGCCGTCATGGGGAGGAAATGGGGGATATGAAGGTCTCGTTCAAACGGTCGGCGGCTGGCTTGGCGGCGCTGGCTGCCGCGGCTTCGGGGGCGCTGCTGCTGAGCGCCCGGGCGGCGGAGGACGGCTATGTGCTGCACATCAACAAGGATGCTTACATCTGCGCGTCCCCCTTCGTGGCGGACTATACGCTTACCGGGGAGGACGGGCAGGCGGTTTTCTCCGGCGAGGATTTTGTGGAGGTCTACCATCTATCTGACCGCCGACGGGGCGGGGGAGCAGGACGTGTCCATCGCTGCTTATTCCGTCAATATTGACGCGGAAGCTCCGGAAAAGGCAGGCTACCGGCGGGGGG
>HF988143.1:429-2212 GCA_000434635.1 Firmicutes bacterium CAG:110 | reverse complement strand
GGCAGGCTACCGGCGGGTGGGACTGGAGGACAGCGGCTGCTTTTCCGCCGAAACGGCTGGAAAGCTCCGGGCGGTTGTGCAGTGGTCATATCCTCACAAGGATGTGTCCGCCATTCAGGCGGCAGCCAATCCATGGCTGCAAAGTCACGGGCTTCCTGAAATACGACATCTGCAAAGCGGTGAAGCAGTCCTCGCGGCTCAGCTTGCCATCTGGGAGCTGACGAATCAGGGAAAGTTCACCGTCAACGAATACCTCTCCGGCTGGGAGGACATGACCACGCCGGGATGGCGGAACTATCTGAGAAAGGTTACGAACGCCGACGTTTCCCGCGAGCCGCTGACGGAGGATTCGGCGGCGAATGTTGCGGGGCTGTACCGGTATCTGTGCAGCCTGAAACCTGCCGCGCCGGGGTGCGAAACGGTGTCGGACGCGACGCTGCAAAACCCGGTTTACACAGCGGTTAAGGAGCCGGACGGCGGCTATACCGTCACGGTGAGTGTGGACATTCAGACGACGGTTGGGTCGCTGGACGCATTGACCCTCAGCGCCGACTGCGGCGGTCAGGTCAAGGAGCAGACCGTGACCGAGGCCGGAAGCTGCACGGTTTCCTTTTCCGGCCTTACGGACAGGCCGGAGGTGACGCTGGAGATCACCGGGACCCAGCACGGCGGCGACGTTTATCTGTTTGAGGGTGAAAGCCACAGGCTGCTGGGGTTCGACGACAGCATATTGCCGGTTCATGGCAAGCTGCTGGTGAAACCGGACTGCATTCTGAATATTACCGAATGCGCGGAAACCAGCGGCCTGCCACTTGCCAATATCCGCTTTGACCTGTACCGCGCAGCGACCCGGGAGCAGCTGGAAAACGGGGATTTTTCCCTCAGTTCCATATCTGACGAAGCGGCCATGAAGGATTATCGGACGCCCGGAAATCTTGTGACGATCCTGACCACGGACATTCACGGCCTTGCGTCCTATAATTTTACGGCGAACGATCAGCCGGAGGGCGTGTATCTGGTCGTCCAGCGCACGGAAAGTGAAGCATCGGTGGTTTCCGCGCCCTTTTTCCTTGTGGTTCCCGGAGTCGGCGGCGATGGCGGGAACGCTTACACCCTGAATGTCAGGCCGACCGGCACATTGGAAACCACGCCGGTCGCCGAAGTGAATGTAGCCGAAATCGGCTGCACCAGCGGCAGCTTTGACGTGGGGCAGTTACATACATGGATTCTGCGGGCCAGCGTCCCGGCAGGCATCCGGGCGGCGCAAAAGTACACCATCACAGGCAATTTTGACGAGCATCTGACACTGGAAGACTCAGCGCCGTCCGTCACCCTGCTGACCAGAGCAGGAGCGGAAATTGATCTCACCGAAAGCGACCACTATGTTATATCACACAGCGAAGGAAACGGGAAAATAAGCGTTTCTCTAACTCCTGCCGGCATGGCCTATGCGTCGGCCAATCAGGGGGAAGGGGAGTGTACACCGGAAATCCGGGTACGCTTTCAGGCATCGATCAGGGAAAACGCCGGACTTGACGCCCCCATCCCGTGCAGCGCGTCGGTCAGCTACCTGAATTCCGCGGGCGTATTCTATGAAGCGCAGTCCGGAGCCGGGGAAGTGCATACGGGCGGAATCCATCTTTTCGTCTCCGACGAAGCGGGGCAGCCACTCAGCGGCGCGGCGTTCCGGCTGGTCAGAGCGGAGGACGAAAACACAGCCCTTAAGAATGGAACGGAGACAAACGCCGCGTTCGTAAATTTCCTCACAGGCAGCGGCGGGAAG
>HF988143.1:0-422 GCA_000434635.1 Firmicutes bacterium CAG:110 | reverse complement strand
GGCGGGAAGCCGGTTTCCGAGGTAACGACCGGCGAGGATGGCAAGGCATTCCTCTGGGGCGTGGCATATGGCCGCTACTATCTGGTGCAGACGAAAGCGCCGGAGGGGAAGGCCAAGCTCAGCCAGCCCGCCGCTGTCATCCCGCCGCTGTCATCGTCAGCGCGTCCAGCCACTTAACCGCACAAGACGGCTGGCAGGACGCCCGCGGCATGACTGTTGACAACACGGTAAATCTTGTCAATCGCGAGGAAACCCTCCCGAAGACGGGGGACGTGAGCGCGGTGGTGTTCGTTGTTGCGGGGAGCATCCTGATCGGGGCGATTTGTGCGCTGATTCTGGAACTTATTTTCCGAACAGCAAAAAGAAGAATCAGACGGTGATTCACCTCCGGCATGAAAAATAGCGAATTATTTGAAGCAGGC
>HF988142.1:19829-24687 GCA_000434635.1 Firmicutes bacterium CAG:110 | reverse complement strand
ACAAGTCCTTACGGTCGTGGAAATCGTTCTCGATGACGCCCAGACCGCCGATGATCCTGCCGTCCTCCACCACGGCGTACCACTGGGGGACGGCGCTCTCCCCTTTCAGGCAGGCATTCATGCTGTCGAGGTACGCGTGCTTGGGAATGCCCCATTTTTCGTGGAACCACTGTGCCATGGATTCCTTATATTCCGGTCTGTCGGTCAGACGGATGATCGTATGCTGTTCCATAGTTCCTCCACAAAGTATTACTTTATGCTACTATAGCATATTTTGTCATCCCTGTCAAGCGTCCAAAGCCGTCCGTTTTCAGCTTCATTATTCCCGGAAGTTCCGTAAAACTGCAACTTTTCCCCCTATGCTTGACTTTATCGCCGTTTTGTTGTATAATTTCTTGAAATTCCATTGGAATGGAGCAGTTTTATGAAGAAGTTTATCCGCGTTCTTGTGCCGCTCCTGCTTGCGGTGCTGATCATCGCCAGCATCGGCTGGTACCTGTTTACCTATGACCGGGGGTTCACCCGGGATTTCCTGCTGACCCAGGCTCGATACAATGACCTCCACGGCAATTCCCGCCTGTCCTCATGGTTCTATGACCTTGCCTACAACTTCTCCAACCACGACGAGAACGTGGCCATTGAGCTGGCGAACCTGTATAAGGCCGACGACAACTACACGAAAGCCGAGTACACCCTGACCAATGCCATCAACTCCGAACCCAGCGCCGAGCTGTTCACCGCCCTGTGCAAGACCTACGTGGAGCAGGACAAACTGCTGGACGCCGTCTCTCTGCTGGACAAGATCACGAACCCGGATATCAAGGCCGAGATCGAGGCGCAGCGGCCTGACGCCCCCATCAGCAACTACGAGCCGGGCTACTACAGCCAGTATATCGACGTCACCCTGTACGCCGCCGGGAAGCTCTACTACACCACCAACGGTGAATACCCCTCCGTGAAGGACCCCGTTTACGAAAGCCCCATTACCCTCCCCGCCGGTGAGACGACCATTTACGCCATCGCCGTGGATGATAACGGCCTTGTCAGTCCCCTGACGGTTCTGGGCTACACTGTGACCGGCGTCATTGAGGAAGTCAAATTCGCCGACCCGGCCGTGGAAGCGACTCTGCGGGAGCTGACCGGCACAAGAGACGGCGACAGCGTCTACACCAGCCAGCTATGGCAGATCACGGAATTCACCGTCCCCGAGGACACGAAGGTCTACACCGACCTGACGTTCATGCCCTATCTGGAAAAGCTGACCATCGCCAATCAGGACATCGACAGTCTTGAGAGCCTGTCTTCTCTGACCAAGCTTACGTCCCTTGACCTCAGCGGCAGCCGGTTCAGCCCGGACGATCTGACCGTCATTGCGGGACTTCCCGCCCTGACCGAGCTGAGCATGGTAGAATGCGGCCTGAGCACCATTGAAAAGCTGTCCGGCGCAAAGAGCCTTACCTATCTGAATCTGGGCGAGAACACCATCCGGAATCTGGACGTACTGTCCTCCATGACCACGCTGACCGAGCTGAATCTCCAGCACAACGCCGTGACCAGTCTCGACGCATTGGACGGTCTGAGCAATCTGCAAACGCTGGACGTTTCCTACAACGCCCTGACTACCCTCGCCCCCGTTTCC
The DNA here is from genome assembly GCA_000434635.1 of Firmicutes bacterium CAG:110. Taxonomy (GTDB): domain Bacteria; phylum Bacillota; class Clostridia; order Oscillospirales; family Oscillospiraceae; genus Faecousia. The sequence goes on along the minus strand of HF988142.1, from coordinate 23,048 downwards.
AGCTGCGCCCGACTGACGACGCTGGTAGCTGACAACAACCAGATCACAAGTCTGGACGGCGTGAGCAGCTTACAGGTGCTGACCCGTCTGTCCGTGAACCACAATGCGCTGACGGATGTCTCTCCCATTTCCGTCTGCACGACGCTGGTTGAACTGGATATCTCCAACAACACCCTGACGGACATCTCCGCCCTCTCCACGCTGGTCAATCTGGAGCGGTTCAGCTTTGCCTCCAATCAGGTCACGGCGCTCCCCGATTGGCCGGAGGGCTGCAAGCTTCAGACCATTGACGGCTCTTACAATGCGTTGACCAGTCTGGACAATCTGAGCAAGATGGAAGCCCTGACCTATATCTATATGGATTACAACCAGATCAGCAACATTGATTCCCTCGCCGACAGCTATTGTCTGGTGCAGGTGAACGTGTTCGGCAATCCCATTTCCGACGTCGCGTCCCTGAGAGAACACGACATCATCGTCAACTACGACCCGACCTGAGCACAGCAAATGCCCGCTGCTTTGAAAGCAGCGGGCATAATTTTTATCTTTGCATCGCACCTCTCTTGCCTCTCCCTATGGGAGAGGTGGCCGAGCTTCGGCACGAGAAGTGGAGCGTATCTGTACCGATACGCTCCACTATCTGTTTTACGACCACCCACTAAAACAGAGGGCTTTTTTTACTTTTGATGCTCCAGAACAAGTCTCAGTGCGGCTTCGATGGTCTGATTCCGCACCGCTTCCCGGTCGCCGGAGAAGTGATATTCCCTCGCGTCGGAATGCGCCGCGTCCTGATAGCCGATGAAAACCGTTCCCACACTGTGTCCGAATTCGTCGCCGCCGGGGCCCGCCAGACCCGTGACCGCCACGGCCGCGTCTGCTTTCAGCAGCGCCCGGACGCCGGAGGCCAGATGCTCTGCCGTGCGTAGAGACACCGCGCCGTCCTGCGCCAGAATCTCTCCCGGCACGCCCAGAATGTTTTCCTTGACCCAGTTGGTATAGCAGATGACGCCGCCCTTGTAGACCTCGCTGCTGCCGGGAACCTGCGTCAGCGCCGCGCCGATGCCGCCGCCGGTGAGGCTTTCGGCGGTGACCAGCGTTTTCCCCTGAAGCGCTTTCAGCACATCACAGCAAAGGCTCATCATGGTACGTCACCTTGATCTTTTCCACATTTTCCAGCGCGCGGGCGATCAGCGCTTCTCTGTCCAGCTTCTTTTCCGCGTTCACGACCTGTCCCAGCGTGGGCTTGGTCTTGGGATGCTTCGGCGTGAAGACGGTGCAACAGTCCTCATAAGGCAGGATCGACGTGTCCAGTGTCCCGATTTCCCGGGCAATGGAAATAATGTCCTTCTTGTCCATGCCCACCAGCGGCATGAAAATGGGAATGTCCACCACCGCGCCGGTGACGGTCATGGCCTCCATAGTCTGGGACGCCACCTGACCAAGGTTTTCGCCGGTGATCAGCGCGCCGCAGCCGTCGCCCTTGGCAATGCGCTGGGCAATCTCCATCATGAACCGGCGCATAATCAGGGTAAAGAACTCCTCCGGGCAGTTGTCCCGGATGGCTTCCTGAATCTCCGTGAAGGACACCACGTTCACGGTCATCCGCCCGGAGTATTTCGTCACCAGCCGGGCAAGCTCGATGACCTTGTCCTTGGCCAGCTGAGATGTGTAGGGATAGGAGAAGAAGTGAACGGCTTCCACCTCCACGCCACGCTTCGCCATCATATAGGCCGCCACGGGGGAATCGATACCGCCGGAGAGCAGCACCATCGCCCGTCCGCCAACGCCGGTGGGCAGGCCGCCCGCTCCCGGTTCGGCGGGGCCATGGACGTAGGCGGACAGGTCCCGCACCTCCACGTACACGGTGTAGTCCGGGTGATGCACGTCCACCTCTACTCCCGGGTGGGCTTCCGCCAGCCGTCCGCCGATCTCCTGAGACAGCTGGATGGAGGTCAGGGGGAAGCGCTTGTCCGAGCGCTTGGACTCGACCTTGAAGGATTGGGCGCAGTCCAGATCGTCCCCCAGATAGTTTTCGATGGCGGCAAAGATCGCGTCCAAGTCCTTCTCGCAGGGGCGGCAGCGGCACAGGCTCACCACGCCGAAAATGGAACGGCAGGCTTCCCATGCCCCGTCCACGTCCGCTTCCTCGTCCATCGGCTCTACGTACACCGTGGACTGGAGGATATACACGTCAAAATTGCCGTACTTCTTCATGCGGCGGCGGACGTTCTGCCGCAGCTTGTTCTCAAACTGGCGCTTGTTCGCGCCCTTCAGGACGATCTCGCCCAGCTTCAATAGAAAAATTTCCTTCATTTTCGTTCTCCTGTTTATCGATTTCCCAGATTCACCGCCCGGTACTGAATCGCTTCGGCGATGTGCTGGGGCTGAATGTCTTCGCTTCCGTCCAGATCGGCCACGGTTCGCGCTACCTTGAGGATACGGTCGTAGCTTCTCGCGGTCAATCCCATGGTTTCAAACGCGCCCTTCATCAGCTCGGCGCATTCCTCGCTGAGATGGCAGTAGCGGCGCATTTCTTCCGGCCCCATCCGGGCGTTGCACATTCCGCCGGAACCGAAGCGCCGGTTCTGGATGTCTCGTGCGGCGTCGACCCGCTGCTTCACCGGCGCCGACGGCTCCGCTTCCGCCCGTTCCCGCAAGTCCTCAAAATGGACGGAGGGAACCTCCACCACAATGTCAATTCTGTCCAGAAGCGGCCCGGAAATGCGGCTTCGATAATTTTCCACATCCCGCTGGGAGCAGCGGCAGCGCCCGGAGGGGTCGCCGTACCAGCCGCATTTGCAGGGATTCATGGCGCACACCAGCATAAATTCCGCCGGGTATGTCACCGCCCCGGAAACCCGGGAGATGGTGACCTTTCCGTCCTCCAGCGGCTGGCGCATCAAGTCAAGCGTATCCTTCCGGAATTCCGGCATCTCGTCCAGAAACAGCACGCCCTTATGGGCGAGGGAGATTTCACCCGGCCTTGGGTTGGAGCCGCCGCCAGCGAGTCCGGCATTGGACACCGTGTGATGGGGCGAACGGAACGGCCGCCGGGTCACAAGGGGTTCTTTCGGCGTCAGCATTCCCATGACGGAATAAATCTGACTGACCTCCAGCGATTCCTCCCACGTCATATCCGGGAGAATGGAGGGCAGGCGCTTGCTGAGCATACTTTTGCCGGAGCCGGGCGGGCCAATGAGCAGCACATTGTGGCTGCCC
>HF988142.1:15374-19803 GCA_000434635.1 Firmicutes bacterium CAG:110 | reverse complement strand
CCGCCGCGACCTCCAGCGCCCGCTTTACGTTTTCCTGCCCCAGCACGTCCTTGAAATCCGGCATGACGGTGTCCTCACGGGAGGGCACCCACAGCGGTTCTTCTTCCAGCGTCGTCTCCCCGTTCAGTCCTGCCGCCAGCTGCGCCACCGTATGGATGGGATACACCGCAGGCCCCCGGGCAAGCGTTGCCTCCGGGGCGTTCTCCGCCGGGACAAACAGCGCCTGAATCCCCTCCCGTTTGGCGGCAAGCGCCATGGGCAGCACGCCGGAAATGGGACGGATGGTGCCGTCCAGACTCAGCTCCCCAAGGAAAGCGCTGGTGGATTTCGGCCGCCGGACGCTTCCGCTGGCCGCGAGAATACTCAATAAAATAGGAAGATCGTAGTGCGTTCCCGCCTTTTTCTGGCTTGCGGGCGCCAGGTTCACCGTAATGCGGCTCACAGGAAAGGACAGTCCGCTGCTCTTCGCCGCTGCCCGCACCCGGTCCCGCGCTTCCTTCACCGCCGCGTCAGGCAGTCCCACGATATCAAAGCCGGGAAGTCCCTGAGAAATGTAGCACTCCGCCGTGACGGCGCTGCCCTGTATCCCGGAGATACCCAGCGTTCGGACGCTGCAGATCATGTTTCCGTCCCCCTTTTCTCTCTTGTTTTTCATCATACTCCATTCTTCGGGAAAAGGCAATCCCTTTTTGGTTTCCCCGGCTGCGGACTTTACAGCTTTTCCATATCTTTCCCGTGGAAAAGCGTGAATTTTTTGTATGAGTGTCGTTTGATGGCTTTACAAATTGCATGAAAAGTGGTACAATGAGGTCGACAAAATTAGAAATACTTTAGGAGGTATTCATTTTGGCTAGAAAATTCAAAACCATGGACGGCAATACCGCTGCCGCCCACGTCAGCTATGCCTTTACCGAGGTCGCTGGCATCTACCCCATCACCCCGTCCAGCCCCATGGCTGACAACGTGGATCAGTGGTCTGCCGCCGGTCGGAAGAACATCTTCGGCAACACCGTTAAGGTCGTCGAGATGCAGTCCGAGGCCGGTGCCGCCGGTACTGTCCACGGCTCTCTGGCTGCCGGTGCTCTGACCACCACCTACACCGCCTCCCAGGGTCTGCTGCTGATGATCCCCAATATGTACAAGATCGCCGGTGAGCTGCTGCCCGCAGTTTTCCACGTCTCCGCCCGTACCGTCGCTACTCAGTCTCTGAACATCTTCGGTGACCACTCCGACGTCTACGCCTGCCGTCAGACCGGTTTTGCCATGCTGTGCGAGACCAACGTGCAGGAAGTCATGGATCTGGGCGCTGTCGCTCACCTGTCCGCCATCGAAGGCCGCGTTCCCTTCATCAACTTCTTCGACGGCTTCCGTACCTCCCACGAGATCCAGAAGGTCGCTATCTGGGATTACGAGGATCTGAAGGAAATGTGCAACATGGATGCCGTTGAGGCGTTCCGCAAGCACTCCCTGAACCCCGAGCGTCCCGCAATGCGCGGCTCCCACGAGAACGACGATATCTTCTTCCAGCATCGTGAGGCCTGCAACAAGTACTATCAGGCACTGCCCGCAGTCGTCGAGAAGTACATGAACAAGGTCAACGAGAAGCTGGGCACCGACTACAAGCTGTTCAACTACTACGGCGCTCCCGATGCTGACCGCATCATCGTCGCCATGGGCTCCATCAACGACGTGGCCGAGGAAGTCATCGACTACCTGAACGCCCACGGCGAGAAGGTCGGCGTTGTCAAGGTTCGCCTGTTCCGTCCCTTCTGCGCTGAAAAGCTGCTGGAGGCCATCCCCGCCACCGCCAAGAAGATCGCTGTTCTGGATCGTACCAAGGAGCCCGGCTCTCAGGGCGAGCCTCTGTATCAGGACGTGGTCATGGCTCTGGCCAAGGCCGGCCGGAACGACGTCACCGTCATCGGCGGCCGTTACGGTCTGGGTTCCAAGGATACTCACCCCGCTTCCGTCTTTGCCGTCTACGAAGAGCTGGCGAAAAACGCCCCCAAGAACGAGTTCACCATCGGCATCGTGGACGATGTGACCCACCTGTCTCTGGACGAGAAGGTCTCCCCCAACACCGCCGCGGAAGGCACCATCGAGTGCAAGTTCTGGGGTCTGGGCGGCGACGGCACCGTGGGCGCCAACAAGAACTCCATCAAGATCATCGGCGACCACACCGACAAGTACGTACAGGCTTACTTCCAGTACGACTCCAAGAAGACCGGCGGCGTCACCGTTTCCCACCTGCGTTTCGGCGACAAGGCCATCAAGTCCCCCTACTACATCAACAAGGCTGACTTCGTTGCCTGCCACAACCCCTCCTACATCACCAAGGGCTTCAAGATCGTTCAGGATGTCAAGCCCGGCGGCGTGTTCCTGATCAACTGCCAGTGGAATCTGGAGGAGCTGGAGCATCATCTGGATGCCGCTTCCAAGCGCTACATCGCCAACAACAACATTCAGCTGTACACCATCGACGCTATCGATCTGGCCATCAAGGTCGGCATGGGCAAGCGTACCAACACCATCCTGCAGTCTGCCTTCTTCTCTCTGGCGAAGGTCATGCCCGCTGAGGATGCCATCAAGTACATGAAGGACGCTGCCGAGCACTCCTACCTGAAGAAGGGCCGCGACGTCGTCGAGAAGAACTGGAACGCCATCGATGTGGGCGCTACCGCTTACCACAAGGTCGATGTTCCCGCCTCCTGGGCTACCGCTGAGGACAACAAGCCCGAAACCGTTCTGGAAGGCCGTCCCGACACCGTCAAGGTCGTCAAGACCATCCTGAACCCCATCGGCAGAATGGACGGCTACAGCCTGCCCGTTTCCGCCTTCGCCGATCTGCCCGACGGCCAGTTCCCCCTGGGTGCTTCCGCTTATGAGAAGCGCGGCGTTGCCGTTACCGTTCCTCACTGGGACGAGACCAAATGCATCCAGTGCAACAACTGTGCTTACGTCTGCCCCCATGCCACCATCCGTCCCTACGCGCTGACCGCTGAAGAGGCCGCTGCCGCTCCCGCGAACGCCCGTCTGGTGGATGTCAAGGCCGGCAAGGGCAAGGGCGTCTACAAGTACATCATGGCCGTGTCTCCTCTGGACTGCATGGGCTGCGGCGTCTGCGTCGGCGTCTGCCCCACCAAGGCCATCACCATGGTTCCTCAGGAGAACGAGCTGCCTGAGCAGGAAGTCTTCAACTACATGGTCTCCAAGGTCAGCGAGAAGAAGGACATGCAGGACAACACCGTCAAGGGTTCTCAGTTCCGCAAGCCTCTGCTGGAGTTCTCCGGCTCCTGCGCCGGCTGCGCCGAGACCAGCTACGCCCGTCTGGTGACCCAGCTGTTCGGCGATCGGATGTACATCTCCAACGCCACCGGCTGCTCCTCCATCTGGGGCGGTCCCGCCGCTACCTCTCCCTACACCGTGACCGCTGAAGGCCGTGGTCCCGCATGGGCGAACTCCCTGTTCGAGGATAACGCCGAGCATGGTCTGGGTATGTACACCGCACAGGCCGTCATCCGTGAGTCTCTGGCTAACAAGGTCAAGGAAGTCATGGAGAAGACCACCTGCGACGAGCGCAAGGCCGCTTGCCAGGCTTGGCTGGACACCTACAACGACGGCGAGGCCAACAAGGCCGCTACCAAGGCTCTGGTCGAGAATCTGGAAGCCAAGGTCTGCTGCGACACCGTGAAGGACATCCTGTCCAAGAAGGAATATCTGTCCAAGAAGTCCGTGTGGATCTTCGGCGGCGACGGCTGGGCATACGACATCGGCTTCGGCGGTGTTGACCATGTGCTGGCACAGAACAAGGACGTCAACGTCTTCGTCTTCGACACCGAGGTTTACTCCAACACCGGCGGTCAGGCTTCCAAGGCTTCCAACATCGGTCAGGTCGCTCAGTTCGCGGCTGCCGGTAAGGAGACCAAGAAGAAGTCCCTGTCTGAGATTGCGATGAGCTACGGCTACGTTTACGTCGCTCAGGTCGCTATGGGCGCCAACCCCGCTCAGACCATCAAGGCCATCACCGAAGCCGAGGCTTACCATGGCCCGTCCCTCATCATCGGCTACGCTCCCTGTGAGATGCACTCCATCAAGGGCGGCATGACCAACTGCCAGGCCGAGATGAAGAAGGCCGTTGAGTGCGGCTACTGGAACCTGTTCCGCTTCGATCCTTCCAAGGAGACCGGCAAGTTCCAGCTGGACAGCAAGGCTCCGAAGGACGGCTATCAGGAGTTCCTGATGAACGAGGCTCGTTACAGCCGTCTGACCCGCGAGTTCCCCGAGCGTGCAACCGATTTGTTCGCCAAGAACGAGGCTGCCGCCAAGGAGCGCTGGGAGCACCTGAACAAGCTGGTCGAGATGTACAAGGACTAATCGTCCAATATCTCCGATTCTGCTTTAATGAAAACTGCCCGTCCCCGGTAACGGG
>HF988142.1:11915-15342 GCA_000434635.1 Firmicutes bacterium CAG:110 | reverse complement strand
GGTTTTTCAAACTTACCACAGGAGGAATCAAATGAAGGTACTGCTGCTCAACGGAAGCCCCAAAGCAAACGGAAATACGGCCTATGCCCTTTCCCAGATGGCGGAAGTCTTCACCGCCGAGGGCGTCGAAACGGAAATTTTCCACGTGGGCAATCAGCCCATCCGTGGCTGCATCGCCTGCGGAAGCTGCCGGAAGACCGGCAAGTGCGTTTTTGACGACGCGGTCAATCAGGCGGCGGAAGCGTTTCGTCAGGCCGATGGTCTGGTGGCCGCCAGCCCGGTCTATTATGCTTCCGCAAATGCTACGCTGGTGGCGTTTCTGGATCGGCTGTTCTACAGCACCGGCTTTGACAAGCGGATGAAGGTCGGCGCGTCCGTGGTGGTTGCCCGCCGGGGCGGCTGCTCTGCCACCTTTGACGAGCTGAACAAGTATTTCACCATCAGCGGAATGCCCGTCGCGTCCAGCCATTACTGGAACAGCGTCCACGGCCGCGCCCCCGGCGAAGCGGCGCAGGACTTGGAGGGCATCGCCACCGTCCGGAATCTGGCTAAGAACATGACTTTTCTGATGAAGTCCATCGCCCTCGGCAAGGCGCAATTCGGCCTGCCGGAGCTTGACCCGGTTACCCCCACCCACTTCATCCGGTAAAGGGGGTCACTATGCTCTGCACCATCACGGACATTCGCGGCGATTATGCTTACGTCAGGTACGATGATACCGGCGTTGTCTCCGAGGTCGCCATCGCACTGCTGCCCTTTGGCGTGGATGTAGGCGATCAGCTGAAATTCGAAAATTACGAGTTCACCCGCGTCTAGGAAAATATCACAATGCCCCCAATATGCACGCTTACTGTGCATATTGGGGGCATTTGTCATGGAATCACATTTTCAGCAGGTTCACTTCATAGAAAATTTTCACATACATGGCAATTTTCACAAAGATGGGAACATCCTTGCCGCCGGTGGGGGTGATGGTGACGGTGCACATATCGCTGGAATAGCTCCAATCGATATCGCCCTCGGCCAGTACGGTCTCGCTGTCGTCCCACAGCGTCTTGCAGTCCTCCGAAGCGTACAGTCCGATGGGGGTGAAATCCGGGTCGAGGAAATAGACGATATAGGCGTTGTCCCAGTTCGGATCCACCCGCTCCTGGGCATAGCCGAGACAGTTGTCGTCCATGTCATAAAAGCCCAGCGTGGAGCCGGAATTGACGCCCTCCTGGTGGTTCACCGGTTCGCCGGTGACGTACTTGGCGTAAAACCACTCCTCGTAGTTCGCCGAAATCGTCCATTTGCCGTTGATAAGTCCCGTCTCCCGCATAAATCCGGCAAAACCGTTGTTCACGCGGATGTCGCTGGCCTGATTGGGTTCCGAAAAATCACCGTCGATGGTGATAACGCCCTGTCCATTCAGCGCCGCCTTGGCGTCGTCGGCGGTGGCATAGGTCACCGCTTCCTCACATCCCAGCAGCAAAACGCTGAGGACAAGCGCCGCGATCAGTGCAATTCCCTTTTTCATCTCTCTTTTTTCCTCCTACATTTGGTTTGTAACAGCGCCCTCTTTGTCTCTCGCCAGCTCTCGGGCGGCCATCACGGCCATGCACACCAGCAGCGGCAGCTTGTCAGGCCGGTAGACGAGCAGATAGGCGTTGTCGAACACCGCGTTTTCGACGGTTAGGTCCATATCGTCCATGATGGCACCCAGAATCTCGCCGTTGAGCGTGACCTTGTAGTTGTGACCGACGGTGCCGCTGTACTCCCGCAGCTCCAGTGTTCCCTCCGTCACCTCCATTGTGAAGCGGTCCCGCACCAGATCAAACTGCTTTTCCAGCGTGCCGTAAAGTTCACCGTCCTGATAGAACTTGTATGTAGCCAGCGCGTGCCCCAACTGCTTGGTCATGGTGAAAACCTCACGGTCATAGTTATCCAGCACCCGCAGCTTCACCAGCGGCGCTGTGCCGTCCACGGTGTAGAGGGTGTTTCCGTCCGTATCCTGAACGGTGAAATGCTGCCCCGTCAGCTTGAAATCCTCGCTGAAGGTGTAAATCTGAGAGGGAGAGATCTCCCGGAAGGGCAGAATCGTGCCGGTTTTCACGAAATGTTCAAGGCTCTTCTGAAGCCATTCCCGCATCAGGAAAACATCCGAATGATAGACCAGATGCCCCGCAAGGTCTTCCCCCGCGTCCGCTTCCGCCGGAAAACGAGGTTCCGTCAGGCGCTCCGAAATGGTAGAGTCCAGCATGGAATAGCCAACGTAGCCGATCATCCCGTCGCGATTCAGGTAAAAATACAGAAACTCTCCCCGGACATTCGGCCCGAAAATCAGGCTGGTATAGGGACTTGTGGAAAATTTTCCCAGATACGCAGAGCCGAGGGGCGTTTTTTCGTTCTGGAACGCGCGGTAAAACTCCTCGATCTTTCGGGGGACATCCATGGCGATCATGGCTCCGCCGTCCGTCATGGCGTTGTAGTCCGCCGGAGAACCCATGTTGAACACCGCAATGCCGATAATCAGAATTACGGTTGCAATGGACACCGGGATGGTATCCCAGTTCCCGGCAATACAGAGCCACACCGCCAGCGCGACCAGAACCAGACCAATGATCCGGAACTTCCATATCCGCCGCTTGATGGCAGGCGAATAGCTCACATAAGCGGCAAACTTTTCCTGCTCCTGCTTCACGACGTTTTTTGCCTGTTCTGCCGTCCGTTTCACCGGGGATTTGCCGTCAAACAGCCAAGCGAGGAAGCCAAACACCCCCGCAACCAGCAGCAGGAACAGCAGCCCCACAATGGTGAGGCCGTCAAACACGCCATCTCTTATGTCAATAATGACGTTGTAGATGGCGTACAAAATCGTGGCCGCCGTGAGGCCAAGAAAAACCTTTTTCACACGCATTCCACCTCTCTATCGGATGGCATAAGTGTACCACATTTGTGCCCTCCATACAAGAAAAAATTCCCAAAAGATGCGCAGCTGCGAGAGGGTGGAAGCACTTGTCAGCCCGCAACGCGCTTCCGCTTCGTGTGGGCAGCCACTCCCAGCAGGCCCATTCCTGAAACCACCAGCACCAGCGCGGCAATGATTGGCGTCGGCTCCTGTCCCGTGGGGGGCGGCTCCTGAGCACCAGTCATCGACTGTGATCGAACGGTGATCTCCCAGATATCCTCGTAGGGCAGTTCGATCACGAAGGGCGGTATCGCGTCATTCCCGGCTGAAATCCCGGTCTGTTTGATGAGATACAGCCCCGGCGACAGGTTGGAAAACGTGACACTGCCCTCCGCGTCAAAGGGAACCGTTGTCCCCTCCGCTGCCTCATGCTCCGCCAGCCACGACGCCAGCGTCAGAGACGGCAGGTCTCCCCACCTTACCAGTCCCCCGCCGTAAACATCATCCAGCCAGTAGCCGCCGTCCGCCTCGACGCCC
>HF988142.1:0-11858 GCA_000434635.1 Firmicutes bacterium CAG:110 | reverse complement strand
AGCGGCTTCGTCTCCGGAACCACCCGGATGGAACCCGTCTGGGCGGCATAAGCCGGGACGGCACCTCCCAGCAGCAGTCCGACCGCCAATAAAGCAAATACAAGCCGTTTTAGCATTTCGCTTCTCCCCTTTCCCGGTTTGGCTACAGTATACCGTTTCCTGGGAGAACAAGCAGTCGAAGCGCGGATGTGATGCCGTAGGGTTTTGGGGCGAAAAAATGCCGGACAGGCAGCTTGTGCTTGTCCGGCATCGGAATATCCAATTAACCCACAGGGGCGGGGGTGATTTTCATGACCTTGCGCTGGTATTCGGAGATACCGAAGGCCAGCACATCCATTGCCCGCTCCAGATCCTCCTGCTTGAGAACGTAAGCGATACGCACCTCATTGATGCCCTTGCCGGGGGTCTCGTAGAAGGGTGCGCCGGGGGCGAACATGACGGTGTCCCCCTGATGGTCGAAGTTTTCCAGCAGCCAGTACTGGAACTTGTCCGCGTCGTCCACCGGCAGGCTCGCCATGACGTAGAACGCGCCCATGGGTTCCTCCACCACCACGCCGGGAATCTGGCGCAGCTTGGAGATCACCGTATCCCGGCGGCGGCGGTATTCCTCCTTGCTCTGACGGAAGAACGCAGGATCCACCGTATACAGCGCCGCCGCGCCGATCTGATCGATGGTAGCAACGGACAGGCGCGACTGGCAGAATTTCAGCAGCGCCGCCTGCAATTCCTTATTCCGGGTCACAACACAGCCCACCCGCGCGCCGCAGGCAGAAAAGCGCTTGGAGGCGGAGTCGATGATGACGAGGTTCTCGTCGATATCCCGGAAGTGCGCCATGGTCGGCACGCCGAATTTGTCGTCGTAGCAGAATTCCCGGTAAACCTCGTCGCAGATCAGGAACAGATCGCGCTCCTTGGCGATGTCGGCGATCATACGCATTTCCTTCTGGTCGAGGACAACGCCCGTGGGGTTGCCGGGGTTGGTAATCAGGATGGCGCGGGTGTTCTTGGTGATCAGGCTCTCGATGCGCTCCCGCTTGGCGTAGCGGTAGCCCTCCCACGGGTTGGTGGGCAGGGCACGGATAACGCCGCCGGCCGCATGGACGAAGGTGGTGTAGTTGGGGTAATACGGCTCGGGGATGATGACCTCGGTATAGGGGTCGAGGATGCTCAGGCAGGTCATCAGCAGCGCCTCGCTGCCGCCGGTGGTGATGAGGACGTCGTTGGGCGCCAAATCAACCCCCAGTTTGTGATAATAGCCCCGCACAGCGTCAATGAGCACAGGCATACCGGGAGACTCGGCGTAGGCCAGAGTCTTGCGGTCAAAGTTCCGCACGGCGTCATAATAAGCCGTGGGCGTGGGCAGGTCGGGCTGTCCGATGTTCAGGTGATAGATCTTCTTGCCCTTCTTCTCGGCCTCCACGGCGTAGGGATGGAACTTCCGCATGGGAGAGGGTTCACACCGGTTTGCGTTGATGGATATCTGCATAACTACCTCCACCGGCGGTACTTCCGCCGGATTTCTGATATTCTTTCGTAAGGCGAACCACCTCCGGGGTGAGAATCGCCAAAGCTGTCAAATTGGGAATCACCATCAGGCCGTTGACGGCCTCCGCCGCCGACCAGACGACGCCGGTTTGCAGGCATGCCCCCGCGACCACCGCGGCCATCTGCGCCGCGACAAAAAACTTCCACGCCCGGGCGCCAAAGAGGAACTGGGCGCACCGCGCACCGTACAGCCCCCAGCCAAGCACCGTGGCAAAGGCAAAGCAAACGAGGGACACGGCAATGAAAACCGGCGCAAAATCGCCATAGACAGCAGCAAACGCCTTCGTCGTCAGCTCCACGCCCACGTCTCTGCCGTAGGGAACCGGCACGCCGCTGACGAGGATGACCAGCGCCGTCAGTGTGCACATGAGGATGGTATCGAGAAAAACCTCCATAATGCCCATCAGCCCCTGTTCCGCCGGGTGGGAAACCTCCGCCGAAGCGTGGGCGATGGACGCGGTACCCATGCCAGCCTCGTTGGTAAACACCCCGCGGCTGCATCCGATGCGAAGCGCCTGATAGGCAGAACCCAAAGCCCCGCCTGTCACCGCCCGGGGAGAAAACGCCCCCGCCGCGATCGACGCGAACGCCGCCGGAACCTCCCGCCAGCGCGGCACCAGCATCACTGCGCAGAGCAGGATATATGCAATGGAGATGAACGGCACCAGCCGCTCGGCCACAATACCGATGCGTCTCGCGCCCCCAAGGAGCATCGCGCCCACCAGTGCGGCCAGAATCAGTCCCATCGCAAGGTTTCCAAGTCTGGTCTGTTCCCCACCGAAGCGGGTCACCACATCGTTTACGCCGGAGATCACAGCGTTGATCTGAGTGGCGTTTCCCACGCCGAAGGCCGCAACCACGCCGAACACGCAGTAAGCGACGGCCATAGGTGTAAATTTCGTCCCCAAGCCCTGAGTGATCACATACATGGGGCCACCGATCCACCCCGCCGGGGTTTTCACCCGGTAGCGAAGCGCCAGCGTGACCTCCGCGTATTTCGTGACCATCCCGAGAACGCCGCAAATCCACATCCAGAAAATGGCCCCCGGCCCGCCGAGACAGATGGCACCGGCAACGCCGACGATATTTCCCGTCCCTACGGTCGCCGCCAGCGCCGTACACAGCGCCTGAAAGGGCGTCACCCCGTTCCCGCTTTTCTGCCCCGGGCGAAGCATGGAAAGAAAGCGCCTCCATGCTCTGGGGAACAGCGTCAGCTGGGCGAAGCGAAGCCGCAGGCTCAGGTAAAGCCCCACGCCAACGATCAGCATCAACGCGGGCGCACCCCAGACGATTCGATTCAGGCCGTCAATGTATTTGGTCATTTTGTCCTCCTAGCATACCACTTTTTTGTTGAAACTGCAAGAGAAAAATCGGAAAAATGATAAAAAAAGCGGCTCTCCATTTTTAGAGAACCGCTTTCGTGATCGATTTTGTTATTCCCACGCCGCCCAGACTTCCGGACAATAGCCAACCGTGGCCTGTTTACCGTTGCGCACTACGGGCGTTTTCATCAGGGCGGGGTTGTCGAAAACCTTGTCTTCCTTCGCACGCTGGTCGTCCATGTACTTCATGAGGGTGATGTCCGGGGATTTACCGTCCCAGTCGATGAGGTTGTCAATGCCGCCCACCGCCCGGAGAACACTGTCAAATTCCCTGCCGGACATGCCATATGTTTTCAGGTCTATGGATTGGAATGGAATGCGCCGCTCCTTGAAGTAGCGTTCCGCCTTCTTGGTGTCAAAGCATTTGCTTTTGCCGAAAATCTGAATGTTCAATACACTACCTCCATCAGGCACAGTCCCTGCGCCGGAGCCAGGAAGCCCGCGTCCTCCCGCTTGCCGCCGAACAGCGACGGAATGCTCTCCGTTTCCCGCTCTCCCCTGCCGACCTCCACCAGCGTGCCGACCAGAATCCGCACCATGTTGTAAAGAAAGCCGTTACCGGTGAACAGAATTTGGATTTCCTCCCCCTGCCGCTGAATGTCGATGGAATCGATTCGGCGGACGGTGGACTTTTTCATTCTCGCATTGCCGCAGAACGCGGAAAAATCATGCTCCCCCGTCAGCAGTGCCGCCCCGCGGCGCATGGCGTTTAAGTCAAGGCGTTCCGGCATGACCGCAACGTACCGCCGCTGAAAAACGCACGGCCCCCGGGAATTCCAGATACGGTAGCGGTAGGTCTTGGCGCGGGCGTTCAGGCGGGCATGGAACCGGGGCGGCACGTCCACACAGGAATATATGCCGATATCCTCGGGAAGATACTGCCGCAGTTTGGACAAAATCTCCCCTGCCGGCATGGCGCTTTCGCAGTGGAAATTCGCCGCCTGATGCAGCGCATGTACCCCGGCGTCGGTGCGGCCGCTGCCGCTGACCTCGATCGGTTCCTCCAGAATCCGGGAAAGGGCTGTTTCCAGCTTGCCCTGAATGGTGTCGTCCCTTCCGGGCAGACGCTGCCAGCCCCGGTAGCGGGTGCCGTCGTAGCAAATATCAAGCCGCAGATTCCGCATAATCCTCCATCTCTTCTCTGGCCTCCCGTTCGGTATCCGCCGAGAACAGGAACTTGCCACTTTTGTCATACACCTGAACGTGTCCGCCTACATAACGCATCTGAAACATAGCCATCAACCTTTCCTTTTGGTTTCTGGCCATAGTATAACACGCTATCTGTCCAATAAATCGGACTAATTAGGTTGACGGCGAACTTTTTTTCATATGGGAGGACAGCCACTGGAGAATGTCTCCGTAGACCTCTTCCCGGTTGATCTCGTTGAGAATCTCGTGCCTGCACAGCGGGTAAATGTGCACCGAGACATCCGCCATCCCCGCCTTGCGGAAAGCGTCAGCCGACTGACGGACGCCCTTGCCGTAGTTGCCCACAGGGTCGTCCCCGCCCGCAATGAAGAACACGGGCAGTTCCTTGCGCATGGCGGCAAGGCTCTCCGGCTTCTCGATGTAGCGGATGCCCGTCATCAGATCCCGCAGCAGTCCCGTCGTTTCGGTGAAGCCGCACATGGGATGGGCGATGTAGGCATCCACGATCCTGGCGTCCCGGGTCAGCCAGTCGAATTCCGTGCGGGGATGCTCCACCTTTCGGTTGTAGCCGCCGAACACCAGCTTGTGGAGGGTCTCGTCGGGGTTGGTCTCCCCCACTCGTTTGCACACGCTCTCCACCACCTTGATGACGGCGGGCAGCGCAAAAGCAGGCTGCCAGCCGGTGCCGCAGATGATGGCGGCGTCAATGCCGCTGTCCGGGTACTTGCACAGAATGGTTCTCGCCATGAAGGAACCCATGGAATGACCGAACAGGACATAGGGAAGGTTCGGATATTCCGCCTTGGTCATTTCCAGCAGATGATAGCTGTCCGCCACGGCGCTGAACCAGCCGCCGGTGAAGTAGCCATTGGTGTCCCCTTCGCCCACGGACTGGCCGTGACCCATGTGGTCGTCAGCCACCACGACGAAGCCCCGCTGTGCCAGCACCTGAGCGAATGCGTCGTAGCGCTCCGCCACCTCCGCAATGCCGTGGACGATCTGGAACACCGCCTTCGGCTCTCCCTCCGGCATCCAGCGGCAGACGTGAATCCTCCCTGCACCGCAGGAATCAAACCAGAAGTCCTCTCTCATGACTTACTCCACCACCTCGTAGCCTGCGTCGGTGATGGCCTTCTTCAGCGCCGCCACATCGGCGTCGCCGGTGACGGTGACATTCTTCGCATCCAAGTCCACAACGGCGTCCGTCACGCCGGGAACACCCTTGCAGGCAGTTTCCACGTGAGCCTTGCAGTGACCGCACATCATTCCATTGACCTTGATAACCGTTTTCATAATTGTATCCTCCTTGGTTTTGATTTCTTCGTGTTTCGGGGCTTCCACCACAGAGGGGGAAGTCTTCGGTTTGAACAGGCGCAGACGCAGAGCATTCGTCACCACGAACACGCTGCTCAGGCTCATGGCCGCCGCGCCGAACATCGGGCTGAGCTTCAGCCCTAGGGGCAGGAACAGCACACCGGCGGCGAGGGGAATTCCCAGAGTGTTGTAGAAAAATGCCCAGAACAGATTCTGCCGGATATTGCGGATGGTGGCCTTGCTCAGCTCCACCGCGCCGCTGACGGCGGCAAGGGAACCGGTCATCAGCACCACGTCTGCCGACTCGATGGCAATGTCCGTTCCTGCGCCGATGGCCATGCCCACGTCGGCACTGACCAGTGCGGGCGCGTCGTTGATGCCGTCGCCCACCATGAGCACCCGGTGTCCCTCCGCCTGCAATTTTCCGACCGCCCCGGCCTTGTCCGTGGGCAGCACGTCGGAGATCACATGGGCAATGCCCGCCTTCCGGGCAATGGCCTTGGCCGTAGCTTCATTATCGCCTGTAAGCATCACTACGTCAAGTCCCATTTTTGTCATAGCCTGCACGGCGGCCTGAGAATCGGCTTTCAGCACGTCGGCGGCGGCAACAGTTCCGAGATAATCGCCCTTTTCATTGGCAAAATGCAGGGGCGTCTTTCCCTGATTGGCAAGCTCCGGCATGGCCGGGACTTTAACGCCCAGCTCCTCCATCAGCCGGCCGTTGCCGCCGTAGCACCGCACGCCGTCCACGATGCCGGATACGCCCCGGCCGGGAAGGGTTTCAAAGTCCTCCGCGACAGGGTAAGTTTCACTGCCCATCTTATTCAGAATAGCCTTGGCAAAGGGATGCTCGGACTTGCTTTCCAGCGCGGCAGCGATCCGCATCAGCGCTTCCCCGCTGACTGCGCCGGGGAGGACGTCCGTCACCTCCGGCTTGCCGGTGGTGAGGGTGCCGGTCTTGTCCAGCACCACGGTGTCCACCCGGTGCAGGTTTTCCAGCGCTTCGGCGTTCTTGAACAGCACGCCCATCTTGGCGCCCCGGCCGGTGCCGACCATGATGGCCACAGGCGTGGCCAGTCCCAGCGCGCAGGGGCAGGAGATCACCAGCACGGAAATGGCGCGATTCAGTGAGAATTCCAGTCCGTATCCCGCGATCATCCAGACAATGAACGTCACCGCCGCAATGCTCATGACCACCGGGACGAACACGCCCGCGATCTTGTCCGCCAGCCGGGCGATGGGCGCTTTGGAGCCGCCCGCGTCCTCCACCATGCGGATGACCTGCGCCAGGGTGGTATCCTCGCCCACTTTGTCCGCCCGGAATTCCAGATACCCTTCGGTGTTGACCGTTGCAGCAGCGACCTTGTCCCCCGCGCCCTTTTCCACGGGGACGCTTTCGCCCGTGAGGGCGCTCTGGTCAACGGACGCCCGGCCTTCCAGCACGGTGCCGTCCACGGGAATGCTGCTGCCGGAGCGGACGATGACCACATCGCCCACAGCCACCTGCTCCACGGGGATCTCCACGATCTCCCCGTTTCTCCGCACAGAGGCGGTCTTGGGGCTTAGATCCATCAGCGAACGGATGGCGTCGCCGGTCTTGCCCTTGGCACGGGTCTCCAGAAATTTACCCAAGGTGATCAGCGTCAGGATCATGGCCGCGGATTCAAAATACAGGTTCTCGCTGTAGGACTGCACCAGTTCCCAGTCCTCATGTCCCATGCCGTAGGCCATGCGGAACAGCGCCGCCACGCCATAGCCCAGCGCGGCCAAAGAGCCAACGGCGATCAGGGAATCCATGTTGGGCGCACGGTGCCACAGGGCTTTCAGTCCTCTGCTGTAGTACACCCGGTTCAGGTACACCACAGGAAGGGTCAGAAAAAATTGCAGCAGCGCCGCAACCAGCGCGTTCTTCACGCCGTGGTACCAGTGGGGTGCGGGCAGTCCGATCATGTGTCCCATGGTAAAGTACATGAGCACCACCAGACAAATCGCGCTGCCGATGATCCTCTTTTTCATTTCCTTCAAAGCGGCTTCCGCCGGGGCAGCCTCCGCCTTTTCCGTTTTCTTTTCACCGGGCAGGGCGGCATTATAGCCCGCGTCCTGCACCGCCTTGATGATGGCAGGAACAACGTTCCCGTTTTCCGCCTCCACCTGCATGGTTCCCGCAAGAAGATTCACTTCCGCCTTTTCCACGCCCGGCACGGCGTTCGTCACCTTCTCCACCCGCGCGGAACAGGCCGCACAGGTCATGCCGGTGACATTGAATTTGAGTTTCATGATTCTCCCTCCATTTCAGTGGAATTCATCAAACGAACCCGTATTTCGGATAAATTCATTGACTATTCCCTTCATTTATGATACCATTCTACCATGATAATCCAAAAAAACAAGTATGCACTATTATGTGCCATACTTCCCTTTTGGATACCGTAAGGAGGTGACGGAATGGCAAACGAAGACAACTGCCCGGTGGAAGCCACGCTGGAGCTTATCGGCGGAAAATACAAGGCTTTGATTTTATGGCACCTTTCTCAGGGCATCCTCCGTTTTTCGGAACTGCGTCAGGTCATCAAGGGCGCGACGCCAAAAATGCTGACCCAGCAGCTGCGGGAACTGGAAGCCAATGGTCTGGTTCACCGGGAGGTGTATCCCGTCATCCCGCCCAAGGTGGAATACTCCCTGACGGAAACCGGCCGCAGTCTGATGCCCGTTCTCGTAGCTATGCGGGACTGGGGTGCGGACTATCTGCGCCGGAAGGACACGGAACCCTGCTGCTTCATGATGGGGACAAACCCCATCGTCAAACCAACAAACCGATAGGAGAACTGTTATGAACATCAAAATCACGGCTGACAGCACCTGCGACCTTTCCGCTGACATTCTGAAAGAATACAACATCGCCATCACCCCCCTGACGGTCATCAAGGCCGGGACGGGATATATTGACGGCGTGACCATCACCCCCGCCGAAATTTTCGCCCACGTCGCCGCAGGCGGCGACCTCTGCTCCACCTCCGCCGTCAGCGTCGGCGAATATCAGGAGCATTTCACGAAATATGCGGGCGAATATGACGGCGTGGTGCATATCTGCATCAGCTCGGACTTTTCCTCTACGTACCGCCATGCCTGCATTGCCGCGGAGGATTTTGAAAACGTCCGGGTGGTTGACTCCCGGAACCTGTCCACCGGTCAGGGTCTGGTGGTGCTGAAAGCCTGCGAGCTGGCGAAAACCGCCGCATCTCTGGACGAGCTGAAGCGGGAGCTGGACGACTTCACCTCCCGTGTGGAAGCCAGCTTCCTCGTGGACAGGCTGGACTATCTGGTCAGGGGCGGCCGCTGCTCCTCCGCCGCCGCACTTGGCGCGAACCTTCTGAACCTGAAGCCCTGCATCGAGGTGAAGGACGGCAAGATGGGCGTTGCGAAAAAGTATCGCGGAAAATACGCCAAGTGTCTGGCAAACTACGTCAAAGACCGTCTTGACGGCCGGGACGATCTGGACGACGGCATTCTATTCATCACCCACACCGGTGTCAGCGACGAGTGCCATGAAGCCGTTATGGAGGCCGTGTCCACCTACGGTCACTTCCACAAGGTTTACGAAACGCTGGCCGGATGCACTGTCTCCTGCCACTGCGGCCCCGGCACTCTGGGCGTTCTTTTCGTCCGGAAAAAATAATACTATTTCCTGATTAAAATCTTAATTTTAATCAGGAAGGCATCGCCTGAATGAAAGATACAAACAAGACAATGGACAATTTACTGGATACCTGCAAACTGTTTGCCGTGGCCATTCTTGTGGCGGTGCTGCTCCTCGCTTTCGCGGGCTGCGAAAAAGGACGTGCTGACAATACGCCTACCCAGACAATTCCGTCCACCCAGCAGACGACCCAGCCGGAAACGACGCAGGCCCCCACAATAAAGGAAACCACCCCGGCAGTTGAGACCGCGCCGGCGGCGGAGACGACCGCCAGTACGGAGGAAGCATGGAAGATCGAGTTTGAAAAGAGCCTGCTGGAGAACTACGGCGTCACGCCGGAATACTACGAAGATCTGGGCGACGGCGTTTATCAGGTCTATGTGAAGATCGACGGCAAGACCGTTCCCTATGTTACGGTGGACTCCGCGACCGGCGATTACCACGGATAAACTTTGCAAGCGGACACAAAATGCCCGGAATATGTTGAATCCCAACATATTCCGGGCATTATCCGTATCAGTAAATTACACGATTGCAGCTTATACTGAACTCCAATTAAAATCTTTAAAAAAGACTTTAATTGGAGTTCAGTATCATATAATTGCATTAAAATTTTGATTTTTCATAGTTGTACGGGATGCTCGTCCCCACCACAACGTCTTCGATCTTCTCGATGATTAGCCAGTCGCCGTGATGGAGCCGCTCCCCTTTTCCATGAAATAAAGGCGCTCGCCCGCAGAGACCCGGCTGTGAGGGATTTTCCGCCCCGCATGACCATGGTCTTTGTCCCGGCCAGAATTTTGTCCAGCTCTTTTTCCCGCGTTATCGCAATAAACCAGATGTACCATTTTTTCTCCTTTTTCAATCCAGCGCAATGAGGTCAGACTGTTCCTTGTGGTATCTCCCCCAGATGATAAACGGATTGTTGAAAATGCCGCTGTTCATGCCCACCGCGCCGTCTATCTCCGTATCCACAATGGCGGAAGTGCCGATCACCATGCTGTCTGTCAGATCGTGGTTTTCGCAGAACTCTGCCGCCTAACGCGTCAGCCGCAGATAGTCCGCATTGAACTGCGCCAGATTGCCCGAAAACGGCACGTCGCAGGAGCTGACTTCGCCGGTCCTGTTCTTCACGATGGTATTCACCGCGATGGTGTCGTATTGCAGCAGCTCACGCCCCACGGGGAGCAGGTAAAACTCCCTGATTTCGCTTGCAGCCCTGCCGATGCAGTAGCACAGAAGCATATTGAATTTCATCCCGCGTCTGCGGCTGAGCCTGATAAGCGGCGTCACATCCAGCGTTTTGAAGAACGTCACCATGGGGTTCGGCGCGTCCATCCAGAGCGCATAAGCCTCTGCCCGGGGCGTCGTATTCGGATCAACTGCGGTTGGTTTCATAGAGAATTCTCCAAAGTGTCCATGTCCCCCGCCTGAATGGCGGGGATATTATGCCTGATCTTTTCCTCATCCCAGTCCCACCAGCGGAGATTTTTCAGCTTTTCGGCAGTCGCGTCGTCAAACCGTTTGCGGATGCGTTTCGCCGGGACGCCGGCGACAATGGTATAGGGCGGCACATTCTTCGTCACCATGGCACGGCTGCCGATGATCGCGCCGTCTCCAATGGTCACGCCAGAGAGAACGACCGCATCGTGTGATTTCCACTTGCGAATAAAAATTTCGCACCGCAGGCGATGGAGTAGAATTTGCCGATTTTCAGCTTGTCACCGTTGACGGGATAGTGGTAGAGAACATTGTTCTTTTCAAAATTCCTAGGATCGTGAACAAAAACATTATAGATGGTGTAGTCGCCGACCTGAATATTCGGCCCGGTCACGACGTTTTTCAGATATACGGTCTCCCTGTCACCGGTGCGGGATAAATTTTGTCGCCCATTTTTTCTGCTCAAAGCAGCTGTCCCGGCAGCGTAAGCTTCTCCTTCTCCGGGAAAGTCGCCTCAAATTGTTCAAATGCTTCCGGATCCTTCTCACAGACAAAATATCCCTCCGGGTCCTGATAGGTACCGGAAATACCGTCTAAAAACCCCGGTGTCAGCTCTTTGATGAGGAAATAATCCGCCTCCGGGTCATCAGCGTAGCGTACACCCTTTGATTTTGCAGGAACAAAGCCGGACTTGCCATAGAAATCAACGTTGCCGGTAATGGCCAGCGCGCCAGCCCCCATTTCTTTTGCCTTTTCCATGGAATAATCCAGCAGACGCTTTCCATAGCCTTTTCGTTTATAATCGGGTGCAATACCGATTGGGCCAAAAGTCATGATTGGCACCTTTCGTCCATCATCGCACACGATCTCCGAGCGCACATAGATGACTTGTCCGATCAGCTCGCCGTCAAGCTCCATGACAAAATCCAGCTCCGGAACAAACGCGGGATCACGGCGATAACAGTGAAGCACATAATGTTCCATACAGCCAGGACGATATACATTCCAGAACGCTTCCCGCGTCAGGTTTTCGGTCTCGCGGTAATCGTTTTTGGTTTCAAGACGGATTGTAATTTTATTATCTTTCATAATGATTCTCCCTTGTAATGAACGAAATATTTTTAAAATTAATTACTGCGTATTCTACGCAGTTTGCCGTCCGGACAATTTTATGTAAAGCGGACGTAATGCACTTCAGACATTCTCTATGGCAGTTTAATGTATTAAACCCAGCGCAGAAGTCTAACACGTTAAACCTCTTTTGTCAAGCCAAAAAAATGATCTTATGACAAAAATAAAAATAAATGCTTATCGACTTAACTCAGCACGCT
>HF988141.1:19986-23732 GCA_000434635.1 Firmicutes bacterium CAG:110 | reverse complement strand
GGTTTTCGGCTCGACATCGTAGAGCTTCAGCTTGCCGGCGGTGCCGGGAGCGGCGGGGGCGTCGGCGGCGGGAGCCTCGGGTACGGCGGCAATGGCGGCCTTGGCGGCGTCAGAGTGGGCGGCGACCTTCTTCTCCTTGGCGATGAAGATCTTGCCCATGCCGATGACGACGATCATCAGCAGGACCAGGCCAAAGAATACCACGGCGTAGCCCAGCAGCGCGACGACGGCGGCGTCAACAAAGCCGATATCCGTCAAAGTGGAAGATAACACCATAACGGTACCTCCTTAGCACTCCACGATGGAGTAGGTAGCAACGTTCTCTTCCTTGGCCTTGCGCTCCTCGAAGAACTTCTCGGCCAGGTTGGGGAAAGCAATGTAGCTCAGCACGTCCTCGTCGGACCGGGCCAGATCGCCCAGCTTCTCCCGGGTCTTGTCCACGACAGGCTCCAGAGTGTCGGCGTAGCGGACGGTCAGAGGCTGCTCGTCGCCCAGGATCATCTTCTGGATTTCGGGGTCGATGGGCGCGGGGGTGTGGCCGTACTCGCCGCGGCAGTAAGCCTTGATTTCCTTGGAGACGGACTTGTAGCGCTGGCCGTCCAGCACGTTGCGCACGGCCTGCACGCCGACCATCTGAGAGGTGGGGGTGACCAGCGGGGGATAACCCATGTCCTTACGAACCTTGGGCGTCTCCACCAGAACCTCGTCGAAGCGGTCGAGCGCGTTGACCTGCTTCAGCTGGCTGAGCAGATTGCTGAGCATACCGCCGGGGATCTGATAGGTCAGGCACTGGGTGTCGGTGGCCATGGACTTGGGCATCAGGGTGCCGTCCTTGATGTAGTCGTCACGGACGGTCTTGAAGTAGTCGGCCATCTTCTTGGTGCACTTGTCGTCCAGATCGACCTCGTAGCCCAGCTGACGCAGCGCGTAGGCCAGGGTCTCGGTGGCGGGCTGGGAGGTGCCGCCAGAGAAGGGAGAAATGGCGGTGTCGATGATGTCCACGCCGGCTTCCACGGCCTTCAGGTAGGTCATGAAGGCAAGACCGGTGGTGGAGTGGGTGTGCAGGTCGATGGGCAGCTCAGGAGCGGCGTCCTTGATGGCGGAAACCAGATCGTAAGCTTCCTTGGGGCCCATGATACCGGCCATATCCTTGATGCAGATGGTGGAAGCGCCCATTTCCTTCAGTTCCTTCACCATTTCCACGTACTTCTTCTGGGTGTGGACGGGAGAGGTGGTGTAGGACAGGGTGCCGGAGGCGATGGCGCCGGCCTTTACGGTGGCTTCCATGGCGACCTTCAGGTTGTTCGTATCGTTGAGGGCGTCGAAGATACGGATGATGTCAATGCCGTTCTCCACGGACTTCTGCACGAAAAGCTTGACAAAGTCATCGGGGTAGTGGGAGTAACCCAGAACATTCTGACCGCGCAGCAGCATCTGCAGCTTGGTGTTGGGCACGGCGGCGCGGATCTTGCGCAGACGCTCCCAGGGATCTTCGTTCAGGTAGCGCAGGCAGACGTCAAAGGTAGCGCCGCCCCAGCACTCGACTGCGTAGTAGCCGGTCTTATCGATGGTCTCCAACATGGGAGCAAACTTGTCGTAAGGCAGGCGGGTTGCGATGAGAGACTGATTTGCGTCACGCAGCACGGTCTCCACAAACTGAACTTTTTGAGCCATTTGTATGTAACCTCCGTAGATGGAATTTGAGTGGACGCATCGGGGGGCCGACTTGTCCGTATATTTTTAGACCAGGAGCCGAAACACGGATCATGGTTAAAAACACGAGGGAAAACGGGGAAGTCCCAACCTCCACCGACATATATATTAACACAAGGGGGAAAGGTTGTAAATACATTTTTTTGCTTTTTCGGTACATTTATATCGTTTCTTTGCTGAAGTTTAGGGAAGCGGGGCGGCACTTTGCGCCCCCGATCCTCCTCTGCCCCGGCTGTTTTCGACAATGATGGCAAAAAATTCACACTTTTTATATTGATTTTTTTATATCGATAGTGTATGATACACTCGAAAAGTGTGGGGTGCCAAGCCAGAGAGCAGAAAACGGTTTGGCCTGACTCCCATATCTATATTATAATGAAAGAGGTTACTGTATTATGGCAATCGACTTGAAGCATTATGGTATCTCCGGTACGACTGAGATCGTCCACAATCCCTCTTATAAGGCGCTGTTCGACGCCGAGATGGATCCCACTCTCACCGGCTATGAAAAGGGTCAGCTGACCGAGCTGGGTGCTGTGAACGTCATGACCGGCGTTTACACCGGACGTTCCCCCAAAGACAAGTACATCGTTATGGACGCCAATTCCAAGGACACCGTGTGGTGGACCAGCGACGGCTACAAGAACGACAACCATCCCATGACCGAGTCCACCTGGGCAACCGTCAAGGATCTGGCCGTCAAGGAGCTGTGCAACAAGAAGCTGTACGTGGTTGACGCTTTCTGCGGCGCGAACCCCGACACCCGTATGGCCGTCCGCTTCATCATGGAAGTGGCATGGCAGGCGCACTTCGTCACCAACATGTTCATCCGTCCCACCGAGGAAGAGCTGAAGAACTTCAAGCCTGACTTCATTGTCTACAACGCTTCCAAGGCCAAGGTCGAGAACTTCAAGGAGCTGGGTCTGAACTCCGAGACCTGCGTTGCCTTCAACATCACCAGCCGTGAGCAGGTCATCATCAACACCTGGTACGGCGGCGAGATGAAGAAGGGTATGTTCTCCATGATGAACTACTACCTGCCTCTGAAGGGCATCGCCTCCATGCACTGCTCCGCCAACACCGATATGAACGGCGAGAACACCGCCATCTTCTTCGGCCTGTCCGGCCACCGGCAAGACCACCCTGTCCACCGACCCCAAGCGTCTGCTGATCGGCGACGACGAGCACGGCTGGGACGACAACGGCGTGTTCAACTTCGAGGGCGGCTGCTACGCCAAGGTCATCAACCTGGATAAGGACTCCGAGCCTGACATCTACAACGCCATCCGCCGGGACGCTCTGCTGGAGAACGTCACCGTGGACGGTAACGGCAAGATCGACTTCGCCGACAAGTCCGTCACCGAGAACACCCGTGTGTCCTACCCCATCGACCACATCGAGAAGATCGTCCGTCCCGTTTCCGCGGCTCCCGCTGCCAAGAACGTGATCTTCCTGTCCGCCGACGCTTTCGGCGTTCTGCCCCCCGTGTCCATCCTGACCCCCGAGCAGACCCAGTACTACTTCCTGTCCGGCTTCACCGCGAAGCTGGCCGGCACCGAGCGGGGCATCACCGAGCCCACCCCCACCTTCTCCGCCTGCTTCGGTCAGGCATTCCTGGAGCTGCATCCCACCAAGTATGCTGCTGAGCTGGTCAAGAAGATGCAGGTTTCCGGCGCGAAGGCTTATCTGGTCAACACCGGCTGGAACGGCACCGGCAAGCGTATCACCATCAAGGATACCCGCGGCATCATCGACGCCATCCTGAGCGGCGACATCCTGAAGGCCGAGACCAAGAAGATCCCCATGTTCGATCTGGAGGTTCCCACCGCTCTGCCCGGCGTGAATCCCGCCATTCTGGACCCCCGCGACACCTACACCAACGTGGAGGAGTGGGAGACCAAGGCCAAGGATCTGGCTGGCCGGTTTGTCAAGAACTTCGTCAAGTACGAGGGCAACGACGCAGGCAAGGCTCTGGTCGAGGCTGGCCCCAAGCTGTAATCAGCGGCACGATTTACCAGTAACCGATAAGCGGC
>HF988141.1:19796-19952 GCA_000434635.1 Firmicutes bacterium CAG:110 | reverse complement strand
TGCGCCGCTTCTGTCTGCCGAAGGACGCCTGCTTTCGCCCGATGAAAGTGGGAACCTTTTGACAGATGGAAAAATCACCCAACGGTCTGAGGGGTGGTCGTAAAACAGTGAATGGAGCGTATCGGAAACGATACGCTCCATTTTTCGTATGTAGTG
>HF988141.1:8079-19647 GCA_000434635.1 Firmicutes bacterium CAG:110 | reverse complement strand
GGGGCAAGGGGTGCCTGTTAAGTTTTTGCATATGCAGAGGAATATTGCCCTTACGTCCGCAGCAGCGCCCGAAAGCCGGGGCTGAAAAACTCCCCGCCGTCGGCGTCTACCCACATGGCTTCGGCATTGTAGCGTGTCAGAAGCGTCTGCCCCTCGTCCTGCGGCATCAGGAAAAGCGCCGTGGACAGAGCGTCGGCAATGCCGGAATCGGCGCACACCACTGTGACGGAACGCCAGTACCGTGACGGCATCAGGGTTTCGGGGTCGATGATGTGGTGGTAGGATTCTCCGTCCACCAGATAGGTACGCTGGTAATCGCCGCTGGTGACCACGCTGCCGCCGGTGACGCAGACGGTGTGCAGGTAATCACCGCCGTCCGGGTCCTGAATGCCTATCACCCACGGGTCGCCCGCCTCGGTTTTGGGGCCGGTGGCGCAGACGTTGCCGCCCACGCTGATGAGCAGCCCCTCGGGCGCGTTTTCCGCCGCCCGCTGGGCAGACCAGCCCTTGGCCACCGCGCCTACGTCCAGCCGGGTCTCCGGGTCGGAGATAAAGACGGTGGAAGCGTCCTCGTCGATGATAACGGCGTCAAAATCCATATGCGCCGCCGCGTTTTCCAGTGCGGCACGGTCGGGAAGACGGGCATTTGCCGGGTCGTCAAGCCCCGCCGTCCGGGCGTCGTGCCACAGCGCCAGAACGCCGCCCATGGCGACGTTGACCTTGCCGCCGGTGGCGTCGTAAAATTCCCGGCATTCCAGCAGCAGACGGATGATGTCCCCGTCCACCTCCACAGGGGCAACGCCCGCCTGATCGTTGACGGTTTTCAGGTTGTTGCAGCCAGCATAGTCATTGTAGATATCGAACAGCTGGTGATAGTGCAGCAGCGTATCGTGGACGCCTTGGGCGGCCTCCGTAAACGCCGCCTGACTTTCCGCCCGGCCGCGAATCGTGGTGACCGTGTCGAACAGGGTCAGAAACGTGGTCTCGTAAACGTTTCCCCCCGCCGCTCCGGCGGCGCAGCCGGTGAGCAGACACGCAAGGGTAAGCACCGCAAGAAATTTTTTCATACCGGTCCCCTCCATAGGGATTTTTCTTATAGTACCACACCCCCGAAAGACTGTAAAGAGGGAACATATCCCGCCGCAAAAAACGGCGTTCATAAAAGATTTACACATTTTCAGTTGATATTCAGGGTCAAACGGTGCTATGATGTTACAAGTTTTAATGCCTCTTTTGAGAGCAGTGAGGAGCGCAGTATGTCCAAATTCTCCGTCAAAAAGCCGCTGACGGTTTTTGTCGCGGTGATCGCCATATTGGTGCTGGGCGTGGTGGCCTATTTCCGCATGACCCCCGACCTGCTTCCCAATATGGATTTCCCTTACGTGCTGATCATGACCGCCTACCCCGGTGCAAGCCCGGAAAAGGTGGAGCAGGAGATCACAAAGCCCATGGAGCAGGCCATGTCCACGCTGGATCACATTCAGGAGGTGACCTCCGTTTCCAGCGAAAACGTTGGCATGGTCATTCTGGAATTTACCGAGGGCGTCAACATGGACACCGTGGGCGTGGATATCCAGCAGGAGATCTCCCAGCTGTCCGCCGACTGGTCGGACACGGTGGGCACGCCCTACGTGCTGAAGATCAACCCCTCCATGCTTCCCGTGGAGGTAGCGGCGGTATCCATGGAGGGCATGGACACCGTGGAGCTGACGGAATTCCTGGATGAAACGCTGATGAACAAACTGGAGGGCGTTCCCGGCGTCGCCCGGATCACCACCAGCGGCGAAATTGAGCAGGAGCTGCACGTGGTGCTGGATCAGAAGCTGATCGACAAGCTGAACGACCGGATCGCCGCTGCAATCAACGGTGAACTGGACGATGCCGCCGCCGAGCTGAACGAGAAAAAGGAAGAACTGGAAGACGCCCAGAAAAAAGTAGACGGCGCACAGTCCCAGCTCAACGCCGGGGTCAACGCCCTGATCGAGGGTGAAAAGCAGCTGAATGAGAAAAAGACGGAGCTGACGGCCATGCGGGAGCAGCTCCAAGAGCAGCTGGAACAGGCGCAGACCGGGCGGCAGCAGCTGGTGCTCGCCTACAACGCCCTGAAAGAGCTGAACGATCAGGTGAACAACGTCCTTTCTGCCCAGCAGGAAGCCCATGGTTATTTGAATACCCTCCAATCTCTGTCCGACCGGCAGAGCGCCCTTGCGAATAAGGAAAGCAGCCTCGCCCAGCTGAAACAGGACAATGAAACTCTGGACGCCGAGATTCAGGCACTCCGGGAGCAGATCGCGGGCATGGACCCCGCCGACGAAAATCTGCCCGCTTTGAGCGCGGCGCTTGCGGAAAAAGAAGCCGCTTACAATGACAATCTGCTGACCATCGCCCAGACAGAGGCGGAGATCACTGTAGAAAAAAGCACTCTGGAGGCGGACATGGCAGCTGCCGGTGTGACGGCGGAGACCCTGCCCGAACGTCTCACCGCCGCCGCAGAAGCCGCCGCCGCAGCGGATGCCGCGGTGGACGGAATCGACGCGCTGCTGGCAGCTCAGGGAACCGACCGGGCGGGTCTGGCCGCCTCCGTGAGGGAGACGAAGGCGCAGCTGGACGCGCTGGACGAGGGCATTGCCCAGCTGGAAAGCGCGTTGGAAGAGCTGGATAACGGTATGCTCTCCATCGAGGAAGCCCAGCAGCTGCTGAATGAGCAGAAAACCGCCGGTATGCTCCAGCTCAGCACCGGCGCGGCCAAGCTGGCGGTGAGCAGCGCCGCCATTTCCCAGGGCTTAAGCCAGATCGAAAGCGGTCTGGACACCGTGGAAAGCAGCCGGGAGGACGCGCTGGACAAGGCTGACCTGAACAACATCGTCACCATGGAAATGGTATCGAAGATCCTCGCCGCCCAGAATTTTGCCATGCCGGCGGGATACGCGGAGCAGGACGGGGTCAAATACATGGTCTCCGTGGGCGACGAGATCACGGATCAGGAGACGCTGGAAAACCTTCTGCTGTTTGACCCGGACATTGACGGCATCGACCCCGTGCGGCTGAAGGATGTGGCGGTGGTCATGCTCACCGACAACCGGGACACGACCTACGCCAAGCTCAACGGCAAGGACGGCATCGTGCTGAGCTTTGAAAAGCAGAGCACCTACGCCACCGCCGAGACCACCGACAACATTGAAGAGCGTTTCCGGGCGTTGGAAAAGGAATACCCGGGCTTAAGCTTCGTGTCCCTGATGAGTCAGGGCGACTATATCTATCTGATCGTTGATACCATTCTGAATAGCCTCCTGCTGGGTGCGGTGTTCGCGATCCTGATCCTGTTCCTGTTCCTGCGGGATCTGCGCCCAACCTTTATCACCCTTTGCTCCATCCCCATCAGCGTGATTTTTGCCATCGTGCTGATGTACTTCACCGGCGTGACCATCAATATGATCTCTCTGTCCGGCCTTGCCGTGGCGGTGGGTATGCTGGTGGATAACTCCGTGGTGGTCATCGAGAATATTTACCGCCTGCGGGCCAAGGGGGCTAACGTCATTCAGGCCGCCGTCTCCGGCGCAAGACAGGTGGCGGGGGCGGTGACGGCCTCTACGCTGACCACCGTCTGCGTGTTCCTGCCCATCGTGTTCGTCACGGGTATCACCAAGCAGCTGTTTACCGATCTGGCGCTCACCATGACCTATTCCCTGCTGGCAAGCCTGATCGTTTCCCTGACACTGGTGCCCGCCATGGCGTCGGGGATGCTGCGCAGGGAGCACGAGATCAAGCCGGGGCTTCTGGAAAAGCATCTGCTTCCCGCCTACCGCAAGGCGGTTAAGTGGTCGCTGGGGCATAAGGCCGTGGTTCTGATTGTTTCGGCAGCGCTGCTGGTGGTCACGGCGCTGGGGAGTCTTGCCAAGGGCTTCATCTTCATGCCGGACATGGATATGCCCAGCGTGAACGTTACCCTCACCATGCCCGAGGACGCGGATATGGCGGAGGCCGTTGCCCTCGCCGATCAGGTGCTGGACAGAATATCGGAAATTGACGGCATCGAGACCGTGGGCGCGATGATGGGCAGCAGCACCTCCATGCTGAGCATGGGAAGCGGAGAATCCCACGACGTAACGGTTTATATCACTCTCGCCGACGACACGGCCAGCGGCGCGGCGGTGGGCAAACAGATCGAGGAAGCCTGCGCGGATTTGCCCTGCGAGGTGACCACCTCCTCCGCCATGATGGACATGAGTATGCTCACCGGCAGCGGCGTTTCTGTAAACGTCTACTGCGACGACATGGACACCCTCCAGTCCGCCGCCGCACAGGTTGGCAAGGCGCTGGCAGACATCCCCGGTGTGGCGGAGGTTTCCGACGGATTGGAGGACACTTCCCCTGCCCTGCACGTGGCCATCGACCGCAACGCCGCCATGAAGCACGGCCTGACCGTGGCGCAGATCTATATGGAGCTGGCCTCCGCCCTGACGGACAACGCAACCGCCGCCACGCTGGAGCTGGACGGCGTTTCCACGGACGTAATTATCGAAAAGCCCGAAGGATCGGTGCTGGACGTGGATTCCCTGCGGGGTTACGTCTTTGAAGTCACCAAACAGGACGGTACGGTGGAGGAGGTTCCTCTGAGCGACTTTGCCGAAGTGCGGGAGACGTCCAGCCTTGGCTCCATCCACCGCCTCAACCAGAGGCGCTACCTCTCCGTCACCGCGACGCTGGAAGAAGGCTACAACGTCACCCTGATCACCGCCAAGGCGCAGGACGTTGTGGGTGCTTTGGACTTGGGTGACGGCGTCAGCTATATGTTTACCGGCGAAAATGAGACGATTATGGAGGCCGTGCAGCAGCTGCTGTTGATGCTGGTTCTGGGCATCCTGCTTGTGTACCTCGTGATGGTCGCCCAGTTCCAGAGCCTGAAATCTCCCTTCATCGTCATGTTCACCATCCCGCTGGCCTTCACCGGCGGATTCATGGCGCTGCTGCTGTGCGGCATGGAGATCAGCGTCATTTCCCTCATCGGCTTCGTGATGCTCACCGGTATCATTGTCAACAACGGCATCGTGCTGGTGGACTACATCAACCAGCTCCGGCAGGACGGCATGGAGCGCCGCGCGGCCATTGAGGAAGCGGGCGTCACCAGAATGCGTCCCATTCTGATGACCACCATCACCACGGTGCTGGGTCTGGTGGACATGGCGGTACACAAGACCGCAGGCACGTCGCTGATGAAGCCCGTCGCCATCGTGTGCATCGGCGGCCTTGTATACGCGACGCTGATGACGCTGTTCGTGGTTCCCTGCATCTACGACATGCTGAACAAAAAGGAACTGCGCAGCATCCGGGAAGAGGATCTGAAGCTGCTGGATCTGTAAGCGCATAAAAACTTTCACCCCCCGGCTTTTGCTGGGTGACCGTAAAACAGCGAATGGAGCGCATCAGTACAGATACGCTCCATTTCTCGTACCAACCGGGGCACCCCCTTGGCTCCCCCTTTGGGGGAGCTGTCACCGCAGGTGACTGAGAGGGTATTGCAGCCTAGTATACCCTCTCCGTCCTCGCTGCGCTCAGCCACCTCTTCCAAGGGGAGAGGCAAGGGAGCGGATTTCTTAAGATATGGGCAAATTCCCTTGCTTTTTCCCTCGCCGCATGGTAAAATGTTCTGACGAAACTGATAAAAGGGGGAGTTTGCTTGAAGCGTATCGGGATCGGGCTTTTTCTGTGCATATTGCTGATGGGCTTTTTTGTGCTGCCCGCGTCCGCCGAGAGCGCAGCCTCCCGGGTGGATACCTACTGCACCGTCAGCGCCGAGGGCGACTGTCAGGTGAATATGACCGTCACTTTGCGCATGGAGTATGTCACTACTTCCATGAGTTTCCCCCTGCCCGCCAACGCCACGGGCATTACCCTGAACGGCGCTTCCGTCTCCACCAGCAAGACATCCTCCGCGACCATGGTGGATATCAGCCGGGTGGTCAGCGGCATTACCGGGGAGATTCCCCTGAATTTCAGCTTTACACTCCCCAAGTCCGTGGGCGTTGTGACCGTTGACAAGGAGCGGAAGTTACAGCTGAGCGTCGAGCTGCTCAGCGGCTTTGAGTTCCCGGTGGAGCAGCTGAGCTTTGTCATCACCATGCCCCCGGGAAATATGCCCAACGCGCCGAAGTTCACCAGCATCTACCGTCAGGAGAGCATTGCCTCCGACCTGACCGTCACGGTGAGCAGCAACCAGATCATCGGCGCCAGCAAGACCATTCTGAACGACCACGAAGGCATCACCATGACCATGCTGGTGGATCAGAAAATGTTCCCCACTGTCAGCACCTACATCCGGGAGGGCAACCCGGAGATCAAATACATGCTGATCTGCGTGGGTCTCGCGCTGGTGTACTGGCTGATTTTCCTGCGCACGAAGCCCATCGCCCACATCCGCAGCACGACCCCGCCTGAGGGCATTACCGCGGGCGAGCTGGGGTGCCGCCTGACATTATCCGGCGGCGATCTGACCATGATGGTGTTTACGTGGGCGCAGCTGGGCTACCTGCTCATCCAGACGGACAGCGGCGGGAAGGTGCTGCTGCACAAGCGCATGGACATGGGCAACGAGCGCAGCCTCTTTGAAAACAAGATTTTTGCACTTCTCTTCGGCAGCCGCCAGACGGTGGACGCCACCGGCTATCCCTACGCCAAGCTCAGCCGCAAGGTGTCGGCCATCGTTCCCAATGAGCGGA
The DNA here is from genome assembly GCA_000434635.1 of Firmicutes bacterium CAG:110. Taxonomy (GTDB): domain Bacteria; phylum Bacillota; class Clostridia; order Oscillospirales; family Oscillospiraceae; genus Faecousia. The sequence goes on along the minus strand of HF988141.1, from coordinate 12,931 downwards.
ATATGTACAAGGGCGTCAGCGGAAACATGAAGATTTTTCGGGGACTTTGCTGCGGTGCCCAGATTTTCTGCGGCGTGTGCGTTGCCATGAATATGACCTCCGTCCGGGCGATCCAGATCCTGCTTTCCATCATTCTGGGGGCCTTTGGCGCGGTATCCGGGTGGCTGATTCAGGATATGGCCTACCGCACCCATCTGCGGGGCAAGCTGCCCATGCTGATCGGGGCAGTGTGTATTGCCCTATGGGTAGTGCTGGGGCTGCTGTGCGGGCAGGTTTGGATACCGCTGCTCAGCGCGATCGGCGAATTCCTGCTGGGTTATTTCGCCGCTTACGGCGGAAAACGCAGCGATCTGGGCAGCTACGCGGCGGCGCAGGTGCTGGGATTCCGGCGCTACGCAAAGAAACTTCCCACGGAGGATGTCAGCCGCCTGATGGCCAACGACCCGGATTATTTCTTCAATCTCGCGCCCTTTACGCTGGCGCTGGGGGTCATCAATCCCTTTGCCAGAGCCTTCGGCCACCGGAAGCTGGAGCGGTGCCCGTATCTGGTTACCCGCGCCCGGAACGTCCAGACGGCGGAGGAATGGGCAGGCATCCTGCTGGACACGGCCGACCGGATGGACGAAAAGCTCCGTCAGATGCAGATCGACCGGTGGATACCGGTCCGCCTGCGGCGGAGAAGGAAGTGAAAACCCACGGGTCATTGATTGGGTGTTCGCAATACAGTGAGTGGAGCGTATCGGTATCGATACGCTCCACTTCTCATGTCAACATGCGCTATGTAACGGGGAACACCCCCCTTGGCTCTCCCTCTGGGAGAGCTGTCACCGAAGGTGACTGAGAGGGCGCTGCACCCCGGTTTTCCCTCTCCGGCTTCGCTTCGCCCAGCCACCTTTCCCATAGAGAGAGGCAAGGGGTGCAGCTCATCCCGTGGGTTCTGTGTTATTTCAGCATCTCCCGAACCTGAGCGATGCTCAGCCCCTGCTCCCGGGCGATGGTCGCGATGTCCTCATACTCGGCCTTCTGCCGCTGGACGCCGTAGCCGGAGGATATCTTCTGCCGAACCGCGCCGTAGGGGGTGGAAACGGTCTGCGTGCGCCGCTCCAGCGTGTAGCGGTTTTGAAGGCTTTCCCGGATGCCCAGAGTGGTGGTGTGGCGGAAGATCAGCCGCGCCATTTTCTCCCGGTCGCCCGCCCGGCACAGAACGCTTAAGAGGACGCCGGGGCGGTTCTTTTTCATGCCGATGGGGGTGGTGAACACGTCCAGCGCGCCGCCGTTCAGCAGCTGCTCCATGGCGAACCCGATCTCCTCACCGGTCATGTCGTCGATGTTGCACTTAAGCTCCGCAATGGCGTCGGTCTGGTCAGAGGTCTCCCCCAGCATGACCCGCAGGCAGTTCGCTTGCGGGAAGTCCTTTTTGCCCATGCCGTAGCCGGTTTTCTGCACCCGCATGACGGGCAGACTGCCAAAATCATCGGCAAAGTATTTCAGCAGCGCCGCGCCGGTGGGGGTACACAGCTCACCCTGAACATTCCCGGCCTGAATGGGCATTCCCTCAAGGAGCAGTGCGGTAGCCGGCGCGGGAACGGGGAGAATCCCATGGGCGCACCGGACGGTGCCGCTTCCCACGGAGACGGGGGACACGGTCACCTGATCGGGGCGAATTTCCCGCATCAGCAGGCATACGGCGGTGATGTCCGCAACGGCGTCCATGGTGCCGACCTCGTGGAAGTGGATCTGCTGAACCGGAACGCCATGGACGCGGCTTTCCGCCTCGGCGATGAGATTGTACACGGCCAGAACGTCCAGCTTGACCATGGAGGGGATGGGCAGTCTGTTCACGATTTCCTCAATGCCCTCCATGCTGCCGTGAACATGGTCGTGATGATGACTATGGAGGTTCTCGTCTTCCTCGACTCCCGCCACCCGGACGGAAAAATGGGTTCCAGACACACCGCATTTCACGCCTTTTTCCGCGCTGACGGTGACACCGGGGATGCCGAGACCGTTCATTTTCTCAAGAAACGCCGCCCGGTCGGGAAGCAGCTCCAGCAGCGCCGCGGCGAGCATATCCCCGGCAGCGCCCATGGCGCATTCGATGTACAGCGTTTTCATCCCTTGACCTCCATGTGATTAATCATGTTCGCCAGATACCCCGCGCCGAAGCCGTTGTCGATGTTCACCACCGACACGCCGCTGGCGCAGGAATTGAGCATACTCAGCAGCGCCGCCACGCCGCCGAAGGACGCGCCGTAGCCCACACTGGTGGGAACGGCGATCACCGGGCATTCCGCGAGACCGCCCACCACGCTGGCAAGCGCCCCTTCCATGCCCGCGATGGCGATGACCACGCTGGCTTCCATAATAGAATCCATATGGGCGAGCAGCCGGTGGACGCCGGACACGCCCACGTCGTACAGCCGCACCACCTCGCTGCCCAGCACCTGTGCCGTCAGCGCCGCCTCCTCGGCCACGGGGATGTCGCTGGTGCCGCCGGTGGCGATGACGACTTTTCCGATGCCGTCGGGCTGGGGAAGTCCACCCACAATGCCCACCCGGGCGTCCTTATGATAGTCCAGTCCCCGGGTGCTGCCAACATGTGCCGCCGCTTCGGGGGACATTCTGGTGATGAGGACGCGGGTCTGGCCGTTGGCGCGCATGGCGTCGATGATGCCGCCGATCTGCTCCGGGGTCTTCCCCGCACCGTAGATCACCTCTGCCGCGCCCTGCCGCACCTTCCGATGCAGATCGACCTTCGCGTAGCCGATGTCCTCGAAGGGGGCCTTTTTCAGTTCCAGCATGGCGTCGTCCACGCTGGTTTTCCCGGCCTGGACGGATTCCAGAAGCTTTCGGATTTCAGAGTTCATTTGCGCACCTCCAGATTCAGCAGAACGCTGTCATAATCTTTGCGGAGTTCGGTTATGATTTTCTCCCGGTTTTCCAGAAGCAGGGGCAGATCGGCCTCCCGCAGCTCCAGTTTCGCGGTATTGCCCACCATGCGGACGCGGAAATCCCGGAACCCAAGTCCGAAGAGAAATCCTTCCGCTTTTTCCGTCTGCTTCAGCTTTTGAAGCGTGATTTCCTCCCCGGTGCGTATCCGGGTGGCGAGGCAGGCGTAGGCGGGCTTGTCCCAGGTGAACAGCCCGGCTTCCTTGGAAAGACGGCGAATCTCCGCCTTGGTCAGGCCGCACTCCCGGAGGGGAGAGCGAACGGACAGCTCCCGCAGCGCCCGCATTCCCGGCCGGTCGCCGGCGTCGTCGGAGGCGTTGGTGCCGTCCAGCAGCAGCGAAAAACCGTCGCTTTCCGCCGCCCGGAGGATTTGCCGGAACAGGGTGTTTTTGCAGTGGTAGCAGCGGTCGGGCGGGTTCGCCACAACCGCGCCGCTCATAAGAACGTCCACATGCAGCACCTGCATATCCGCGCCCACGTCGGCCGCCAGCCGCCGGGCGTCTTCCAGTTCAAATTCCGGCTGGAATGCGGTGCTCACGTAATAGGCTTTCGCCCGCGCGGCATACCGCGTCGCCGCGTACAGCAGGTACGCAGAATCCACACCGCCGGAAAAGGCAACGGCAACCTCCCGATTCTCGGCAAAAAATTGCTCCAACGTCATATTGTTTCCTCCAGTGCTGCGGAAATCGTTTTTCCCATTATACACGAGAATGTGAATTCTGACAAGTAGGAAGCCGCACAACAGCCTTTTATGGGTTGCTTTTCACAATCGGATGGTGTATACTAAACGCAGTGTCCTTAAAAAAAGAAGAGAGGTATCACTATGCAAGAAACAAAAAACAGTTCCTGCTACAGCACCGTGGCGGGGACGCTCTTTGCCTTTGGGGGCGTTATGGAGCTATTCCAGTGGCTGCGTATCCTCCGCTTTATGTCGTTCAGTGACTATGTTCAGATGCTGATCTGGGTAGCAAGCTGTGCAGTTCTAGCCTTTGCCCTCCTGACGAAGCGCAGAGACATCTTCCTGCCCGTGGGCTTCGCTCTTGCCGGTATCGCCTGCCTGTTCTTCCTGAATTTCAGAAATGTTCTCCTGCTGCTGGGTAACTGGGGCATGGCGTTCTTGGCCGTGGTCTTTGTGACCGACTATCTGCCCCAGCTCCGGGAGCAGGTGAAGAAGTTCTGGTTCATTCCCCCTGCGGTCGTTGCGCTTGCCACAGTGCTGTCGATTGGCGGCGTTTGGTTTGTAGCCTTTCTGAGATTGCTTGCTACATGCGCCGGTATGTTCCTGGCAGCCATGTGGGTCGCTTACCCCGAAGGACTCCCTCAGCAGACGGTGAGCGCATCCGCCGAAACCGGAAGCACTACGGCCGCTCCCGCTCCCGAAGTTTACTGCGGTCTGGTCAAGCACATTCTGCTGCTGCTGTTCACCTGCGGCATCTGGCTGTATATCTGGATTTACCGCGTCACCGGCTACACCAACAATGTAGAGGGCGAAGAAAACCGCAACCCCACCAACAAGCTGCTGCTGTGCCTGTTCGTCCCCTTCTACGTGATTTATTGGATGTACAAGACTGCCCAGCGTCTTGACAAGATGGCGGCGGCGAAGAATATCCCTTCCGATCTTTCCACCCTCTGCCTGATTCTGGCCATCTTTGTTCCCATCATCCCGCCGATTCTGATGCAGGATAAGCTGAACGACATTGTCACCGGCCGTGTTGCTCCTGCTGCCCCCGCTGCCGCTCCTGCGCCTGCGCCCGCCGCACCGACCAGCGTAAGCGAGGCTGCGGACGACCTGCTGAAGCTCAAGGAGCTGCTGGACGCAGGCATTCTCACCCAGGAAGAATTTGACGCAAAGAAAAAGCAGCTGCTGGGGCTGTAACTTCCATACGACAAGGCGCGGGGCATC
>HF988141.1:6535-8059 GCA_000434635.1 Firmicutes bacterium CAG:110 | reverse complement strand
GGGGCATCTGCCCCGCGCCTTTTGACAAGCCAGGAGGGAGCGGAAAATCCGCTCCCTCCATGTATTTACTTTTTGATGATCTCGCTGAGCTTCTCGGCGGCGGTGGTAACCGCGTCGCTGACGACGGCGGCAGCCTTGTTTGCCTTGGCGGCGGCCTTCTCCAGAGCGATCTCCTTGGCAAAGTAGCGGTTCAGCATACCCTGCAGAGCCTTGCCGTGGCGGGCTTCGTCCTTCGCCATTTCATGGACGGTGTCGTGGATGGCGTCCAGACCGTTCTTCTTGGCACAGGCGGCCAGGTCAAACTTGCCCTGGGTGGCGCCGAACTCGCAGTCAACGCGCCATGCCAGATTGTCCTTGGTGGTGGCCTTCATGTGGGGCTCCAGATCCTCGCCCAGCATCTCGGCGAACTTGGCGGCGTGCTCGGCTTCCTCGTGGGCGGCCTTCTCCCAGTACAGGCCGATCTCGGGGTAGCCCTCCCGGTGGGCAATGCGGGCCATGCACAGATACATGCCGACCTCGCTGCACTCGCCCTGGAAGTTGGCCATCAGCTGCTCGAAGATGTACTTCTTGTCTTCCTCGGAGATGTCGGGGTTGTTCTTCACGGTCTTGGCGTAGATGCCGTACTCATGCTCGGCGGCCAGCTTGCCTTCCTCCATGACCTTGAACTTGGAGCCGTCAACGCCGCACACGGGGCACTTGAAGCCTTCGGGGATGAACTCGCCTTCGTAGACATAACCGCAAACGGGGCACACAAATTTCTTCATAATCGATTCCTCCAAAATTAGTTTTATAAGTTATTTGGGCAAATACGCCCGGGATTACAATAAATTACGCCTCTTCCTCGAACAATTCGGGGCCGACGCCGCAGAGGGGGCATTCGTAGTCTTCGGGCAGCTCGTCGCCTTCGTAGACGTAGCCGCAGACGGTGCAGACATATTTTTTCATACAGCTTCCTCCTTAGTTTCTGATTTGCAGCCGCGGCACAGACCTGTGAAGGTCAGCTGGCAGCTGTATACCTGACAGCCGGTGCATTCCTCGGCGGCGCGTCCCAGAGACAGAGGGGCTGCCGTATCGGGAAGGTCAATCACCGCGCCGCAGGCTGTGCAGATGAAGTGGACATGAGGGCGGGTGTCAGCGTCGAAGCGTTCGCTTCCGTTCACCGTACCCACGCTCTGGATCAGGCCCTGACTCTTGAACAGGGCGAGATTGCGATAGATCGTGGCAAGGGAGATGTCCGGGTGTTCCTCCCGCAGCATTTCGTGAACCATCTCCGCTGAGGGATGAAGCACGGTGCCGCGGAGGCAGGACAGAATCGCGTTGCGTTTTTTGAATTGCTTGGTGGCCGCTTCCATAGACACCTCCTTTGTTTTGCTTTATTTAAGAACAATTCTTATTTACATCTGGAGTATAGCACGCATTACTTCATTTGTCAAGAGCAAAATGAGAATTATTTGCATTTATTTTCCAGAAAAATGCGGCTGCTATACGCAGCAAATCGTCCGCTGACTGTGCGCAGCCAGCGGA
>HF988141.1:726-6523 GCA_000434635.1 Firmicutes bacterium CAG:110 | reverse complement strand
GCTGACTGTGCGCAGCCAGCGGACGATTCATCACAATTTGGCGATATCGGCGACCAGAGCATCCACCTCGGCCTGCGTGGTAGCCCAGCTGGTGCAGAAACGCACGACTGTTCCCTGCTCCGCGGCCCCTTCTTCCTCAAAGTAGTAGCCCTGTGCCAGCACTTCCTTCTGCTGCTGGGTCAGAATGACAAACTGCTGATTGGTGGAGCTTTCCACCCAGAATGGGATGCCCTTCGCTCCGAAGGCGGCTTTGATCTGCATGGCAAGCTCGTCGGCGCGTTTTGTTTTCTCAAAATACTCGCCGTTTTCCAGCATGGTCGCGAATTGCAGACCCATCAGCCAGCCCTTGGCCAGCACCGCGCCGTGCTGCTTCATGTAGGCTTTAAAGCGGTACTGAAGCTTGGGTTCGGTAATGACCAGCGCCTCGCCGAACAGTGCGCCGCACTTCGTCCCGCCGATGTAGAATGCGTCCGTCAGCTCCGCGAAATCCTTCAGGGTCAGGTCGTTGTCCACCGCCCCCAGACCGTAGCCCATTCGCGCCCCGTCCACGAACAGATACATGCCGTATTTCCGGCAGACCTCCCGGATGCTTTGCAGCTCCTGCTTGGAGTACAGCGTCCCCTTCTCGGTGGGGAAGGACAGATACACCAGCTTCGGCTCCGTCAGGTATTCCGGCGCGCCGCCGTCATAATACGCCGCCGCACATGCGGCGATCTGTCCGGCGGTGATTTTCCCGTCGGTGTTGGGAAGCGCGAGGATTTTGTGCCCCGTGTTTTCGATGGAAGCGGCTTCGTGGCAGTTGATATGTCCGGTGTCGGCGGCGATGACGCTCTGGATGGGGGACAGCGCCGCCGCAATGACCACGAGATTTGCCTGCGTCGCGCCGGGGACGAATTTGATCAGGGCGTCCCCGGAGGAAACCAGCTGCTTGATGACCGTCTCGGCACGTTGGCACCAGATGTCCTCGCCGTAGCCCGCGAAACTGTCAGTGTTGGTGGCGGTCAGGGCGCTCAGGATGGAGTCCAGCGCCCCGTGGTTGTAATCGTTGTTGAATCGAATCATGATTTACTCCTTTGTCTCTGCGTTCAGCGCGTCCACCACGATGTCCGGGTAGGGGTTGGCGATCACGGTGCGGTAGGTGTGGTAGATCACCATGCCGGGCTTGCCGTTGGGGATTTTCTTCACCTGCTTCACCGCCGTCACGTCCACGGGGATGTTCTGCCCGCCCCCGGTTTCGGCGTAGTAGGCGGCCAGCTGCGCCGCCTGCGTAACGGTATCGTCCGGGGGCGTAGTGCCGCCGCAGGAAATGATGACGTGGGAGCCGTGCACCTTGGAGGCATGGCACCAGATGTCGTCCTTCCGGGCAAGGCGGAAGGTCAGCTCGTCGTTCTGGCGATTGTTCCGGCCGACGTAGATCGGGTAGCCGTCGGTGCTTTCAAACCGCATGGGCGGCAGCTTGGCCTGCTTCATGCGCTTTCGGTCGGTGTCGGGACGGAGATACCCGCTCTCCTGTAACTCCCGGCGGATTTCCTCCAGCTCCCCCTCAGTACCGGCGCGGTTCAGCTCCTCCAGCACGCTTTTCAGGTAGTCCAGCTCCAGCCGCCCCAGCTCCAGCTGCTTCGTCAGCTCCTTCTCCGCGTTTTTCATCCGGGCGTAGTCCTTATAATACCTGGCGGCGTTCTGGTTCGGGGAGAGAATGGGGGAAATGGGAATGTCCACCGGCCGCATTTCCTCGTCGTAGAAGTCCTCGCACTGAACGGTAGTCTGCCCCTTCACGATACGGTGGAGGTTGGCCGTGAGGATGTCCCCCAGCTGGCGCAGACGCTCCCGGTCGTAGGTGGCTTCCAGCTCCTTTTCCTGAATTGCCAGCTTTTTGGTCAGGCGGCTGCACAGATTCTGAACGGTCTTGCGCACGGCCTGACCCTTCTGCCGCATGGCGTCCTTCTGATCCCGGACGGTGTAGTACATATCCAGCAGCTTGCCGAAGGACTCGGCGCGGCGGCACTCGCCGTATTCCCGGATGGGGCAGAAGGCGAACTGCTTCGGCGTGCCGTCCGGGAGGGCGTAATAATAGGGTGCGGGGTGGCTTACGTGCTCGCGGAAGAACAGCGACAGCTTGTCGGCGGTCGTGTCCACGTCCAGCGAATCGATGCGGGCGTCCGTGCTTCCGGCGGCGTACAGCGCCGCCTCCCGGCACACCAGAGGGGACAGGCCGCCAACGGTGTCCATCAACCGGTCGGCCAGAACGTCCGCCCCGGGGGCAGTGAGTATGTTTACATAACGCTGGGCATCTCCCTCCGGGGCACTGTCCAGCAGGTTCAGCTTCATGACCGGCTCCGGCGGCTGATACATGAGACCCGGCAGCGCTGCCCGCTTGGCGCTTTCGTCAAGGCCGATGCGCCGCAGGCAGTCCAGAATCCGCCCCTCAGGGGACAGTAGATACAGATTGCAGGTGCGCCCCATCAGCTCGGCTACCAGCGTCTTTTGCACCGGAAAGCCCATCTCGTCGGTGCAGTCGAAGCGGAACGATGCCGCCCGCTCCATGGGGGGCTGGGAAACTTCTGTCAGCTTTGCCCCCAGAAGGTGCTTGCGCAGAAGCATACAGAACATGGGCGGCTGCGCCGGATTCTCCGGAGAAGCCGCCGTCAGATGCAGCCGGGGGGCGGCGGGGTTGGCAGCAAAAAGCAGCTTCTCCCGTCCCTCCTGGCAGCGCAGATGAACAATAATGGTATCTCTGGCGGGCTGGTGGATTTTCTCCACCCGTGCGCCGATGCACCGGGTGCGGACTTCCTCCAGCACGGCGGATAAGAAAAAGGCATCAAATGCCATGATGCAGTCCTCCTGCTTTGATAGTTTACTCTCCCATAACGGCCTTGAACAGCTCGTTCAGCCGCTGGGTTTTCCCGGCGAGGTACAGTGCGCCGAACAGGGCTTCCAGACCGGTGGCCTTTGCATATTCGGCGGGGGTGGCGGATTTCGGCACCGCATGGACGTGAGCGTTTTTCCCCCGGCGATAGTAGGCAAGCTCCTCCTCGGTCAGCAGGGGCAGCAGCTTGTCTACGAATTTTGCCTGAGACGTGGCCTTCACCATCTGAATGGTGTCGTGGTGCAGCTGCCCCACGGTCTTTTCCCCCTGAGCGCAGAGGTAGCCCCGGCAGAGAATCTCAAACACGCAGTCCCCCATATGGGCAAGCCCCAGATTGGAAATGGCGTCGATCTCCGATTGGGGCAGGTTCATTTTGAAATAATTTTCCATAGTTTCTCCCGATTGACCAGAAATTGGGCGCAAAGCCCGGTGAACAGCCCGGTCAGAATACTAATGACGATCATCACCGGCAGGTAAACCGCCAGCGACACCGTCCCCGTCAGGGCAATCGCCATGGCCATCTGTCCGACAGAGTGGGCGACGGCGCCCAGACATCCGGCGACCCAGAGCTGCTTTTTCGTAAGAATTTTCCGCAGGGCGATGGTCACGCCGATTGCACAGACGCCCCCGGCGGCGGAGTACAGAATGGTGCTGAAATTCCCGGCGAACACCGCCCCCAGAAAAACGCGCACTGCCAGCACCGCCGCGCCCTCCTTCGGCCCCAGCACAAACACGGTGAACACCGTCACGATATTGGCAAGCCCCAGCTTCACGCCGGGGATGGGAACCGGGGAGGGAATCTGGGCTTCGATCATGAAAATGGTCAGGGCAATGGCGGCCAGCAGCGCCAGAAGCGTCAGTTTTTTCGTTTTCAATCCGGCACCGCCTTTCCACGTGTCCTTATATCCGATACAGCCGTTTCCCGTTTTCCATGGTGGCGGCGCGGACTTCCTCCACAGAAATCCCGCGAATTTCCGCCAGACGCTCGGCCATGCGGTACAGCTTTCCGGGGTCGTTGCGTTTTCCCCGGAAGGGTTCCGGGGACATGTAGGGGCAGTCGGTTTCCAGAACGATGCGGTCCAAGGGAATGGCGGCGGCGGTCTCCACCGCTTTCCGGGCGTTTTTGAAGGTCAGTACACCGGTAAAGCCGATGTACCAGCCCCGGGCGATCAGCCATTTGGCCATTTCCGCCGAGCCGGAATAGCAGTGGAACACCCCGGTGACCTCCGGGAATTCTTCTACAATGCGGATGCCGTCCTCGTGGGCTTCCCGCTCATGGACGATGACGGGCAGATTCAGTTCCAGCGCCAGCGCCATCTGGGCGCGGAACGCCGCCTGCTGACGCTCCCGCGGGATGTCCTCGTAATGGTAGTCAAGGCCGATCTCACCGATGGCCCTGATTTTGGGATTCAGTTTACATAATGTGCGGTATTCTTCCAGAGTGACATCGTTTACCTCGTCGGCAGCATCCGGGTGGGAGCCGACGGCGGCGTAGATATAGTCATACCGGGACGCCAGAGCGGAAGCCGCCCGGGAGGACACGAGACTGCATCCGGGGTTCATCAGCAGCCCGATGCCCTGCTCCGGCAGAGCGGACAGAAGCGCTTCCCGATCGGCGTCAAAGGCGCGGTCATCCATATGGGCGTGGGTGTCAAACAGCATAAGCTCTCCTTACAGTAAGCTACTCAATAACGGCCACCAGACAGCCGTCCATTTCTGTGACCCGGGGGTCGTTCAGGGAGAAATCTGTCCCGTTGGGGTATCCCCGCAGCCCATCTCCGGTGCGCTTGACCTGCGCTTCCTTCAGCACCCAGAAGGTCAGCAGCGCCCGGCGCTTGTCCGGCGCGGCATCGAACTGTACCCTTTCCCCGGGGGACAGGATTTTCTCCGCCAGGGCAAGGTTTACGTTCCGGTCAAGCTCCTCGGCGTCAATGCCGATCTCCCGACGGGACAGGGCGCAGAACGCCCGCCGAGGGGTGTGGGAAACGGAAAAATGCCAGTCACTGCCGGGGAAATAGGGCTTGCCGCCCGCCGCTATGGCAATGGGCGGCAATTCCAGCCCGGTTTCCTCCCGGTAAAGCGCCGCCAGCAGCGCCCGCCCCGCCTCGTGGCCAGTTCTCCCGTCGAGGGCGCAGGACGCGATTTTCACAGCGCGTCAATGATGTCGGATTCCGACGGCTCCTTGGGGCGGCGGTTTTTCAGCCGGTCAACCAGAATGGCGATGCCCACGATCAGCACCAGCAGACCGCACAGACTGATAACGACCCGGGAGGTCGTCATGGGCAGAGCGATCAGCACCGCGCCGAGAACCGTGGTAATGACGGCGGGAAGAATGCCGTAATGATACCGGCTTGCGTTCAGAATGTCCTGAATGCCCCGGACGACCAGCAGAATACCGGCCAGACGTCCCAGCCCCGCGGCCAGCATCAGGGGGTTGCGCAGAAGCCACGCTCCCACGGCAAAGCAGCAGACGGCGGAAAGCACCTTCCCCACGGTGTCAAAGTGCCCGGCGATGGCGCTGACGGCGAACACGACGCCCGCGATCACCAGCACCCAGCCCAGAATCTGTGCCACAAGGGCGGAGGCGGAGTCCGGATGAATCAGCAGGATCAGACCCAGCACCATCAGCAGCACCGGGGTAGCGATCAGACGAATGACGGATAAAATAGTATCTTTCATAATAGAGTCACCTCTCTGAAACTCAGTATACCCCGAATCCGGGGCGGTGTCAATCGGGGAAAGCGGAAATCGGGGCATTGCCCGACACGCACGACGCCCTCTCTTTTGATGGGGGCGGAAAACAGGAAATGGAGCGTATCAGTACAGATACGCTCCATTTCCTGTGTCAATATACGCACCCCCATTTACCTTCTCCGTCCTCGCTGCGCGCGACCACTTCTCCCAGAGGGAGAGGCAAGGGGGACGCTGAAA
>HF988141.1:0-657 GCA_000434635.1 Firmicutes bacterium CAG:110 | reverse complement strand
CCCTTTATTTGCCCCACTTGGGGGCGTCCCTTGGGAACGAGGGAATGGGGGTTCCTCCGCCGATATCCGCTTTCTCACGCAAAATGCGCGGTTTCCTTCCTTCCCTAACATCACCTACATCTTGTGATTTTTCCACTTTTTTCAGTCCCACATGTTGTGTTTCGACAAAATCTGCGCCGCGGTTGTGCTACTATGATTGCAGGCTCGTGGGACGGAGCCGGATGACTGCCGCCGTGGCGTCGTCCATCTGCTTCCCGCGGCCATACTCCAGAATTTTTGCTGCCAGCTCCCCAGGCGGCATGTCCGGAGTCAGGTCAGACCGGCGGGAAATCCCCTCTCCATCCACGCCGTCGCTGAGCAATACCAGCGCTTCCCCCCGACGCAGGGACAGCTTCTCTACCGTTTCCCGGCTTTCCGTTACGGAAATGCCCGGCGGTGGGGTGGCTGTCCCTATTTTTTCCGCGCTGCCCCGGCGAAGCAGCCAGCTGGGGGCGGCACCCCACTTGTATAACGTGGCGTGGCCGGTGTCGAGATAGAGTTCCGCCAAGTCCACCGTGACCGCCCCGGCACTGCCCCGGAGGGCGAGAATGCTGTTGAGGGTGCGCAGGGCGTGGGCGGCGGGAAACCCGGCGGTGAGCATCTGCCGCAGAAGCGACC
>HF988140.1:2279-10587 GCA_000434635.1 Firmicutes bacterium CAG:110 | reverse complement strand
TTCAAACCGGGTCCTGTCCGGCATCTCAAGTCCTTCCAGTTCCCGCTGTTTGGCCTCCAGTTCTTCCCGGGTTCCATTCAGGGATGTATCATATCCGTGAATCTTTTTTGTCAGCGTATCCCGTTCTTCATCTGTGCGAAGGTCTGCCTTTACGTCCATTACGTCAGAATAGCCCTTCTCCCGCAGAGCAGCGTCCAGTGCTTCCCCGGCACGATCACAGGTTTTCTGTGTAGTCTCGCAATTTCCTTTTGCTTCTTTATTTTTTGCGCGAAGCTCATCACGTTCGCTCCGCGCGCGTTCAGCTCCTTCCCGAAGGGCCTGCGTCTCTTTTTCGTAGTCCGCAATTGCCTTCTCCAATTCCTGAATTTTTTCCTCCAGAGCCTCCAAGGTCGAAATGCCTGGCACCAGACCGCTTCGGGTACTTTCCAGCGCCGCTCTGGCAGAAGCATCAGCCTGCCTGCATTTTGCCAGAGCATCGTCATGTTTATCCTTCGATTTCTGGGCTTCGGAGCGCTTGTCTTCCGCGGCTTTCCAGTCTTTTTTTGCCTTTTCGCAGACGCTCTCTGCATCATCTACCGTTTCCTTTGAAACGCTGTCGGCAGACCGTTTGGCAGGCGCCGGATGATCCAGACTTCCGCAAACCGGGCAGGGCATCCCCTTTTCCAGAGAAGCGGCAATTTCCCCATAGATCCCCGCGTAATAACGGGTTCGGAACTTCTGTGCCTGTTTTTCCTGCTTTTGATAAATGTCAAAGGCTTTTCCTGCCTCCCGCGTCGCCGCTCCCAGATTGGCTGCCGCCGCCCGGAAAGCAGCTTCTTCTTTCTTCAGTTTCCCTGCGGCACTCTGAGCAGCGGACTGGAGCGCATCCAGCTTCTTATAAAACTCTCGTTTGGAGCCATATTCTCCGGATGTCTTTTGCCACTCTGCAACGGGAGATTCTTTTAAACGGTTTTCCAGAGTCTGTGCCAAACTGTCGGCCGTTTTCTCAGCATCCGGCAGTTTGTTCTCCAATTCCGTTACTTTTCTCTGCTGCTTTTCCCATTCTGTCCGGCACCTGTCAGCATCCGCAATCAGCTGCCGCAGCCCCTCAGCCTTTTTCGCCTTATCCAGAACATCACGATCCACAGCGATTTTTTCTGCCTGTCCCAGCAGCTCGTCCAGCTTGCCCGACAGTTCCAGAAGCGGGCTGAATTTCTCCGCAAGCGCAATGTCCGCATTCAAATCTGCCTGCTTTTTCTCCGCGCAGAAGGCAGCTGCTTCCCGGGCATTTTCTTCCCGCTGACCGGACAATTCGGAAATCAATGCTTCCAGATCTCCAAGCGTCGTCAGCTGCTCCTCACCCAGAGACTGCTGGATCTCCAATTTTTCTTTTTTCAGAGAAGCTTCCCACTCCACCGCAGCTTTGCATACCTGATTTGCATAGGCGCCCCACCGTCTGGCATCGAAAATTTTCTCCAGGATGACACCTTTTTCCTCAGAGTTGGCAGTTAAAAACCGTTCAAATTGCCCTTGGGGAAGCAGAACCACCTGACGGAACTGTTCTTTTGTCAGGCCGATCAGCTCCTCAGCCTTCTTTGTCAGAGCATCCTTTTTCGGGTTTTCAAAAAAAGGCATCAGCACACCATTCTCATCGATTTCTCCTGCTGAATACTGCTCCGAAAGAGAGACCCGCTTGGGTACCAGCTTTCTGGTAAATTCATATTTCTTTCCACGGGCGCTGAAGCGAAAGCTTACAACCGTAGTCAGAGAACGCTCTGCCTGATTACAGCGCCATTCCTCCAAGTCGTTTCTTCCCACCTTGCTTTTGCTATCGTCTCCGCTGCTGCCGCCGTAAAGGGCGAAGGTCATGGCATCGAAAATGGTAGTCTTGCCGCTGCCAGTGGGTCCTTTGATGAGGAATATTCCGTTTTCGGAGAGCTTCTCAAAGTCGATGGTCTGCATCTCCACATATGGGCCAAATGCCTGAATTTTTAATTGCAGAGGCTTCATACCGCTTCCTCCTCAGCAAAACGTACCGCATCCCGGAACAGTTCCAGAAAATGGTCTGTGGCTTCCTGTCCCAGCTCTTCCCGGCAGAAGGATCGGAAAATCTCCTCCGGGTTTTCCTCCATCTGCTCCAGCTCCTCCATGGTCAGCGTAATGGTGGTGTCATCCCCCTCATAGGTCTTTCCTGAGACGATCAGCGCCTGAGGATAAACCTCCCGCAGACGGGAAAGCGTCTCCAGCCCCACAGCTGTGTCCGTCACATTCAGCCGCACATAGCCTTTTTTCACTTCCTCCGGGAAATCTCCCGCCAACAGTTCCTCACAGGTACCCGTCAGTGTTGACCAGCAGTGCAGCTGTCTCAGGGGAACCAGCTCCTGGGACATGGTCTCGGTATCGAGTAGCACCACGCCCTTGGTCTGGCGTTCCTCTTTCCCGAAGGAATAGGGCATGGGTGAACCGGAATAACGAATGGCAGCGTTGACGCTCTGGGGCTTGTGGATATGGCCGAGCGCCACATAATCAAATCCATCAAACACGCTGGCAGGCACTTGGGCAGCAAAGCCAATTTCCGCCGCCCGGTCACTGGTAGAGGTTTCGGCATTCGTCAGAAATGCATGGGTCAATACAATGTGGCGTTTGCCCGGGGCAAAGACTTCCCGCATATGGTCTGCCGCCGCGCGATACGCATCCGTCAGGCTTTGGATCTGGCTCTGTTCCTCGGGGTACAGGCTCTTGATCTTTTCCTCCGTAATCCATGGCAGCAGGAACACCTGCGCATTTCCAAGCATCACAGAGGTTGGTTCCCGCCGGGCAGCGCCCAGCACATAGAGTCCTGCTTTGTTCAGCAGACTGCCGCAGCTTGCCAGCCGTTCGGCACTGTCGTGGTTTCCCGCAATGGTAAAAACCTTCACACCCAGCTCCCGGCAAAGCCGATCCATAGCGTAATCATACAGTCCTATGGCTGCGCCGGACGGGACAGATCGATCGTAGACATCTCCCGCAATCAACACGGCATCTACGTTTTTCTCCCGGACGATTCTGCAAATTTCATCAATAAAAAAGCGCTGGTCTTCAATCAAATCCTTTTCCCCGGCGGCAGCGCCCAAGTGCCAATCGGAAGTATGCAGAAAAATCATAATTGAATCCCCTTCCCGCCGAACAATCGGCATAAAGGTAATGAAACGCATCTTTACCCATTCCGCTGACAATGCATCATTAAATGCGTCAGAATCATTGTAATCCCTGCATAATTGCATGTCAATATATTATATCGTATACAAATGTACGGTGAAGCCAGCCATAACAGGATCGAAACCGAAGTGACCCGGCACCGGTTTTATTGATTCGGAAATTCTGCGGATAGCACGTATTTTAAAATGACAGTGCTGTTTTCCGGGACGGTGGACATTGGGCATTGCCATCCGGATGTTCTCGGCTCCCGAGAAGCTGGCAAGCAGGATACATTTCCCAACTTGTCTGCTGCCGATGCAGGCGCGGGGCTGGCTCATATCGGCCGCGAATCCAAAACCGTGAACGCGGGGATGTAATACTATTTCCTGATTAAAATCTTTTCTAAAGATTTTAATTGGAGTTCAGTATAAAATGGGATCAAGCGGCATGATCGTCCATTTCAGGCTTGCCCTGCGGCAGGCAGTATGCGGCGGGTAGACGATTTAGGTAGAATCGTCTACCCGAAAGAGATCCGAAGAACCCTGCGTATCCGCAAGGTAAGCCCGTTGCATACATCATTGACACGGTGGGAGAAATACTGTTTTCTATGTTGGATTTGGCCAAAAGGCGGGAGTGGTAGTCGTACATAGTGACGACTGCGATAGAGAAAACCGTGCGTATTCGGGAAGGGTGAAAAGATGGAAAGGATAATCGCCATTGTACTGGCATTTTCAACAATGCTCTCCATGCCATTTTCGTTGCAAAACGGTCACAATTATCTTGATTCATACCGGCTCCCGCAATATAATGGAGGATAAGAAATCATCAGGAAAGAAGGATGGCCAATATGGGGAGACAATCGAGTTGACAAAATGAATGTGTAAAACGGGATTCACAATCGAAGGTGATGTCAATGTCCGGGAGAACGGTGGCAGATACAGCGGGCATTATGCAGTATGGCACCTGAAAATGCAATTCACGCCAGTCCACTAATCAGCTCCATCATATCGGACACCATTTTTCCTCGTTGTTATTGATATAGTCTGTAACGGGGATATTCCCTTTCCTTGACTTTTTTCTACATAAGAAGGCTGTCCCAGATTTCCGGTGTGAATATCTAGGGCGGCTTTCGTTTTCAACGGTACAGCTCCCATGTAATCCAAAAAGGCGATGGCAGCACCCTGTTGACAGAAGAAGCCAAAGGTATATTCATCCCAACCCAGCGATAATTTGCGCAGTTACGTTTTGTGCTGCCTGCCAAAAATGATCATCTTCTCGTATCAGGAAAACCACGCTTTAGCCGCGTAGTTCAAGGAGGCCGCTGCGGAACCGGCTATCTGCGCTTGAAGCCATACAAAAACACGCAGACCAAAGACGGATACAATTCGCCCACCTGCTTCTCTGATCTGTGCAATGCGGGAGGCGCTAAGCTGGCGCAGCCGTGTGCAAGCGCAAACCCCGGGGCGTCCGTTTCACGGGCGCCCCNNGGGCGTCCGTTTCACGGGCGCCCCGGGGATTCCCTATGCACAGGCCTAAAGAAGGTACGGCTTGAGTTTTGTTTCCTCCAGGGAATCAAAGAACTGATTGAACCAGCTGATAATCCGCGTCTCATCCGGCTGGCGCTTATAGAGCGCCACATGGAAGCTCACGCCGTGGTTGACATAGACCAGCAGCCGGGCCACAAATTCCGCCGGAACGTCAGCAGAAAAAACGCCGTCTGAGATGCAGCTCTCAAAATACAGCATCACATGCTTGAACATATAGTCGTCCGCGTACCGGCTCTCGCGCTCGCGGATATATTCATCCGTCAGCTTGAACGCCATCGTGTTCCGGTGGAGCTGAAAACTCTCCGGGCTCATGTCGGGGAGGCTGAGCGTACAGTATTTGCGCAGCCGTTCCAATGGCGGCAGTGACGTATCATACAGGGACTGCGCCTTCTCGGACCACACGTCCGAAATCAGCGCTGTAATAAATGCATCCTTGGACGCAAAATAGTGATAGAACAGGCCGTTGGAAAGGCCGCATTGCTTCATAATGTCAGAAATCGAAATATGTTTGACGTCGCGTTCCGCCAGAAGCTTGCGCCCCGCTTCCAGAATTGCAGCCCTTGTGGCGTCCGACTGTTCTTTTCTAGTGGCCATATGCTACCTCTCAACACTCATATTGTGTTTAATTTTAACCATCATTCAACGAAATGTCAAGTCAACCAGATCAAAGAGCCCCACCGATCCATATAAAAATGGTATGCATCTTCTGGCCGTTCGTCGATTTGCCAGAAAACCAAGTCGAATTTTTGACGAAAACCACGATTTGCACTAGGGTCGTCATATTCTGCTTGACTTTTGTAAATAAAGTATTAATATTAAATTGTATTCACTAAATACTATTTAGTGAATCGAGTTTAACAATTTCTGATGATCTCCTCGCTCTGTACTGCAGGCAGGGCACATAGGTCTTCGGAACAAACAGAAAGAGAACGGAGTGTTGTTATGAAACACGTCAGAGCGCTCCTGCTGGGCGGCTCCACGATTGCTGACCAGGTAGACGCCTCAGGCAAGCGCCGCCGCACTGACCTTGCGGAGTATATCCGCTCGATGCACGAGTTCGACGGAAACATTGAAATTTCCATTGTAGCCCGTGAAGATATCGCCGCAGGCTATGATATGCAGATTCCGGATGTTCTGGAAATCGTCCGGGAGGTTCGCAAAGCAATTGACGAAGATCAGGCCGACGGCGTTGTGATCGTCATGGGGACCGACTGCATGGAGGAGGCAGCCTTCGCATTTGAAACCCTCTTGCAGACCGATGTTCCCGTTGTCGTGACGGGCGCCATGCGCGTGGCAACCGCCCGCGGTGCGGAAGGCTCTGCCAATCTGCTCAACGCCATCCGTGCCGCCGCTTCGGATGCGCTTTCCGGTCTTGGCGTTGTCGTCATCCTGAACGAGTGGATTCACTCGGCCCTTTATGTGCAGAAGCTGCACCCGTCCAACTGCGCCGCCTTCGGCTCTGAATTTCCGATCGGTATGGTCGCCGAGGGAGACGTCAGCATCCGCACCAGGCCGATCCGCCGGAAGATGCCGTGGATCAATATCAAAACCGGTATCAAGGACGTCCTGCTCCAGATCTGCTATCTCGGCATGAATGCCAAGGTCTTCGATCATATTGAAGAAGACGGCTACGCCGGTATCGTTGTTGGCGGCACAGGCGGATGCGACATTGCAAAGCCCGTTTTTGAAAAGCTGGACGCGCTGCATGAAAAATACGGCGACAAGCTGCCGATTGTTGTCGGTACGCGCATCGGCAAGGGGGAGCCGTTTATGGTCACCTATGGCGATTACAAAGGTTCTCCCAGCTATTTTGACAAAGCAGGCTATCTGAAAACCGGTCAGCTCGACTGTCTGAAGGCAAGGATGCTGCTGATTCTGCTTCTGATGAGCGAGTGTACTCCGGAACAGATTCGCGAAAGTTTCCACATGTATTCCAGAACACGTCTCGGATTCTAATACTATTTCCTGATTAAAATCTTAATTTTAATCAGGAAGGCATCGCCTGAAGGCGCTGCCTGTTTTGTGATTTATAAGGAAAGAAATCGCAAAACAAGTCTCATATGAACTCCATGCCCTTCAGGCAATTAAAATCTTTTTTAAAGATTTTAATTGGAGTTCAGTATAAATCATTAAAAAAGGAGCAATTCTGATGAAATTACTCAACGGTATTGACTTTAGCGTTATTATTCTCTATAACGTCATTCTGATCGCAGTCGGCATGTACCTGGCCAAGAAAAAGATCAAGAAGGCGTCTGACTTCACCACCGCCGGCCAGAGCCTTGGCACCTTCACGGTAGCCGGTTCCATCATTTCCACCTGCATGGGTGCATCCATTCTGTTCTCCAACTATCAGCTCATCCATGCCGGCGGTATACGCGCGGCTATCACGAGCGCATTCTGGTATGGTGCATGGCTGATTCTGGTTCTGCTTGTCGGTCGTGTCCGCAAGACCGGGGCTTCCTCCATCCCTGATTACATTTCCAAACGTTTCAGCCCCCGGGCACAGAAGATCTCCGCCTGGGCAATCGTTCTGGTCGGCCTGTCCACCTGTGCAGCGCAGTTCAAGTCCATCGGCGCAATGGCCGAGGCTCTGAACATCTGCGATCCGACGACCGGCATCATCCTCGGCGCCACCGTCATCGTCCTGTTCACGTTTTTCTCCGGCATGTGGGGTTCCGCTGTCACCAACACGATCCAGTCCCTGTTCATTCTGGCGGTTGTCGTTCTGGTTATCCCACTCACTGCTTCCCGTGCAGCCGGGGGGCTCTCCACCGCCATGGCAAACATTGACCCCGAAAAGCTCAGCTTCAGCAACTCCTCGATGAGCATGAGCCTGTTCTTCTCCTACCTTGTCAGCAGCAGCCTGAACGTCGCCTGTGAGCCCTCCTATTCCAAGTACTCCCTGGCGGCAAAGGATGCAAAATCCGCGGTCCGCGGCCAGCTGATCGCATGGGCCGTGTGTACCTGCGTATGGCTCATCTCCGTCATTCCGCCCCTGTGGATCAACCAGATCTTCCCCGATATGACCGACGGCTCCCTGTTCGTTACCCGCTTGGTCGCCACCTATATGCCCGTCGGCCTGCGCGGCATGGTCATCGCGGTCGTTCTCTCCCTGCTCATCACCACCGGCAACTCCTTCCTCCTGCTGCTCACCTCCTCCATCACCGATGACGTTATCCGTCCCATGAAGCCCGGCCTGAGCGACAAGTCCCTGCTCCGTATCAGCCGTATCGTCATTGCCGGCGGTGCAACGCTGATCGCCCTGATCGCAATTGTCGTTCCCGACATCGCAACGGCCTTCAAGATCGGCGCCAACGCCTTTGGCCCCGTTGTAGCGATTCCGGTTCTGCTGAGCTTCTTCTGGAAGGGCGTCAATGACAAGGCTACTTCCATCGCAATGGTTCTGTCCGTGATCGTAAGCGTCTGCCTCGACATTTACTTTGTCTATGTCGTCGGCGTCGGCGCCATCGGCAACATGTATGCCGCGGCTCTCAGCCTGGTCATCAACGTCTTCGGCTCGATCTACTTCAACGCCAAGCAGAAGAAGGCCGCCGCCTGATTCCATTTCCCGTACATATATCCTTCCTTTCTATCCGCAGGGGGGC
>HF988140.1:0-2230 GCA_000434635.1 Firmicutes bacterium CAG:110 | reverse complement strand
GGGGGACACCAACGCAGCAAGGAGTCTTGTAATCCGTGGAAAAGAAACAGCTGAATACCAGACAGCTTTTGAAGGACCCGGCGGTCATTCTGGGCGGCTCAATAGTCGGCGCACTTGGTTCAAAGCTGCTGTTCAGCAGTGCGATGGGGGTCGCCCCCATCTTTATGGTAGACGAAGGCATCTGTAAAATTTTTCATGTGAGTCTCGGGACAGCAATCTGGAGCGTCTGCGCCTTTTTTCTGCTGCTCGGGCTCTTGCTGGACAGGCGTTCCATCGGTTTGGCCACAGTCGTGACCTCTCTGGTCAGCGGTGTGTTCATTGACCTCTGGGCGCTGGTCATTCCGGCTGCACCGGAAGATCTTTCCGTGCGTGTGATTTTCATGCTGGCAGGTATTGTGTTTTCCAGTCTGGGTGCAGCCATTTATCTCCGGCCCGGGCGCGGCGGGAGCTGTGTGGAAATTGTGATGCTGTGCCTCTGCCGCAGAACCGGTATTCCAATCGGTGCGGCGCGGATGATTTCTGACGCGCTGTGGTTTGGAATCGGCTGGACGCTCGGCGGGACCTGGGGCTGGGGAACGCTGGCCAGTCTGGCGCTCAGCGGCGGGCTGCTGCAGTTTTTTATAAAATGCCTGGACAAGCTGCAAAAGAAGCGTTTGACAGCTTAACACATACAGAATGGAGAAATAACATTGGACGAATTATTGAATTATTTCATGCAGGCCAATCGCGAGGAAGGTCTTGCCGATTTTGAACAGCGCGCCTGGTACCAGACGTGGCTCAACCGTGCGTTCGGTATGATGCTGGTCGAACAGAATCTTCTGAGCAAGGAAGACTATCAGAAAATTGACCGCGGTCTTGTCAGCGTACAGGCCAGAGAGACCATGGAGCGGTTCAAAAACGCCGCGCCGGGTATGGACATCTATTTTTACTACGAAAACGCGCTCTATGAAGAGATCGGAATGGATACAGCCTGCAAGCTTCACGTCGGCCGCAGCCGGAACGACATTTACTTCACGCTCTGGCGCATGAGCCTGCGTGAAGCTGCGCTGCATTTGATGGAAGAGGCTGTTGAAACGCAGAAGGCCATTGAAAAGCACGCATCCGAGAATCTGGATACCATCATCCCCTTCTACACCTATGGCCAGCCCGCGCAGCCGGGTACATGGGCGCACTATCTGATGACCATCCACGCTTATCTGGAAAGCGATCTGGAACGTCTGCGCCACGCTTACGCGACCATCAACAAATGCCCGATGGGTGCGGCCGCCGGTATCGGCACGGCATTCCATCTCAACAAATACCGCGTGGCAGAGCTGCTCGGCTTCGACGGAACGCTGGAGAACACCACGGTCGCCAATGCCGCGGCAGACTATTTTCTGGAGCTCATCTCCGACATGGCCATTCTCAACACAACGCTCGGCCGTGTCGGCAGCGACCTTGCCTTCTTCTCCAGCGCCGAGTGCAACATTCTCGACGGCGACGCCGCCGTCTGCTCCGGTTCCTCGATCATGCCGCAGAAGAAGAACTACGATCCCGGCAGCACGCTGCGTTCACGCGCCTCGCACTTCTATTCCTACCTGAGTGATGCCATGACCAGCGCAGGCTCCGTCACCATGTTCCCGGATCATACGATATTTGACTATTACCCCGCATTCAGCAAGAATCTGGAGAATGTCGTCGGCAGCATGAAGATCCTGCGCATGGCCCTGGATCACACGAAGATCCGCAAAGATGTCGCCTACCTGCGCGCAAGAGACGGCTTCACCGCAGCAACCCATATGGCCGAGCAGCTGACCATGGAGGTCGGGGAACCGTTTGTCAAAACGCACCATATTGTGGGCAATATGATCCATACGCTGATGGACGAAGACCGTCTGCGCGTGGAAAACATGACGCCGGAACTGATGAAGCAGTCTTCTGTCAAGATGCTCGGCATTGAGGTCGATCGGACGCAGGAGCAGATCAACAACATGCTCGACCCGCTGGCAAGCCTCAACGCAGCCGTCACCGGCGGGACGCCGAAGCCTGCGGACACGCAGAAGCTTCTCGATGACGGGCGGGCCGTCAGAATACAAAATGAAGCCTGGCTCAAGGCCGCAAGAAAGCATCTTGCAGACGCCTATGAAACGGTAGACAAGGGCCTCTGAGCAACGCCAGACTGCCCCCGTGCGCGATTTACCCTCCGCGCGCGGGGGCAAATTCTGATACTATTTCCTGATTAAAATCTTTG
>HF988139.1:56843-59100 GCA_000434635.1 Firmicutes bacterium CAG:110 | reverse complement strand
TCACAGAAACCATGGTGGGGGAAACCAGCCGCTATGCCTATTTCTCGCTGCGCTTCTATCCTGAGGATGAGACGGGCGGTACGGTCGATCTGAATTGGGGATACGAAGACAGCGACGAATTTGAGGAGATGTGGAGCGGTTTCTGGACGATTCAGACCATTCCGGACGGGCCGAGCTATGTGACGCTCAGCTTGTCGCTTGTGGGCGGCAAAAACTATGGCGTCACGGACGGCCCGATGTATCTGTGTGAGACGTATCCCCTCCTGATCAGCCCGAGCGGCACAGAGCTGCTGGTCGGCGCGGGTGAGAGCGGCATTTGCCTGCCGTTCATGTCGCAAAGCACAACGGCATGTGTGCTGACACAGGCCGTAGGATAGAAGGCGTGCAGGGAGCAAACTGCTTTGAGGTTTGCATTTACAAATTCTGTTTGGTCGTTGGTCGCAATCTAGCAAAAGTGCAACAATTTATCCTTTTCAAATTCAAGATGCGGGGGATTTGAGTTGCGCTTTTTCTACGTTTGGAAAAATGTACGGCTTCGGCGCATCATCCCTCAAATTTAGGGAACAAGGCTGTACCTTGTTGGGACACATTCTCTGTGCCCCGCTATCTTTTCAGCCTCTTCCGGATGCGCCGCCCCACCACAACTTCATATCGCCCCATTCTGCCCGCAGCAATCATGCTGCGGGCTTTTCTGCACCTTTAGGGCTTCATTGCCGTTCTCCACCTCTGTGCGTTTGAAATTCCCACATTTCAAATTCACGGAGGTTTTTTATGTATTACAACACGAAGGGCGGAGCGCGGATTCGTGAGTTTCGCATTGCAAAGAACTTCACACAGGATGATCTGGCAGAACATATGAATGTTTCCCACGGCTATATCAGCTTCATCGAGTCCGGGAAGAGAGGCTGCTCGGTTGATGTGCTGATCGCGCTCTCAAACCTGTTTGGCGTATCCATCGACTACATTGTTCTCGGCACCGTCACATATACCGCGCCGGATTCCGCTGCGCTGAAAGCAGATATTCAGGCGTTGATCGGACAGCTTGAGAAATTCAGGG
This sequence comes from Firmicutes bacterium CAG:110, assembly GCA_000434635.1. GTDB lineage: Bacteria > Bacillota > Clostridia > Oscillospirales > Oscillospiraceae > Faecousia. The sequence goes on along the minus strand of HF988139.1, from coordinate 58,043 downwards.
AGCAGCTATAACCGATGTTACTAATGGTAAAGCGAATGCTGAGCATTATGGGCATTGTTGAGCTGCTTCGGGCCGCGAAATGCTGCACTTGGTACAATGTCCTGCTGCTGAGTCTGATTGCGGCCGCAGTCTGTATGAGGAGGCTTCCATATTACACGGAGATCCTTTTGTTTGTATGGGTGCTTGCCATTGTGGCGTTCGCGTTGTTTATGAGCCGCATGAAGGAGATTCATTCCATCGGGTTTTGGCACATTCTGCCCTGCGCGTTGATGCTTCCCATCTTCTTCTACAGCGCGGTGGAAATCCGGCAGTGGCCGCAGGGGCTTGCCGTTCTGATCTTTGTCACGCTGGGCTGCACGGTCAATGACGTGGGGGCGTATTTCGTCGGCAGAGCGGTGGGCACCCATAAGCTGGCGCCTATCATCAGTCCCGGAAAGACGGTGGAAGGTGGGCTGGGCGGCATGGTCAGCTCCGTCATTCTCATGGGCCTGATCGCTTCCCTGTATTCCCAGTGTGCGGGCGTTGAGATACGGTACGGCTGGCTGCTCCTTTACCTGTTTTTGGCTTCCATCGTCGGCCAATTCGGGGATCTTGCGATGTCAACGATCAAACGGACGGTTGGCATCAAGGATTTCAGCAGGATTCTTCCGGGTCATGGGGGCATTCTGGACAGGTTTGACAGCTTCCTGTTTGCCGCGCCCTTTGCGGTGCTCTACGGCAATATGACCGGCTGCTTTCCGTTATAATACGAATGGAGCGATCAAGACCGCTCCATTCCGTTCCTTTTCAATTAGGGTCTATCTGAAAACCGTCAACATGCCCAAACAGCGGGTCTTTTCCGCCTGCTGTGCACCATTTTCCCTTGTAATACACAAAGTATTCCTGCGGAAAAATGGCTTCAGCAGGCGAAAAATCCCTCGCTGTTGGTCATATTTCCGGTTTTCAGATAGACCCTAATAGTATAAAGAAAAGGCAGACATCATGGCGGTTTTCCATGTGTCTGCCTTTTTATTATTTTACTGAACGCCGGAGGTTTTGATCGGAATGCAGTGCTGACTTGCACTTACTTCGCCTGCTCCGCAATCTGCCTGAGCAGGATTTCCTCCGCGTACCCGCAGGCGCGCTCCACGGAGCCGGGCTCGAAGGGGGTGGCCAGATTCGCGTAGCGCAGCGTTTCCAGATAGCTGCGGCTGCCGCCGG
>HF988139.1:28552-56819 GCA_000434635.1 Firmicutes bacterium CAG:110 | reverse complement strand
CCGGTCTTGCAGAGCTTGAGATAGTCCTGCCACGCCGCGTCCCTGTTCTCGGCGTACTTCTTCTTGAACTCCATCGCGCCCATGGTGGTGAGGGTGTAGTTGATATAGTAGAAGGGGTAGAGGTAGATGTGCAGCTTGTGATACCAGTAGCCGCCCCGCTCCATGAAAGCGTCGTCCTCGTAGCGCCGCCATGGCATATATTTTTCTTCCAGCAGGTGCCACTGATATGTCCGCTCCTTGGGCGTCATCTCGGGATGGGCATAGCAGATGTGCTGGAACTCGTCCACGGCCACGCCGAAGGGGACGAAGGTCAGCGCCTCCTGCAAATGGGCGAAGCGGAACTTGTCCGCCTGATTGCCGAAGAACCACTCGGCATAGGGGTAGGCGAACTGCTCCATGGACATGGAGTGGATCTCCGCGATGTCGGTGGATTCACTGTAAAAGTCTGCGATCGGCTGGCTGCGCATGGCCATGTAGCCCGCGAAGGCGTGACCAAGCTCGTGGGTCAGCACCTGCATGTCGAAAATCGTGTGGTTGAAGCAGGAGAACACGAAGGGAGCTTTCAGGCTGGGCAGGCTCGTCATGTAGCCCGTGGAGGCCTTGCCCGGTTTGTTCTGCAGGTCCATCAGCTCGTGGTCGATCATGAAGTCGATGAATTCGCCGGTTTCCGGGCTGATCTCGTGGTACATCTTCTGGGCGGTCCTGACCATGAAGGCGTCGTCGCCCGCAGGCTCGGCGTTGCCGTCCGGGAAGACCATCTTCTCGTCGTACCACATGACATGGTCGATGCCGAGGCGCTTTGCCTGCGCGTCATAGAGCTTCTGGCACAGCGGCACGAGGAATGTGCGCACCTGCTCCCGGAAGGACGCGACTTCCTTTTCGCCGTAGTCCGTGCGTCCCTGCTCCAGATAGCCCACGGGAATGTAGTTTTCATAGCCCAGATTTTTGCCCATCTGGTTGCGGATGCGGATGAGTTCGCTCCAGATCTCCTCCAGACGCGGCTCGTTGTCCTCGTAGAACTTGGAGTACGCCTTGACGGCGGCGGCACGCACCGTGCGGTCGGGATGCTCGAAGTATTTCTGGACGCCATAAAGATTCAGAGTCTTGCCGTCGAAGGAGATCTCGGCGGTGGCCATGATCTTCTGATATTCGTTGGTCAGGCGGCTCTCCTGCTGACGCAGCGGGATGTTGGCTTCACAGAACAGCTTCTTCTGCAAGTCCATGGAGACAAAGTATTGCTTGCCGAATTCCCGCTCGATGTCCGCCCGGAAGGGGCTGGCCGCGATTGCTTCGCTGAGCGCCACCTCATCGCCGCTGAGCGTGGGCAGTGTGTCCTGCAAATAATTGATCTCCGCTTCATAAAATTCATCCCGCGTGTCCAGCGTGTGGCGGATGTGCGCGATGGAATACTGGGTGAACAGTTCGCAGCTCTCGTGGTCGATCTCAAAAATCAGGCTGCGCAGGGCTTCGTAGCTCTCCGCCTGCCCGACTGCGGCTTTCCATTGGGCGAGCTGTGTGCGGTGCGCTTCCAGATCGGGGCGCTTGTATTCCAGTGTTGAGAATTTGTAATTTTCCATAGTGTCCTTGTCTCCTTACATGATTGATAGGGGGCTAAAATCCTTTTTCGGGAACATTGATTGCCGGCTTTCATCTGCTTCTAAAAAAGCTTGCAGCACATTTTATACATGCCAAAGTCCCGGGTTCGCAGAGCCTTTATCAGCGTGCGATTTCCGGAAACGTCCAGGTCGGCGGGGAAGGTATTGCAGAAAAGGTCACAGGTCAGAACGAACACGCTCTCCTGAATGTTTTCCGGAAGGTCCGCGATGCGGTGCTGGTTCAGACGGATTTGCAGCAGAATGTAGCGGAAATAGGCGCCGTCTGCCGGAAGCCCCGCCTGGGCGTGCTCTGCCATCAGTTCCTCCGTGATCCAGTAGGTGTCCACGGACTTGGGCTTGCCGTGGGAGGACTTGACAATGCCGGCCTGATTGATGCGGTAGCCGTAGGCCATATGTCCTGTGACCCAGACGTTTTTGGCATTGGGGAAAATCAGGTAGGAGAGCAGGGAGTCCTCGTACCAGTAGCCCTCCGGGAAGCAGAGGTGTTCAAATAGTGCGCCTCGGTAAACTTTTCCCCAAGGTTGTCCATGCAGTGCGTAAGGGGAGGATATCTTTTGGTCGGATTTGTAGCGGTGCATGATGGCTTTCCCATGGTCATACACGTAATATGCGCCGCCCTCCACCAGATCGCAGTCGTGGGCAAATGCGGTATCCAACAGGGCGTCAATGGCACCGGGCAGAAGAAAATCATCGGAATCAACAAACATAATGTATTTGCCAAAAATTTCCAGAATCCCGGTATTTCTCGCGCCGGAATGTCCCTTGTTCCGCTGGTGAATGACTGTCACCCGCGGGTCGTCGGAGTAGGTGTCTGCGATCGCGGGGGTGGTGTCGGTCGCGCCGTCGTCCACCAGAATGACGCGGTACGTATACTTTGTCTCCTGCGCCAGCACGGAGTCCATGCACTGGGCAAGATAGGCTTCCACGTTATAGGCCGGGATCACGATCTGCAAATCGCATTCCGGCTCCAGCAGCCGGTTGTCCGCGGCCGCGGTTCCCGTGGGGGGAGGGGAGAAGCGCAGCAGCGTTTCCCGTGCGCTGGAAGAATCCATGGCGGATCTCCGGCTGAAAACCGGCGCGGCTGTGTTCAGGATGCCTTTCAGGGTGCCTTTGATCGCACCTTTCAGCGTCGATGCTGTCATAGTATCACCTCAAAAAATAGTATACTGTTTCCCGGATGGAAAGTCAATATCCCGGCGTCTGGTTGACATTTTCAGCAGAATGCAGTAGAATTTGGGCAAATCGGGAAAAGAGGGAAAGCACATGGTTGGGCTTGGAACGGTCATCAACACCGCCGCGATTCTGGCAGGCGGTGTGTGCGGGGCGTTGTTTGGACGCGTCCTGAGCCAGAGCGCGCAGGATACGCTGATGAAGGTCTGCGGTGTGGGCACGCTGTTTATCGCCATTTCCGGCGCCATGGAGGGTATGCTCACGGTGCAGGACGGAAAGATCGTCAGCAGCGGTGCGATGCTGATCATCGGGTGCCTTGCCATCGGCGCGGTGATCGGGGAAGCGCTGAACATTGAGGGCGCGTTTGAGCGGCTGGGGCAGTGGCTGAAGGTCAAAACCGGGAACGCCAAGGACAAGATGTTCGTCAATGCCTTCGTCAGCGCGTCCCTGACCGTCTGCATCGGGGCAATGGCCATCGTCGGCTCCATTCAGGACGGACTGACCGGGGATTATTCCATCCTCGCAACCAAAGCGGTGCTGGACCTGATCATCATAATGGTGATGAGCAGCTCCATGGGAAAAGGCGCGGCATTTTCCGCAATTCCCGTGGCGGTGCTGCAAGGGAGCATGACGGCGCTTGCGGGACTGATGCGGCCGGTCATGACCGAAGGGGCGCTGGCGAACCTGTCGCTGGTGGGAAATGTGCTGATTTTCTGCGTCGGCATCAATCTGCTTTTCGGGAAGAAAGTGAAGGTGGCGAATCTGCTGCCCGCCATTGTGATCGCGGTGGCCGCGGCGTTTCTGCCTGTTTGATGGAGGAAAATATGGCGAACATTCTGGTATCCGGGCTGATCAACACGGAGACGACCGTGCGGGTGCGGCAGTTCCCGGTGAACTATTACCCAATTGATTACCCCTTTTTCGGGGTGAACACCGCCGTGTCCGGCGTGGCGTACAACATTTCCAAAGCACTGAAAACCTTGGGGGACGACGTGACTCTGCTTACCATGACGGGGCGGGACTTCCCGGCGGAATATATCCAGAGCCAGCTTTGCACGGCGGGAATCGGAACGGACTGGGTCAAACCCAGATTGAAGGAGACGCCCAACTCCGTGGTGCTTTATGACGGCGAGGGGAAGCGGCAGATCTACTGCGACCTGAAGGACATTCAGGAAACGCCCTACGACTTCCCGGAGGACATTTGCCGGGACGCTGACGTGGTGGCCGCCTGCAACATCAATTTTAATCGCCCGCTGCTGCATCAGGCGAAGACGCTGGGCAAAACCGTGGCCACAGATGTCCATGTGCTTTCGGACATCCACGACGAATTCAACCGGGAATTCATGTCCTGTGCGGATATTCTGTTCCTCAGCGACGAGGGAATTCGTGGAGACTACCGGGATTTTCTGCGGGCGCTGGGGGACACTTACGGAAACCGTATTATCGTTCTCGGCAGGGGAGCCGAGGGCGCGGCCATGTACCTCCGGGAGGAAAACCGCATTTTCGCCCTGCCCGCCGTGCAGGTGGGGGAAATCGTCAACACCGTGGGCGCGGGGGACGCCCTGTTCAGCGGCTTCCTGCATCATTTCGCGCGGGGATACCGCCCGCTGGATGCGCTGGCACGGGCGCAGGTTTTTGCGTCCGCAAAGATACGTGTCAGCGGCGCGGCCAACGGCTTCCCTGCGGAAGAGGAAATGGAATCGCTCTGCCGGGAGTACGCGGGGAGAATGGAATATTACGAGGTATAAAAATCGAGGCAGCACATGAAAGTGCTGCCTCAGTCTTCTTCACTCCAGAACGTGTTCCAGACCCATTTGCAGAATGGTCTTCACATGGTCGTCAGCCAGAGAGTAGAGGATGTTCTTCCCCTCCCGGCGGAATTTGATCAGGTGCATTTGCTTCAGAATCCGAAGCTGGTGGGAAATGGCGCTCTGGCTGACGTCCACAGTCTCCGCAATGTCCGTCACGCACAGCTCCTGTCGGGACAGAAGCGCCAGAATATGCACCCGGGTAGAATCGGCAAAGCCCTTGAATAGCTCCGCAATGGCGTCCATGGTTTCCTTTTCGGGTACTGACTGCATTCAGATCCCTCCTTTTATCCCGTCTATTTTAGCCCATTTTTCCAAAAGATGCAACTGTTTTTTCCATAGCGTCTTGCAACGCTCTGGAAATGGGCAGCATGGTGTCCGCGTCCAGCTTGACCACCCGACGGTCGTAGGTTATCAGGCCGTTCACCTCATCCTCCACGTCGCTGACCTGGGTGTAGATGGCGGCGCACAGACCCTTTTCCACGGCGGGGACAATGGATTCCCGGTAGAGCGCCGCTACCGCTTCGTTCAGAGCTTCTCTCGTCGGGCAGGCACCGTAGCCGTAGGTTTTGTCGGGGTTGAAAATGTGCCCCTCGACCCGCCATGTTTTCCCGCCGAACTCTGATAGCACCAACGGACGAAGACCGTCGCCCTCCAGACGCAGCTTTCCGAAATACTGGTGGCGGCTGTCCACATCGGTGTTCTTTCCACGGAACCAGCCGGAGGTGGTGTCGATGAAGCGGGTAGCGTCCAGCGTGCGGAACCATCCGCAGACGCGGTCGCTGTCGAACTGCCCCCAGCCCTCGTTGAAGATCGTCCAATAGCAGATGCAGGGGTGATTTTTCAGCTGATTCACCGCGTCGGCTGCGCCCTGACGGAAGGCATTCCGGCTTCGTTCGTCCCAGTGAAGACGCCGGTCGTTCCATTTCTGAATGCCGACGGTGGGAAGCACGGTGTCCCGGAAATAGCGGTAGCTGCCGTTGTTGACCATGTCCTGCCAGACGATCATGCCCAGCCGGTCGCACTGATAGTAGAATTCCTCCGGCTCGACTTTGATGTGCTTGCGCAGGGTGTTGAAGCCGAGACGCTTCATGGCGAGGATATCGTCGGCATAGCTTTCCGGGGCGGGGGCGGTGAGCAGCCCCTCCGGCCAGTAGCCCTGATCCAGCAGACCGTGGAAAAAATAAGGTTTGCCGTTGAGGCACAGGCGGGGATATTCGCCCACCTTTTTGATTTCCAAGGAACGGATGGCAAAGTAGGATTCCACCCTGTCCTGCGCCGTTTCCAGGGTAAAATGGTAAAGATAGGGGGCGTCCGGGCACCAGAAATGGGGATTTTCCGGGGTGATGGTCACTTGCCCGTGTTCCAGCGGGAACTGCCCCAGCTGCTCCACGCTGACTGTACCCTCCAGTGGCGGAACCGTGGAGATCGTCACGGACGCGCCGTGATTTTCAATGTTCAGATTCTCGATATAAGTGCCCGGCACGCTTTCCAGCCACACCGTCTGCCAGATACCGGACACGGGGGTGTACCACATGCCGCCCCGGTTCATCACCTGCTTGCCGTAGGGGAAAGCCTGATCGTGGAGATCGTCGGTGCAGCGGATGACCAGCTCGTTTTCCTCCGCCAGCGCTTCGGTGATGTCCACGCAGAAGGAGGCATAGCCGCCCTCGTGGCGGCACAGGTACTGCCCGTTCACGAACACCTCTGCAATTTGGTCGGCAGCGCCGATGTGGAGCAGCACCCGCTCCCGGCGGAAGCCCTCGGGCAGAAGAAAGCGGCGGCGATACCACAATGGCGCGCCTTCTTCAAAATGCCGCCCGATGCCGGAAGGCCGGGACTCCGGGCAGAAGGGCACCAGAATGCGCATATCAAATGTTTCCGGTTCCTCGTGGGATACGGCAAAATCCCATTCTCCGTTCAGGTTTATGTAAGAATCCCGGCGCATCTGCGGTCTGGGATAGACCTGCCATGGCGTGCCGGAAAGCGTTTCGCCTCTGGGCGTGGTGAGCGTCTGCAGCATGGACATCCTCCTTTTGCCGTCCGATGGAAGTTTTTCCCGGGTGGAACACTGGAATACAGGGTGTTTTGCTGGATATTCTACTTACTAATCTACCATACCCGGGCAAACGTGTCAAGCGAAGCCGCAGACGGCGGACGGGGAAGCGTTCAAATCGACTTTTTCTATTAAGTTTTTACGAAAACTCTTTGCAAATGAAAAGAAATATGCTATAGTATACTGAGTTTCGTGTGACTATCTGCGCCCGGAATACGGGCAAGTATTCAGAAAGGCAAAAAAGATGCAAGATCTATCGAAAATTTCTGTCGTCCTGCCTTCTTTGGACCCGGACGAGAAGCTGAACGCCGTCATCGACGGCCTGCTGGAATACGGCTTTTCCAACATCATTCTGGTCAACGACGGAAGCAAGCAGGAAAATTTACATTATTTCACGGACGCCGCCGCGGCTCATCCCGAAATTCATCTGCTCCATCATGAGGTGAACCGGGGGAAGGGCGCGGCTTTGAAGACCGCTTTCCGGTGGTTTCTGGACAACTGTCCCGAAGGCGCCGGCGTCGTGACGGTGGACGGCGACAACCAGCACCACCCCGAGGATACCCGGGCGTGCTGCGAGAAAATGCTGGAGACCGGGCACTGCATTCTGGGCTGCCGGGACTTTACGCTGGACCACGTGCCGAAGCGCAGCCGGTTCGGCAACCACACCACGTCGCTGGTGTTCAAGACCTTCGTGGGCATGACCATTTCCGACACCCAGACCGGCCTGCGGGCGCTGCCCCGGGAGGCAGTGGAGGAGCTGGTGGACGTGGCGGGGGACCGGTTTGAGTACGAGACCAATATGCTTCTGGCGTTCAAGGAAAAGGCCATCCCCTTCGAGGAGAACAAGATCCGCACCGTGTACATTGAGGAGAACAAAAGCTCCCATTTCCGCACCTTTGTGGATTCCTGGCGGATATACAAGCTGATTCTGGCGCATTTCTTCCGGTATACGATAAATTCCATCGTCTGCGCCGCAGTGGACACCGGCCTGTTCACCCTGTTTACCGCTCTGCTTAAAAAGACGCTGGAGGGCTTCGTCCTCACCGCAGCGGCAGGCGTGGGTGCGAGAGTGATCTCGTCTCTGCTGAACTTCTTCCTCAATAAGAAGCTGGTGTTCAGGAACACCGCGGGTACCGGCAAGACCATGCTTCGCTACTACTGCCTGGCGGTCCCCCAGATGCTGCTGCAAATTCTGCTGACCGACGGCGCGTATGTGCTTTTCCACGTAAAGCCCACCGGCGTGCTGCACACGCTGATTTACGTGGTCGTGATGATTCTGCTTTATATCATCGGCTATATGATTCAGCAGCGCTGGGTGTTCGCGCCCCAGAAACAAAATGAACCCGAGGTTGAGAAAAAATGAGCAAACGTAATACAATGCCCGATTATGATCCTGTTCCTTCCCAGCGGGGCGGGGCTTCCAGACCGCCCAAGAAGAAAAAGAAGAAGGGCAGCGGCCTGTTCGGCCGGATCGTCCGGCGGTTTTTCCTGGTGCTGTTTACCGTGATCGCCCTGATTCTGGTGGCGGCGTGTCTGGCGCTGAACCTGATCTTCAACGGCCCGTCGCCTGCCGCCCGGGACGTGCTGACCATGTCCCTGCTGGAGCCCAGCGGAACCAAGTGGATCCCCGGCCTGTTCATGGACGCGGAGACGCTGGATTCCATTCGCACCCGGGAAGATTCTAACCTGACGGACGAGTTCTCCAATACGTCTGAAATCGTCATCAACAAGGACGCGGCGATCTCCACCGGTACCGACGAATGGGCGAATTCCCCCGACGGCATTCGTTTTGAGTCCCATTCCGGCGATACCTACAACGCCCATATTATGATCGTCCGTGACCCCAGCAAGGTCTACCTCGGCACCTCCACGGAGAATTTTTCCACATCCATTCCCGGCACCCGTATCGACGACCAGATCGAGACCGACGGCGCCATTGCCGGTGTCAATGCGGGCGCGTTCTTCGACAACGGCACCTCCGACCCCTCCGTCGGCTCCGTGCCGGAGGGACTGGTTTACTCCAAGGGCGTCTGCAAGTGGACGACCGGCTCTCCCCCCAACGGCATCAAGGGCTTCGCGGGCTTTAACAAGGACAACATCCTTGTGGTCGCTCAGGACAATCTGAGCAAAGCCCAGGCGGAGGAGCTGAACATCCGGGACGGCTGCTGCTTCGGCCCCGTCCTCATCATGAACGGCGAGATCAACCAGGAGGCCTACAACTCCAATTCCGGCTGGAACCCCCGTACCGCCATCGGCCAGCGGAAGGACGGCGCCGTGGTGTTCGTGTGCATCGACGGCCGTCAGGCCGGCTCCGCAGGCGGCACCTATAAGGACGTCATCGACATCATGATCGAATACGGCGTCGTGAACGCCTGCAATATGGACGGCGGCTCGTCCAGCATTATGGTCTACCGGGATACCTACGGCCTGTTTGGCGAAGCCGGTACCGTGCAGGTGATCAACAGCTATTCCCTGCTGCAGGAACGCCCCAGAAAGATGCCGACTTTCTGGATGGTTGCGCCGTAAGGAAGTGAGGGAAACCATGTATCAAGGAAAATTCGATTCTAAAAATAAAAGAACCACGGTGGATGTTTCCCAGCTGGTCGCCCAGCGCAACAGCGCCCCTTCCCAGGAGCAGCCCCCCCGCCAGCCGGTGCGGGAAAATCCGCCGAAGACCAACCCTGCCCGGGCGCAGCAGCCCCTCCGTCAGCAAAATGTACGGCAGAGTCAGCCAACCCGGCAGCCCAGCGGAAAGCGGCCGCCCGCGGCTCAGGCGATGCCGGAAAAGCGCCGCAAAGGACCGCGGCTGGGTGGCGTGATCTTCTACACCCTGTATTTCATGTTCATCCTGGTGTTCTTTGTGGCCACGTTCTTTGGCCTTCAGTGGCTCCAGGGCTGGCTGACAGATTATCAGGCCGCCCAGCCCACCACCAAGAGCCAGGAGGTCTTTGAACAGCTGTTCTCCCACCCCGATTGGAGCGCTCTGTACGACGCCGCCGGGATAGAGGACACCCCCTACGAGGGCAAGGATCAGTTCGTCGCCTATATGGAAAACAAGGTGGGCGATTCTCAGCTGACCTTCAAGGAGACCTCCGCGGGTCTTTCCGGCGATAAGAAGTATCTTGTATTCCTGGGGGACGAGAAGATCGCTTCCTTTACCCTGTCCGGTCAGACGGCTGCCATCACCGACATTCCCGACTGGGAGCTGAGCGGCGTTGAGCTGTTCTTCGACCGGAGCGAGACCTTCTATATCAAGAATACCGACGGCCACACCGTCGAGGTTAACGGTGTTCCCCTGGACGACAGCCACGTGATTCAGATCGCCACCACTGCGGCGGCGGAACGGCTGCCCATCGGCATCACCGGCGTGAGCATCTGCACCCAGGAAATTTCCAACCTGATGGCCACCCCCACCGTCACGATCTTTGACGAGTCGGGCAATCCCATGGAGGTCAGCTACGACGCCGGGACCCATACCTTTACCGAGCAGACCCAGGCCAACACCATCTCCGACGACGAGAGGGAAGCGGCGCTGAACGCGGCGAAGACCTACTGCCTGTTCATGATCGAGAAGGCATCCAAGGCGGACATTGCCAAGTATTTCGACACCTCCTCTGAGGCCTACAGCGTCATCACCAACCTGAGCGGCAACCTGTGGATGCAGGGCAATAACGGCTACCGCTTCACCAAGGAAGAGGTTTCCGATTACGCCCGCTACAGCGACGATCTGTTCTCCGCCCGTGTGTCGCTGACCCTGAACGTCACTCGTAAAGACGGCACCACCAAGGACTTCGGGTATGACTCGACTCTGTTCTTCCGGAAGCAGGACACCGGCAAGTGGCTGGTCTATGACGCCACCAACGCGGATGTCAACGCGCCGGTGGGCAAGGTGCGCCTGACTTTCATGAACGGCGATACCGTCCTGAGCAGCGAGTTTGTCAAGACCGACGCTACGGAGCTGGATACCCCGCTGGTCTCCGCCCCCGAGGGCAAGGTATTCATCGGTTGGTATCGTATCGACAAGTACGATAACGGCACCACCTACACCATGGCCTTCGACCCGGATGAAAACGGCCATGTCACCATCCCCAACGGCACCACGCTGGAGCCGATGACGCTGTACGCTCTGTTCGAGACGCCGTCCGGCACCGACGCGACGGAAGGAGGCTAATATGCTGGCATTACTGAACCAACTGGCGGTCAGCTTTGACCTGCCGATTCTGGACTGGATTCAGGCGCACTTGCAGTGCGGCTTTCTGGATGCCGTCATGCCCATCGTGACACTGTTCGGGGAGGGCGGCATCTTCTGGATCGCATGGGCGGTACTGATGCTGGTATTCCCCAAGACGCGGAAAACCGGCATCGCCATGGGCATCGCCCTTGTAATGGGTGTGCTGATCTGTAACGTGACGCTGAAACCCCTTGTGGCGCGGCCGCGACCGTATGATTTTCAGTATGAGAATTTCGGAATTACCATCAAGCTGCTGATCGACGCTCAGCACGATTACTCCTTCCCGTCGGGACATACCATCGCCTCCTTTGAGGCGGCGATACCGCTGATGATCTACGACAAGCGGATGGGCATTCCTGCCATGGTGATTGCCATGCTGGTCACGTTCTCCCGGCTGTACCTGTACGTCCACTACCCGACCGACGTGATCTTCTCCATCATCGTCGGAACCGCCTTTGCCTTCATCGGAAACGCGCTGGCAGAAAAAATTGCCCAGCGCCTTCCCGCGCCGGCGAAAGGAAAATACGAGAACTGAGCTTTTTGGAAGCATACCCGGACTGGGTATGCTTCCTTTCCCTTTTCGCCCTTGCAAGCGGCGAAAAAAACAGATATAATGACAAAAAAGGGGGCGGGATGATGGAATTAAGGATCGCGGTCTGCGACGACGCGGAGGAAGACCGGGAATATGTTTCCGGTCTGGTAAAGGATTGGGCGGCGCAGGCCGGGCATCAGGCGGAAATTACCGCCTTTTCCTCCGCCGAGAGCTTCCTGTTCCGGTACGCGGAGGACAAGAACTGGGACATTCTGCTGCTGGACATCGAAATGGGCGCTATGGACGGCGTAAGTCTGGCAAAACGGGTGCGCAAAGACAACGAGGCGGTGCAGATCGTCTTCGTCACCGGGTATTCCGACTATATCGCCGAGGGCTACGAGGTGGCGGCGCTGCACTATCTGATGAAGCCCGTCAGCCGGGAAAAGCTGTTCGCGGTGCTGAACCGGGCGCTGGAAAAGCGGAAGCGGGAGGAACGGTGTCTGAATCTGGAGCTGGGCGGCGAAATGGTACGGATTCCCTTTTATGACATCCGGTATCTGGACGTGCGGCAGAATTATGTGACGATTCATGCAAAGGCGGAGTACACCGTCAAGCGGAGCCTGAACGAGTTTGAAAAGGAACTGGACGACCGGTTCTTCCGCGCGGGCAGGAGCCTGATCATTAACCTGAAGTACATCCGGCGCGTCACGAAAACGGAGGTCAGCCTGTCGGACGGCACGCTGCTGCCCCTGCCAAGGGGCGCTTACGAACCCTTGAACCGGGCGATCATCAAGCACACATAGGAGATTGGCTATGTCTTTCTTTTCCAAACAAATCGACAAGCGCATTGCGGCCTATCAGCGGGAGCTGATCGAGACCCACTACCGGGAAGTGGAAAATATGTACCGGCAGATTCGGGGCTGGCGGCATGACTACCGCAACCACATCCAGATGATGAAGGTGCTGGCGGCGAATGGGGACATGGACGCCCTGAAAGCCTACCTGGACGAGTTGGATACGGATCTAAATACCGTGGACACCGTGGTAAAAACCGGCAACCCCATGGCCGACGCCATTCTCAACAGCAAAATTTCCCTTGCGCGTTCCCGGAACATCCCGACGCAGGTGGACGCCCACATCCCGGTGAAGCTGAAAATGTCGGAGCTGGACTTGTGCTGCATCATCGGCAACCTGTTCGATAACGCCATGGAGGCAAGCATGGCCTTGCCGGAGGAAAAGCGGATGATCCGGGTGTACATGGACATGAAGGGGACGCAGCTCTATATTTCCTTCACCAACTTCACCGCCGCGAAAAAGCTAAGTAAGGTGGGCAAGGGCTTCAAAACCTCCAAGGGGGAGGGGCACGGCTTCGGGCTGGTGCGGATAGACGACATCGTGTCCCGCTACGACGGCTACCTGAGCCGCAACAGCGAAGATGGAGCATTCACCACGGAAATCCTCATCCCGCAGGTCTGATACTATTTCCTGATTAAAATCTTTGATTTTAATCAGGAAGGCATCGCCTAATGGCGCTGCCGGTTTTGTGATTTATAAGGAAAGAAATCACAAAACAAGTCTCATATGAACTTCATGCCCTTCGGGCAATTAAAATCTTTTCTAAAGATTTTAATTGGAGTTCGGTATGAGGAAACCCCCAAAATGCAGTTCGTCACCCAAAATAAGCAATTCGTCCCCAGAATCTTCCGGGGACGTCTTTTTGTGATAGAGTATGCTCACGAGGTGAGGCGAAATGAAAGACAAAATAAAGCCAAAATACAACGCCGCCCAGAACGTGGGATGGATGGTGAAGATCGCATGGAAGGTCAGAAAACGGGTTCTGTTTATCTGCGTCGCCATGGCGGCGCTGGAAGTGCTGTACAACCTGACGCAGCTGTACGTTGCGCCGGAGATATTAAGCTGCGTAGAGCGCCATGCCCCCGTGGGCGAGCTGCTGGGTACCATCGGACTGTTTACGCTGGCGCTGTTTCTGACCATGGGTCTGAAGGAATATTTGCGGGAGATCTCCATGTACCCCCGGGTGGATGTGCGCTCCGGCATCGTCGGCATGATCGCCAGAAAATGCAATATGACCTCTTTTCCCAATACGCTGGACGTGAAGTTCATCAAGCTCAAGGAAAAGGCGCACCACAGTGTGCAGGGCAACACTGAAGCGGCGGAAAACATTTGGAGAACCCTGACGGTGCTGCTGCAGAACGTGGGCGGTTTCCTGGTGTACCTTGCCATCCTGTCCCGCCTGAATTGGGTGCTGCTGGTGGTGATTGCTGCGACCTGCGTGGTGGGATTTCTGGTGTCCCGGTATTCCAGCAACTGGATTTTCCGGCACCGGGATGAGGAAGAGACGTTTTACGCGAAGAAGTCCTACATCCGGAAAAAAGCGGAATCCGTGGAGCTGGCGAAGGATATTCGCATTTTTGGCCTGCAAAACTGGCTGAACGAACTGCTTGACCGCATTCACAACGTATATCTGGACTTCCGGCTTCGCTGCGAGAAGATCAAGCTGCTGGCGGATGTCACCGAAGCGCTGCTCACCATGGCACGAAACGGCATTGCCTATGCGTACCTTCTTCATCTGGCGCTTCGGGATTCTCTCAGCGTGCCGGAGTTTATCCTGTATTTTACCGCGGTGTCCACCTTCACCACATGGGTCATGGGCATTTTGCAGGCGGCGGAGAAGCTGCATGAGGAAAGCCTCGACCTTTCTCAGGTGCGGGAATTTCTGGAATATCCGGAGCCGTTCCGGTTCGAGGGTGGGACGGCGATTCCCAAGGCGGACGCCTACGAACTGAAGCTGGAGCATGTGTCCTTCCGCTACCCCGGCGCGGAGGAGGATACCATCCACGATCTTGACCTGACGGTTCGCCCCGGAGAAAAGCTGGCCATCGTGGGACTGAATGGCGCGGGCAAGACCACCCTTGTAAAGCTTTTGTGCGGCCTGTTCGACCCCACCGAGGGGCGGGTGCTGCTGAACGGCGTGGATGTAAGGGACTTTAACCGCCGGGAATATTACGGGCTGTTCAGCGCTGTGTTTCAGGAGTTCTCCATTCTGGACGTGACCGTGGCGGAGAATATTGCCCAGACCAATGAGAATATCGACACGAAAAAGCTCTGGGACTGCATCGAAAAGGCGGGCTTGACGGAGACCATTCAGAAGCTGCCCAAAGGGCTGGACACCCACGTGGGCAGGCAGGTCTATCTGGACGGCGTGCTGTTCTCCGGCGGCCAGACCCAGCGGCTGATGCTGGCGCGGGCGTTGTACAAGGACGGCGCGATCCTGCTGCTGGACGAACCCACCGCCGCCCTCGACCCTCTGGCGGAAAACGACATCTATCAGAAGTACAAGGACATGACGGCGGGGAAGACCTCTCTGTTCATCTCTCACCGGCTGGCGTCCACGCGGTTCTGTGACCGCATCATCTTCGTGGCGGACGGCCATATCACCGAGGAAGGCACCCACGATCAGCTGCTGGCGAGGGGCGGGGCGTATGCCAAGCTCTTTGAAGTCCAGAGCCGCTATTATCAGGAAGGGAAGGCGTTCTGATTATGAAAAAGAAAATGAGTTTCAGGCACGCTCTGTCCGTTCATTTCCGTGCGGCAAAGGCGCTGCACGGAGTCAGCCGCAGATTTTTCCCGGCGGCGACGCTGTATACCGTCGTGGGCGCAATTCTGCCCTATGTGACGGTGTTTTTCTCCGCCCAGATCCTGAAGGAGCTGGCGCTGCTCCGCAGACCGGATGTGCTTCGGAATTGGGTCATCGCGGGGGTGCTGTGTACCGGACTGTGCGCCGTCGCGAAGGCGGTGCTGTTCCAGCGGACGGAAACCCTGCTGGATGACCTCTATGGCAGAAAAGGGGTCCTGTTCTGCCGGAAATTCTTCTCCATGGACTATGTGGACGTGGACAAACAGGAGACCCACGATCTGCGGACGCAGATCGACCAGAACGAGAACTGGTCAAGCTTTGGCCTGATGCGGGTTCCATCGATTTATGAGCGCACGCTGAAAAGCATCATCGGCATTTTGAGCGGCATTGCGCTGACGGTTACCCTGTTTACCTCCCCGGTGCCGGAAACCGCCGGATGGCTGACTGTTCTGAACAATCCCGTGTTCATCCTGATTCTGGCAGGCGTTATGATCTTTATCTGCATTCTGGCGGGGAAATTTGAGGAAAAGTCCACCTCCTACTGGAGCAGTGCGGCGAAGGAAGCGACTTTGAGTAACCGCGTATTCTCATTCTTCGGTTTTATCGGCGAACATAAGGGACGGGGCGCGGATATCCGGATGTACAATCAGCAGAATCTGGTGTCGGCATACTGGGACGGTAATGTGGCCTTTGGCGCAAAAGGCGTGTTCGGGGGGCTTGCGCTTGGCCCGATCGGCACCTATTCTGCCCTTGGTACGGGAATTGTGGCGCTGATCACCGGCTTTGTCTACGTGTTCACCTGCCTGAAGGCATGGGGCGGCGCGTTTGACGTGGGCAGCGTGACTCAGTATGTGGGCGCGGCCACCGCCATGGCGGGCAGCATTTTTGAGCTGACTGCGCAGTTCGGTACCCTGAAAACCAACGCGGATTATCTGGACGCAACCTTCCAATTTCTGGATATCCCCAATTCCATGTATCAGGGCAGCCTGACCACGGAAAAGCGCTCTGACCGGCAGTATGAGGTGGAATTCCGCAATGTATCCTTCCGCTACCCCGGCCGGGTGGATTGGGCGCTGAAAAATGTGTCCATGAAGTTCAAGGTCGGCAAGCGGCTGGCTATCGTGGGCGAGAACGGCAGCGGCAAGACCACCTTTATTAAGCTTTTGTGCCGCCTGTACGACCCGCAGGAGGGAGAAATTCTCCTGAACGGCATCGACATCCGCAAGTATAACTATCAGGACTATATGCAGATTTTCTCCGTGGTGTTTCAGGACTTCCAGCTCCTGTCCCAGCCGTTGGGAGAAAATGTGGCGGGCAGCGCCAAGTACGACCGGACGCGGGCGACGAAAGCCCTTATGGACGCGGGCTTCGGCGACCGGCTGGCGGCCATGCCCAAGGGGCTGGACACCATGCTTTACAAGGATTTTGCCGAGGACGGCGTGGAGGTTTCCGGCGGCGAGGCGCAGAAGATCGCCATTGCCCGGGCACTTTACAAGGACGCGCCCTTCATCATTCTGGACGAACCCACCGCTGCCCTTGACCCCATTGCCGAGGCGGAGATCTACGAGAAGTTCAACGCCATTTCCGGCGACCGCACGGCCATCTACATCAGCCACCGGCTGTCGTCCTGCCGGTTCTGCGACGAAATTGCCGTGTTCAGCGACGGTCAGGTGATCCAGCAGGGGACACATCAGGCGCTTCTGGCGCAGGAGACGGGGAAGTATGCCGAACTTTGGCACGCGCAGGCGCAGTATTACACGAAGCAGACCCCGGATACTGACGCCACGGAGAATTGACAGATTTGCCAAAAAGGGAACAAGGCGTTTATGCTTTTGGGAGATTTTAAGCGCGGGTTCCGGGGCAGGCGTTGCAAAAACGAAGGACATGGTGTAAAATAACCGGATAGACAAACGATTCTGAAAGGCGGGCGTCAGCCCGCCTTTTCATCTTGCTTTCAGGAGGAACCCCAAATGGCAAAATACATCATGGCGCTGGACGCCGGCACCACGTCCAACCGCTGCATCCTGTTCAACGAGCAGGGAGAAATGTGTTCCGTCGCCCAGAAGGAATTCACCCAGTATTTCCCCCAGCCCGGCTGGGTGGAGCACGACGCCAACGAGATATGGTCTACTCAGATAGAGGTCGCCCAGCGGGCTATGGCGAACATCGGGGCGACCGCCGCCGACATTGCCGCCATCGGCATCACCAACCAGCGGGAGACCACCATCGTCTGGGACAGGAAAACCGGAGAGCCGGTGTGCCGCGCCATCGTCTGGCAGTGCCGCCGCACCAGCGCCTACTGCGACCAGCTGAAGGAAAAAGGGCTGGTGGAGGAATTCCGGGGCAAGACCGGTCTGGTCATCGACGCCTATTTTTCCGGCACCAAGCTGCGCTGGATTCTGGAGAACGTGCCGGGCGTCCGGGCGCGGGCGGAGCGGGGCGAGCTGCTGTTCGGCACCGTGGAGACCTGGCTCATCTGGAAGCTCACCGGCGGCAAAGCCCACGTGACGGACTATTCCAACGCTTCCCGCACCATGCTGTTCAACATCAATACCCTGCGCTGGGATGATGAAATTCTGACGGAGTTGGACATCCCCAAGTGTATGCTCCCGGAGGTCAGGCCCAGCAGCTGCATTTACGGCGAGGCGCTGGCGCAGTATTTTGGCGCGCCCATCCCCATCGCGGGGGCGGCGGGAGACCAGCAGGCGGCGCTGTTCGGTCAGACCTGCTTCCAACCCGGAGAAGCCAAAAACACCTACGGCACCGGCTGTTTCATGCTGATGAACACCGGGGATAAACCCGTGTTCAGCGAAAACGGGCTGGTCACGACGATTGCATGGGGCTTGAACGGACAGGTCACCTACGCGCTGGAAGGCTCGATTTTTGTGGCGGGGGCGGCGATTCAGTGGCTGCGGGACGAGATGCGGCTCATTGATTCCTCCCCCGACTCGGAGTACATGGCGACCAAGGTGCCCGACACCAACGGCTGCTACGTCGTCCCGGCGTTCACCGGTCTGGGCGCGCCCCATTGGGATCAGTACGCCCGGGGAATCATCGTGGGACTGACCCGGGGCGTCAACAAATATCACATCATCCGCGCGACTTTGGACAGCCTGTGCTACCAGACCAACGACGTTCTGCGAGCCATGGAGGCCGATTCCGGCATCCGTTTGGCGGCGCTGAAGGTGGACGGCGGCGCATGCGCCAACAATTATCTCATGCAGACGCAGGCGGATATTATCAACGCGCCGGTGCAGCGCCCCCGTTGTGTGGAGACAACCGCCATGGGCGCGGCGTATCTGGCCGGGCTTGCGGTGGGGTACTGGGCAAGCAAGGAAGACGTGGTGAAAAACTGGGCGATTGACCGCACCTTCGCGCCGAACATCGGGGCGGAGGAGCGGGAAAAGCGCATTCACGGCTGGAACAAAGCACTCAGGTGCGCCTACGGCTGGGCGAAGGAATAGAATATGGAACCAGAATCAATCACGGGAGCCGCCGTGGAGGAAAAGGCCGTCCCGACCTTTTTCCGGGAGCTGATGCGCCGGGGCTGTCTGGACGCCGGGGAGATACGCGCCGCGTCCGACGGATTTTACGCGGCGGCAAAATCTCTTGCGGATATTCTCGTGGGGCAGGGCATTACGACCTTTCCCAACGATCGGGACGAGCTGCGGGACTGCGACAAATTTTTCGACGACTGGTACTGCTACGCCGTTCCCCGGCAGGGCGGGTACGTCTACAGCCTGTTCAAGCTGAGAGAGCAGGAGTTCGACGCCAAAAACGGCTTGATCGCGGACGGGGACACCCCCGGCGTGACCGTTTCCTTTATCGCTTTTGACACGGACGTGCTGGCGCAGTGCCTTTCGGAACCGACCGTGGCAAACCGGAAGCGGCTGAATCAGGAGATCAACCGGGTGGTGGCGGCGCGGGGGCAGAGGCACGACAGGACGCTGAAAGCCTATTTTCTCAGCCCGAAGGCGGAGGGGTCGTACCTCATTGCGGAGCTGTACGTCCGGCATATCGCCTCCTTCGCGGGGGAGGGCTGCATCGACGTTCCCGAACACTACACGTCAGTTTACCGGAAAAGCGCGGCCGCCGGCTTCCATGGCTGGGCGGGGAGAATCCCCCGCTTCCTTGAGGAAAACAACAAGGTCGCAGGCCATACGGTCTGCGACCATGAGAAAATCTACATCCAGAATCCGGACAGCCTGTCCGTCTACGAAAAGCGGGCGATTCTGGCGACCCATGCGGCGAACGTCTCCGTTCACTCCTTCGCCGCCGAGGTGCGCTTTCACGCCCGGTTTCTGACCTGGTATGCCAGACTGCCCATCCCGTTTCTGGGGAAATCGGCTTATGACAGCGCCGTCCGCGCCGACATGACCATCGACGACACGGAGTTCGACGCGCCTGCCCCCTTCTACCGCATGAACGGCAGATGGGTGAGGGCGCAGCGGAAATACCATAAGGAATACGAATGAAAAAGGCCATCCGCCCCGGCTTTCATGGGTGGCCGTAAAACAGCGAATGGAGCGCATCGATACAGATGCGCTCCATTTCTCATGCCAATATGCGGGTACAGTTTACTTCGCTCAGCCACCGCTCCCATAGGGAGAGGCAAGGAGTGCTTGCATTCAATGATATAGGCACAGCGGATTTGAACTGTACCCCCATTTGCCAGTCAGCTCTTTTTGCGTCACCGCAGGGGGTATTCCGTGAAGGATTTCATGGTCAGATCGATGTGCTTATATGAATTGATGATCTCCCAAGCCTGATCTTCCCGTATGGTTTTTCCATCCTGTCCGGCAAACGCGTGACCCCAATACAGGGTGTACGGGTCACGGACGACTTTTTCAATGAACTCGGCCTCTTCCGCGCCGCAGCGGTAGAAACCATAGTATCTGCGCTCGGTATCATCCCATATTTCGCACTCTTCCAGAATATTGCCCTCACAGATGTACGAGACGCCGCGTGCATAATCCTTCCGCTCTCCATTCCGGATCGTGAAAATCGTCATCTCCTGTCCGTCCGGCTCTTTTGTGATCAATTCCTGAACCCCGTCCCCGTTCAGATCCATGAGGGTGTACGTAAAATCTTCCCCATTGCTGAAACGATCCAGAACATTCGCAATATACGTCGCGTAGGGGTCAGAGTAGGCGACAAAGGTATAGGGCTGGCCAAATTTTACCAGCGGCAGCCACTGTATTTTCTCCTGTGGATGGGCGTCCATGATGCTTCTGGCTTCCGCTTCCGAAATGGGCTGTGTGTTTTCGGTGCTGCCGTCCAGACTTCTGTACCATTTGTCCGTCTTCGTATCGTAGACAACACCGGTCAGGAATTCCGCGCTTTCCAGATTTGCCCGATAGTAATTGTATTGGCACATCCGGAAAATTTCATCCGTATACATCTCAAAAACGCCTTTTTCACACGGAGCAAATCCCCTGATACTAGACCCGGTGGCTCCGTTCATGTCAAAATAGCGGTAGGATTCTCCGTCCTTCATGGAAAGGATATCCAAGCCTTCAATAATTAGTTCCTCAACGCCGTCGCCGTTCAGGTCGTACAGAATATAGGACTGCCATTCCGCCCCATCTTCTCCCAGCCGGTAGTTCACGTATTCCTGATAGCCCATGGTGCATATGGCCTCTTGTTCGGCACGTTCAGCCGCTCTTTCCGCTTCGTAGGCAGCCTTGGCGTCCGCCTTGTATTTCTCCACCTGCTCCATGGTCGTGGGGTGGGGCTGGATGGACAGGTCAAACAGCTCCGCAAGCTGTTCCAGCGCCGCCCGGGTCATCGGGACCTCCTTGCCGTCCACCAGTATTTTGGAATCCAGGTCGATCGTGATGAACGCGTCCGGCAAGTCCGCGAAAATCTCGGCGGTGTCCTCGTTCAGCACCAGCAAAACCGTTTTCCCGTCCCGGCGGGTATAGTCCCACTCGTCATAGTCCTTGGATTCCAGCATGGCGCCGGTGCTGGGGTCAAAATAGTCTTTCAAAGAATACCGGACGGATACCCAGCTTTTCTCCCATTTCCAGTCTCCAAAATCCCCGGTGATGCGCATATCCATGTGGAAGGTGCCCTCCAGATGAAAGCTGCCGCCCTCGTATGCCACCTGAACATTGGGTTCATCGTAGGTTAGCCCAGTCAGGCCGAGAGAATCGAGCGGAACGCTCCCTTCATACCGATCCAGTTGAATGATGGTGGACAGCAGCTTCAAATCGTATTTTTCCACGATTTCGTTCAGTTTGTCCACCATTTCCGGGCTGTAGCAGTCGTAGGTGAAGTAATAGTTTTCCGGGATGTCCCATGGATGACCGGATTTCATGGCCAAATCCGACTCAATCATGACCGTCGAATCCTGATCGTATGAGTTCTTGAAGGCTATCCATTCTTTGAGCGCTTCCATATTGGTTCCCTGCCGGGAAAGCAATGTGATCGGCTCATGGCTCGCCATGGGAATGGCTTCGCCGTTCTCGTCATACTCCGTGGGAATGTAGAAGCTGAACTCCCCCACTTTCAGGCTCTGCATTCTGAGAACGTAGACCGCCGCGCACCCCACCAGAAGCAGCAGAAGGGCGATTACCGCCGCCAGCAGAAAGGGCCTGCGGATGCGGTGGGCTTTGCCGGCGCCGCCGGAGACGGTTTCCGTCTCCGCTTCTTCAATGTACTTCCGGCTGATGTAGCTCAGCCCCAAAAAGATTTCCTGTCCGTTCATACGTAAATTCCCTCCTGTTCCAGAAATGAGCGGAGCTTTTCCTTCGTCCGGCTCAGCTGCATTTTGACCTTGCTTTCCGTCATGCCGTATCGGGCGGCGATCTCGGGGACGGAGTCAACATACCAGTACCGCCGCAGGAAAATCAGGCGACTGTCCTTTGGCAGACTTTCCAGAAATAAGTCCAGCAGCCTGCCCAGCTCCTTTGCCTCCATCTGCCGCTCGTGAACGGTATCTGGGATGCAGTTTTCCATTTCTTCGGTGAGGGGAACGACCTGGGCGCGGCGTTTGGCGGCCTGCTTCCAGTCCACGCGGTTCAGGGAGAGGTGACGGCAGATCGAGGCCAGAAACGCAAAGAAATATTTGGGACGCCGGGGCGGGATGCTTTTCCAGACTTCGGCATAGGTGTCGTTGACGCTTTCCTCGGCATCCTCCCGGTTTTGCAGGATATTCTTTGCCAGTGTGTGCAGCCGTTTGCCGTAGGCTGTATCCGTTTCCCTTATGGCGACCTCGTCCCGGGCAAAATACAGGTCGAGGATTTTTGCGTCTTCCATTTGAGGGTCACTTCCTTCCTTTTTGTCCTTCACCCTGATAATAAGTTTTTACCACACAAACGTCACATTTTGGGGAAAATTTTTTTTCGGAACAGGAAAAAGCCGCCCGGCGGGGCGGCTTTTTATACTATGGAACCTCTGAATAAATCGTCTTCGGCTGGCGGCGCTTACCAGGCGGAGGGCTTCAGATCGCCTACATAGACCACGTCCCGAATCTCGATGACGACGTCCGTGGGGTCGCCCGGGTTCGTCGTGACCGTGGTGATGCTGTCCGGCGCGTAGGCGGTGGCACGCCCTTTGTCCCGATTCTGGTCGTGATGATAGCCCGCCGGCGGATTTCCGGTGGGGGTATGGCCGTTCTCGCCCTGCTCCACAAATTCCGTACCCTCCGGGGTCTTGTTCTCGAAGCGGATGTTCTTGACGATGTCCTTTCCGTCGGGATCCGAGGAAAGGCGGATGGTGGGGAACATCTTGCCCGCTTCTTCGCTGTGCCCCGCCACGTTCATTGAGGTATCACTGTACGCAGCGTTCGTGGACTTCTCGGCGGCATCCAGTGCTTTGTAGGTCGTTCCGGGGGTGAGCGAAGTATGGTTTTCGTCCCTAATGTCAAAGCTCAGCGCACTGCTGGGGTCTTCACTATCCAGCGTCAGATAATAGCTCACGCCGTTGTCAAGATCCTCCTGGCTGTAGGCAACGCCAATGAGGAAGGTCGAAACCGTGACCCGGCGAAGGGGAGACTGCTCCTGATTATCTCCCGGAGCGGCCGAGTCGACCGGATAGGACGTGGCGCCCACATAGTATACGTGAACCGTTGTTACCGAGGGGCGTGGGATGGTGGAATCCTCGTAGGGATCCAGATGGCTCGCGCCCTTTGCTTCAACCGCCACCTCACCGTCACCGGCTGCGGGAGCGGCGTCAGTGCTGTCCTTCGCCGCAAAGCCCGCAATGCGGACGATGAGCTTTCCTTCCCCGGCGTTTGCCAGCGTAAAGGAATCGTTCAGCGAGACCCCGACACCGGCGGTGCTGAGGAACTGGGCGAGGGCTTCCTCCTTGCCCGGGGCTTTCAGCTGCCCGTTTTCGATTTGCAGATCGGACACGGCCAGACCCAGCGTCTGGAGCGCGTCGCCGTTTTCCCGCACCAGCTTGGCGGCGGCAAGGTCTTCCAGACGGACGTAGACACGGCCGTTTTCCAGCTTGGGCGCATAGGCGACGCCCTCAAGGGTAATGGCTTCTTCGGTCAGCCCATGGGCGTCCACAGACGCGGGGTTCGGCAGGCCGTGGCCATAGCGAACCCATTCCACAGGCAATTCGTTTTCCTCCGCAAAGGCAGCCATCGGGAGGATGAGCAGCAGAAGACAGCACATCAGCAGTCTTCTCAAGTGGGTTTTCATGTGTTATCCTTCCTTTCCTTCCCCGTGGGGGATTGATGTAAGACCATTATACAGGAAGCGGCGGCGGAAAGCAAGAAGAAAATGGTATGTATACCATTTCTTAAGAAATAAAGAATGTCTCCCCTGAAAAAGGGGAGACATTCGGGGATGGTTTTCTCAGCACTTGACCTGCTCGCCGACCCGGCAGTACACGAGATACCCCGCCGCAGCGGCGACGGACAGGGCGTAAACCACCGCGATCAGGACAAAAGGCAGCTTGACGTGGATGGCGTACAGGAATCCCGCCAGCAGGGAACCGATGATGCTGCCAAGGGATTTGGTCGCGTTATAAAAGCCCATGACCAGATTCTTTTGAGCGGGGTCTGCCCGCGTGGCCACCATGTCCTGCAAAACGGGGACGCTGACGGAATACCCGGCGTACAGCGCGATGCCGCAGGAGAGGAAAACGGAAATCTGCGGCGCGAAGACAGTCCCCAGCGAGGCCAGCGTGCAGACGGCCACCAGCACCACCGTGGATTTTCCGGTGTCGGCCTTGCGGATGATCCACAGGCACAGCGTCATGTTGAACAGGAAGGAGATGAAGCCCACCACGGCCTTGATGATGCCGTTATAGGCGGAGGTCAGCCCCAGCTGGTCTTTCAGATAGTAGTTGAACACCTGATCGAAGCAGGTATTTCCCAGATTGATGAGAATATTCACCAGAAACAGAAGGACAAAGGCGGTATTCATGAAATATTTGCCGTCCCGGAAGGCGTCGAAGGGGTTGCTTTTGGCGGCCAGCTCTTTGATGGACACCTTTTCGGTGCGTTCCGCGTCCGGCACACAGCACAGCCGGAACATGATGCCGCAGACGAACAAAGTAGCTGCTTGCAGCAGGAAGGTGGCGCGGATGGAAAATTCCCCAACCACGCCGCCGATCAGGTAGCCGAAGGCACCGAACACCGAATGGAGGGTAGCGCTGTAGGTCAGGTATTTTGCCATGTCCTTAGGCTCCGCGACGTTGACCACATAGGTCAGCATGCTGACGAACACGCCGCCGATGAACACGCCTGCCAGAAGCCGCACAAAGAGAATGCCCGCCTGCGTGGTGGAATAGGCGAACCCCAGCTGCGCCACCGCGTAGCCGACGCAGCAGATGAGCAGAGACTCCCGGGAGGAAATGAACCGGTTGATATTGCCCCAGGAGGGGGACAGGGCGAAATTGGCGATCATCATGACCGCCAGCATCAGCCCGAACATATAGTCCGGCAGACCCAGCTCCTGAATGATGGTGGGCGTTACGGGGTGCGCGAAATTGGACGCAAGGTGGAACAGCGCCATGGCCACGAAAAACAGAAGAAAGCGGGTTTTATATTTCATAAATACGGCCCCAATCGGTCATTCCAGCGTGATGGTCATTTCATTGCGGTAGGTTTCGCCTGCGGGCAGGTGGATCATGTGCGCCTGCTTGGCGAAGTCCTCCACGAAGGCGCTGTGAGAGGGGAGACTCACCCACGGCTCAATGCAGACGTAGGGGGCATCGGTTTTGGGCGCGTGCCACAATCCGACGAAGGGCATATCCGGGAAGGACACCGTGACGCTGCGGGAAGACTTGCTGGAGCGCAGGGTCAATTCGCGGCTGACATTGCCCAGCACTACCGCGTCCAGATCGAACAGCGCATGGGTCAGGGGGATCGTGCGGCCGTTTTTCAGAGGATAGGGAGATTCGGTGCCGGCAAGCCGGTAATTGGCGGGGTCCATATCCACCCGCACGGGCTGGCAAGGCTCGGCAAAGTCCAGCTCCCAGTCCTCGAAGGAACCCTCGCCGTTCAGGGGAACATTGAAGCCGGGGTGCCCGCCGATGCCGAAGTACATCTCCCGGGAATCCCGGTTTTCCACCAGACAGGTCTTGCAGATCTGATTTCCCCGGAGGGTGTAGCATACGTGGAAGGCAAAATGGAAGGGGTACATGGAAAGGGTCTTCTCGCTGCTTCTCAGGGTGAAGCGGATGGAAGAGCCGGTTTGTTCGGTCACGGCGAAGTCCGTGCCGATGCAGAAGCCGTGGATGGTCATGGGGTAGGTCTTCCCATCCAGCAGGTACTGCCCGTCGGTCAGGCGGCCGACGTAGGGGAACAGGTTGGCGTCCCGCCGCGCCCAGTATCTGGCGTTGCCCTGCCAGAGGTATTCGGCGCCGTCCTTGACGATGCTGTGCAGCACGGCCCCGCAGGCGTCGAGGGTCACGGTCAGGGTGTCGTTGTGAAGGGTGTACAGGTTCATAAAATGTCCTCCTGAAAAGTGATGGAATTTGTGTAACCAGTATAGCGTGAAAGGCTGCACTTTGCAAGATTTTGTGAAAAGTATGAAAAAATGCGTAAGAAAGGTATATGTGGGTCGGCGGCATTTTTGATTATACTGTAGGCAGGAAACAAAATAACAGGAGGGAATGGAATGAAAAAATGGAACGTGGCCATCATCGGACTGGGGTTTGTGGGAAAGCTCCATTATGACGCTCTGCGGCGGCTGCCCAATGTCCATGTGCGCACCATCGTGGTACACAAGGCACAGGACATTCCGCTGGTGAAGGAAAACTATGACGCGGACGTGGTGACGGACTGCTGGCAGGAGGCTGTGGCGGACCCGCAGATTCAGGTGATCCACAACTGCACGCCCAACGCCCTCCATGACGAGATCAATCTGGCGGTCATTAGGGCGGGGAAGCACCTGTACGCGGAAAAGCCCATGAGCCTGACCACCGCCGGGGCGGAGGAAGTGCTGGCGGCGGCAAAGGCTGCCGGAATTGCCCATGCCATCAATTACCAGTGCCGGATGAACGGTGCGGTGCTGGAAATGCGGGCGCGGCTTCAGCGGGGACAGGCAGGCCGGCCGCTGTACGTGGGAGGACAGTATTTGCAGGAGTCCGTGGCGCGGAAGACCGACTACACCCCCCGTCGGATTCCGGAGACCTCGCCCGCCCGTGCGCTGCTGGATATTGGCGTTCACTGGGCGGATACGGCAGGCTTTGTCATGGGATGCCCTATTTCCAGAGTGTACGCGAAAATGTACACCCACCATCCCATCCGTATTGACCCGGAAACGGGGCGGGAGATCGTGGTGCGCAGCGACGACACCACCTCCGTCATGGTGGAGTTTGCCGACGGCACCCCCGGCAGCGCCCTGTTCTCCAAATGTATGCTGGGGCACAAGAACGACCTGCGTGTTATCGTCAGCGGGGATGAAAAGGAGTTTTCCTGGCATATGGAGCAGTGCGACCGGCTCTGGGTAGGCCAGCGGGAGCGGGGCAACGAGAGCGTCTACGTGGACAGGAATACGGCTCTGCCTGAGGTGCACCCCTACATTCATCTGCCAGCCGGACACACCCCCGGCTGGATGGACGCGCTTACGAATGCCATGCAGGCGTTCTATGACTCCCTGAACGGGGAAGCCTACGCCAGAGAAAAAGTGCCCTATGCCACCTTTGAAGACGGCGTTATGGGCAATCGGTTCGTGGACGCCTGTCTGGAATCCGCACGTCAGGAGCGCTGGATTTCTCTATGATTCGTGCATTCGATAAAGGAAAGTGTAGATTGCATATATTGCAAAACGGCAAAAACACAGCTACAATAAAAACAGCAAATGGGCAATATGCTCAAAAATAAATTTTGGGAGGTTACAATATGGCAGACTACCGCACGATTCCCGCCGCTGAGCTGGGCAAGGGTAGCAACATCAAAGTTGAGCTGTGCGAGACAGAGGTGGACCTTTATTGGAAAATGGCGATCGAGGTTCTGGAGCTGATTCAGGAGAACAACGCCAAGGGCGAAAAGACCGTTATGATCGTTCCCTATGGCCCTCTTGGCCCCTACGCCCGGCTGGTGGAGCTGATCAACAAGCACCGGGTCAGCCTGAAGAACTGCTGGTTCATCAACATGGACGAATATCTGGATGAGAACAAGCAGTATCTGCCCAAGACCGACCCGCTGTCTTTCCGCGGCGGCATGGACCGGATCTTCTACGGTCTGGTAGACCCCGAGCTGCTCATGCCGGAGGAGCAGAGAATTTTCCCCGAGCCGGGCAACGAAGGCCGCATCTGGGAGACCATCCAGAAGCTGGGCAAGCTGGATATGTGCTGGGGCGGCGTCGGCATCACGGGACATATCGCCTTCAATGAGCCGCCGGAACCCGGTGAAGTATGCACGGACGAGGAGTTCCTCCAGCGCCCCACCCGTGTGCTGAAGCTGGCACGGGAGACCAAGACCATCAACGCGTTCATGAACGCGGGCGCCGATCTGGACGCCATTCCCGACTGGTGCATCACCGTCGGCATGAAGGAAATTTTCCATGCCCGGAAGGTTCGTATGTGCATGCCCCGTGACTGGAATGCCGCCATGCTGCGCAAGGCGCTCCACGGCCCCGTCAGCTGCAAGGTGCCCGTGTCCCTGTTCCAGAATCACGGCGACGCCAAGATCTACGCCATCGCGCTGGCCGCTACCACGCCCGTGATCCCGGAGATCCGCGTCTACAATAAGTAATATACATAAAAATATGGCAGGGCGCTATCCGGTGCCC
>HF988139.1:28434-28539 GCA_000434635.1 Firmicutes bacterium CAG:110 | reverse complement strand
GCAGGGCGCTATCCGGTGCCCTGCCACTTTTCAAAGGAAGCTCTGGTTCAATCGGCGAGAGCCGGCGAAAAAGATTTGCTGTTCAGCCGAAGACGATTGATTCAT
>HF988139.1:25985-28259 GCA_000434635.1 Firmicutes bacterium CAG:110 | reverse complement strand
CGGTTCCCAGAGGGAGAATGGCTATGAACAAAATCTGGATCGGCAACGGCCAGCTGGTCTTGCCGGACAAAATCGTCCCCGGCGGCTCCGTGCTGCTGGAGGGAAAGAAGATCGCGGCCGTCAACGTGCCCTGTCCGCCGGATGCCCGGCGGGTGGATGTGGACGGAAGCTATATTATGGCGGGCTTCGTGGATATCCATGTCCACGGCGGCGGCGACTCGGACTTTATGGATGAGGACGCTTCGGCGTTCCCAACCATTGCGAAAGCCCACTGCGCCCACGGCACCACCGCCCTGTGCCCCACCACCATGACTTGCGCGGATTCATTGCTGGAAAAGACCATCGACCTGTTTCTGGAAGCGGACAAGGAGCCGGAAAACGGTGCGGAGCTGCTGGGACTGCATCTGGAGGGCCCTTATTTCTCCGCTGCCTCCAAGGGCGCGCAGCCCATTGGGGAGCAGCGTATCCCTGAGCGGGAGGATCTGGAGCGGATACTGCGGCGGGCGAAGGGAAGCATCCTGCGCTGGGACGCCGCACCGGAGCTGCCGAATATGGAGCTGTTTGCCAAGGTCATGGCGGAGAACGGGGTGCTTGCCTCTCTGGCGCACAGTGCGGCGACCGCGCCGGAGGCATTGCGGGCCTTTGACTGGGGATTTTCCCATGTGACGCATTTCTACAATGCCTGTACGACGTTCCACAAGAAGAACGGTCTGGTTTATTCCGGCATTGTGGAGGCGACCTACCTGCGCGACGATGTGACCATTGAACTCATCGGCGACGGACGCCACATTCCACGGGAGTCCATGCTGCTGGCCCTGCGCATCAAGGGCGCGGACTCCATCGCTCTGATCACGGACGCCATGCGGGCGGCCGGTGTAAACTGCGAAAAATCCGTGCTGGGCGCCAGAACCACCGGCGTACCCGTGGTCATCCGGGACGACGTGGCGCAGCTGCCAGACCTCAGCTCTTACGCGGGCAGCATTGCCACCATGGACCGGTGCCTGCGCACGGCACATGTGCAGTACGGAATTCCTCTGCCGGAGGTCAGCAGAATGCTCTCCCTGACACCGGCGAGACTCTGCGGCGTTTCCGACCGCAAGGGTTCGCTGGAAAAGGGGAAGGACGGGGACGTGGTCGTGCTGTCCGGGGATTTCCAGGTGCAGCAGGTATACGCCCGGGGTGATCGGTGCGTATTCGAGACGTGAAGAACCTTTATATATTATCCATTGTATAAGATGCTGAAAAGAATAAGTTCTATATAGGGAATCGTAGGTAATGTTGATTGCAATTGTGGACGATTTGCTCTATACTATAGCCATAGCAGGTAAGCAGATTGTGAAATTTGCTGTAGTCGCGCAACTGCTAATCAATCAAACTGAGGAGGAACACAAATGAAAAAACTGTTCGCACTGCTTCTGGTGGCCATCATGGCGCTGAGCATGGTCGCCTGTGGCGCAGATAAGACTGCAACCACCGAAGCCCCCAAGACTGACGCTCCCGCTGCTCCCGCTGCCACTCAGGCGGAGACGACCGTGTCCGACGAGCCTGTGACCATCCACTGCCTGCACTACATGGTCGAGGGTGAAAAGTCCGCCGGTTTTGAGAAGATTCAGGCCGCGTTCTCCGAGAAGTACCCCAACGTTACTTTTGAAAACAGCGCATACTCCCAGGGCACTGACTACTTTGCACAGCTGCAGACCGCGATCGCTTCCGGCGATATGCCCGAGATCATGATGGGCAACCCCGGCCTGTACGTCGATCTGATCGAGGGCGGCTACGTCATGGATCTGACCGGCAACGCCGTTATCGAAGGACTGGGTCTGACCCAGGCCGACATGGGCGACGTGTCCTATCAGGGCAAGTGGTACGCCTTCCCCGTGGACTTCAAGACCTGGGGCGTTTACTACAACAAGGACATCTTTGCTGAGCTGAATCTGAAGGTTCCCACCACCCAGACCGAGCTGCTGGAAGTCTGCAAGGCTCTGAAGGCCGGCGGCTATGATCCTTGGGCACAGTGGTATGCCGACGGCGCCTCCGTTGATATCGAAATGCGTCCTGTCGTCTGGACGGAAGCAATCCAGAACGGCGACAACGATATGTTCGAGAAGCTGATGAGCGGCGAGAAGAAGGTCGCTGACTATCCCTACTTCGCAAAGGGTCTGGAAGCCTGGGGCGCTCGTATGGGCGACTGGGCGCGCAATGACGCCACCTCCAACAAGCAGTCCGACGCCAACGAGATTTTCCTGTCCGGTAAGGCCGGTATGCTGTATCAGG
>HF988139.1:23542-25932 GCA_000434635.1 Firmicutes bacterium CAG:110 | reverse complement strand
TGAAGTCCGATGACTTCGACTATGGCTTCTTCTTCGTTCCCACCGACGACTCCGGCAAGGAGCCTGTCATGAACGTTCAGGTCGATCAGGCCTTCATGGTCAACCCCAAGGCTGAGAATGCCGACTGGGCCGTCAAGTTCATGGAGTTCTTCCTGAGCGAGCAGATGGGCACCTGGTCCGACGCGACCAAGCAGCCCTGCATCACCGGCGCTACCACCGAGAATACCACCGATTTCCTGAAGACCATTCTGGACGTGAAGGCCTCCGGCAACACTGTCGGCTACGGTGAGTTCACCGTTCCCTTCACCTCCGCTTACACCGCTGCTTACCGCAAGGCTCTGACCGCTTACGCCACCTACTGCTGCACCGGCAAGACTACCGACGGTGTCAACTCCGTGGAAAGCTGCATCGAGTACATGCAGGAGCTGTTCGACGAGGAATTCGCACAGGCTGGCCTGTAATGGCTGATATCACATTGTTCGTATAATTTAAGGGTCGGGTGGGCGCAGTCCGCTAGGACAGCGCCCACTCATCCCTCTTACCAGAAATAACGGCTAACCGGCCGCCACCATGAGAGGTGTGTGTATGCGCAAATTAAATATGCCGAGGCGGCTGTCTTCCAGTGCGGCCCGGACTCACGGCGGAAACATGCTGTTTATGCTGCCGACGATCATCCTGTTCTGCATTGTTGTCCTGATCCCATTCTTTCAGGGCATTCCCTATTCCTTCACCAACTGGAAGAGCATTGTCAGTGAAACGAAGGAATTCAACGGACTGAAAAACTACATCTACCTGATTAAAAACAAATATTTTCAGGATTCCCTGCTGGTCACCTTCAAGTTCACGATCCTGTATATGATCTCCGCGAACGTTATGGGATTGCTGCTGGCGCTGGCCATCCACAGGTCTTCCTGGTTCAATAATATTGCCAGAACCGTACTGTTCCTGCCCTTTACGGTGTCCGCGACAGCCGGTTCCATTGTCTGGTCCTACGTATTTACCGATGTTTACGGCACGATCACCGGTCTCGTCAGCCCGCTGGGTATGCCCGGCCAGATCATTTACGGTATGGTCGTCATCGGCGCATGGCGCGACATGGGTTACACCATGCTGATCTACATTGCGGCACTTCAGGCCGTTCCTCAGGATTATTATGAGGCGGCGACCGTGGACGGCGCCGGAAAGCTGCGTCAGTTCTTCTCCGTGACCGTTCCCAACATTGTGCCCGCGTTTACGACGAACGTGACGCTGCTGCTGGCATGGGGCCTGCGTACCTTCGATATGCCCATGGCCGTAGCCCGGAACGCAAGAGAAGGTCAGTTCACCGCGGTTTACGTCTATGACAGCATCTTCTCCAACAACAAGGCCGGTCTTGGTCAGGCAGCCGCTGTTATCCTGACCATCATTCTGGTGGTTCTGACCCAGATCGTTACACGTTCTCTGAGAAGACTGGAGGTTGAACAGTAATGGCAAGTCCGACAGTTATTGCTTCCCCTCACAAGCGTCTTCTGGACCGGCACACCCAAAAGAAGCTGGCCGGAATCGGCCGGGTAATCATGATCCTGCTGATTATGATTATTGTGGTGCTGCCGTTCTATGTGGCGGTGCTGTACTCCTTCCGCGCGCCGGACGCTATCACGGCCAACCGCTTGGCATGGCCGGAGCATCCGACCTTCCAGAACTATCTGCGGGTCATTTTTGAAAATGAAAGCTTCCTGACCGGCTACAAGAACAGCATCATCAACACTCTGCCCACGGTCGTGCTGCTGATGGTCATTACCTCCATGGCAAGCTGGGTTCTGGCGCGCCATGAGACAAGGTTCTATAACTTCATGTACGCCATCCTGACGCTGGGCCTGCTGATTCCCTTCCAGTGCTTTGAGCTG
Organism: Firmicutes bacterium CAG:110; assembly: GCA_000434635.1. GTDB lineage: Bacteria > Bacillota > Clostridia > Oscillospirales > Oscillospiraceae > Faecousia. The sequence continues at coordinate 24,046 of HF988139.1, read as the reverse complement.
CCGCTGTACATCAACTGGTACAACGCCGGTCTTGTCAGCACGAATATTGGATTCATTGTTGCCCGCGCGGGCTTGCAGATATCCATCAGCCTGACGGCGGTCACCGGCTTTATCAAGACGGTGCCCCGCGACTTGGAGCAGGCGGCGATGATGGACGGCTGCAACCGGTTCCAGTGCTTCTGGAAGGTGGTCTTCCCCCTGATGACCCCCATCAACGTGACTCAGCTGGTTCTGAACACCCTGTTTATCTGGAACGACTACAGCACGTCGATCATTCTGCTTCGCAAGAAGTACTCCTTCACCCTGACGTTGGCACAGATCATTTACTTCAACGAGAATACGACCATGCTGAACGAGGCGTTTGCCTTCTTCATCATGGCCATGATCCCGATTCTGATCCTCTATCTGTGCATGCAGAAATACATTGTCAGCGGCATCACCGCTGGTGCGGTCAAGGGTTGATCCCGACAGTTTGGCACCGGCCTCAGGAAAGCCTGAGGCCGG
>HF988139.1:3294-23535 GCA_000434635.1 Firmicutes bacterium CAG:110 | reverse complement strand
GGCCTCAGGAAAGCCTGAGGCCGGTGTTTTCCATAAGAGGAAATGTAAGGAAAGTAAAAAATACGTTGCGGATGCCGACCAATTCTGTTATAATACTACAAAAAAGGAGGGCGTGCCGTTTTGACTGCCAAAAAAAGGAAATTCTGGAACATTCCGCCGGAAGAAGAACAGACGGGACTGCTCCTGTGGTTTCAGATTTTACAGAAGCATTATCTGAAGCTGTTCGGCGCAAACGCCATAGCGGTTCTCAGTCTGCTGCCCTGCGCCTATTTTATTTATCTTCTGATACAGACCGGCGATGTTGTTTTCTGGGTGGTGGGGCTGGCACTTTTTGTGCTGGCGTCCCCCTGTCAGACCGGACTGCACAGTGTCTGCGCGCGGCTGGTTCACAGAATGCCGGTGTGGGTGAAGGACGAATTCATCAATGCGTGGAAGCAGGAGTGGAAGCCCTCCATGCTCCTCGGCCTGATTCTCGGCGTGCTGTGGTCGGTGCTGGCTTACGGGGCGTATATGGTGGTCGCGGTGGACGGCGGCATGTCTGTGGGATATCTTCTGATGATGCTGCTTGCGGCGTATTTCCTGACGGGGCTTACCCTGTTCGGCTATCAGCAGATCGCCATGCTGGAGCTGCCCTTTGGCACACAGCTGAAAAACGCGGCGCTTCTGATTTTTGCCGGGAAACTGCGCGCCTTCTTTGCCATCGCGGTGTGGGTCGGAATGCTTCTGGTTCCCGTGATCTACTACGGTCTGGCGGCGTACATATTGCTGGCGGGCTGGGTGGCCATCGGGGTCATGACGGCGAATGTCATTTTCGCGCCGGTGTTTTCCCGACTGTTTCTGACGGGAGAGCCGGAATGAAAAAGAAACTGGAACACATCTGGTACTATTACAAGTGGTATATTCTGGCCGCCGCGCTGGTGATTCTGGTTGCGGCGAATTTCATAGGAGAATTGGGGCAGCGGCGTCAGCCGGACGGCGTGGTCAGCATTGTGACCACCTCTCAGGTGCCGGAGGAAACGGTCGAGAAGATAAGGACGCTGTTTGAGACCCTCTGGGGAGACCGGAACCAGGACGGCGTTACGGACGTGGAAGTGAATGTGTACGCCTACGACGGAATGGGCTATTCCGGCGGCAGCGCGGACGATTATGCCGCCGCGGCCGTGCATCTGGCCTCGGAGATTCAGGCAGGGACTACGGATCTGTTTCTTTCGGACGCGGAAGAACTGATGCGGCAGGCAGAACGCTTACAGCGCTATGGTACGTTCCGGGATTACGATATGCTGCGCCAGCTGGACTGCGCTGAACTGGAAGATTTTGGCGTTTATGCCTTCCCGGAAAAGGCAGCGCTGCTTGACATGCTTCGCTAAGAAAATCCAACGGATGAGGAAGATGAGATAATGAGCTATCGTGTTTTGTTGATCGACGACAATCAGCTGGCGCTGGAATCCATGGAAAAGACCATCCCCTGGGCGGAGCATGATCTGGAGCTTGTGGGGTGCGCGTCCAATGGCATTCAGGGCTGTCAGATGATCCGCTCCCTCCATCCGGACATCCTCATCAGCGATATCCAGATGCCGGAGATGGACGGCCTGACCATGCTGGAGCAGATGAAAAATGAACTGGCCAGTTCCAGAGTCATTTTCATTACCGCTTACGACAAAATCGAGTACGCGGCCAGAGCCATCCGCCTGTCTGCCTTTGATTTTCTGATGAAGCCCGTGAAAAATGAAGACCTGATCCAGTCTCTTGACCGGGCGGTGCAGAGCATGGACCGGGAGAACAGCAAGATCGAAAAGCAGGCGAAGGAGCAGACAATCCTCCGGCGCGCCCGGTTCCTGTCCGCCCTGACCGCCGGCTCCATGGAGGACATCGCCCACGCTTTTTCCGGTTTTGTGACCGGTATTCCCCAGAATTACTTTTTCATGATCGCGGAAACGGAGAGCCATGTCACGGAGCCGATCTCCCGGATGGAGTTTATGACGTTTCCGGAAAATGTGGAGATACTCAATGCGGTACTCAATCACCAGCTGGTCATGCTCTGCGCGATGACAGGGGAGAGCGGCCACTGGCAGAGCACGGCCAGAAGCATTGCCGCGACATTGCAGGAGAATTTCCTTGGACTGACCGTGGCCGTCAGCAACCTGTACAGCCGCCCGGAGGATTTTTACGTCGCCTATCAGGAGTGCCGCTGTGCGCTGCTGCGCCATGACATCAATGGAAGAACGGCGAGGGTGGAGTTTGCCTACGACTTGGAAGGCGACGCGCTGAAGCATACCCGGATCGAGGAGCTGGATCAGGTCTGCGAGAAGATCGCCCAGCACATTACCGACATCGACCCGGAACGGCTGTGGAGCATGATTCTGAAAAAGAGCGGCGGAAATATCCGCATTATCCGAACCACATTGTGGCTGCTGTGTACCAAGGTGATCCGCAGCAAGCTGGAACAGCATCAGTGGACGGAAGAAGCGGACATGATCGTCTACGACATCACCAAGATCACCCGGGAGCAGGAGGCCAGAGACTGGCTTCTCCGGTTTCTGGAGGAAGCCAACAGAAATACGTCGGGCCAGAACCACCGCTCCAATCTGGTTCGCAACGTGCTGGAATATATCCGCGGACACATCACCGACGGACTGGTGCTGGAAGAGGTGGCAAAGAAGTTCTACGTATCGCCCAACTATCTTTCCTGCATCATTCACAAGGAGACCGGCAAGACCTACCGCCAGCACGTGATCGAGGCGAAAATGACCGTGGCCAAGCAGATGCTGAACGATACCCGTATGCGGGTGGAGGATGTGGCCTACGCCGTGGGATATGAAAATTACATCAGCTTCTACAACGTTTTCAAACGAATTGAGCATATGAGTCCGTCGGAGTATCGTTTTCAGAAATGGAACGGAGAACAGCTATGATTCAGGCGTGGAAGGATCTGCGTTTTTCTGCCAAGCTGACCCTGATTTTCTTTCTGGTGCTGTCGCTGACCATCGGCGTGATCACGATTCGGCAGAGCTATTCCTCCTTCCGCCTTCTGGAAGAAAAAAGTCTGGAGGATATGGAAAATCTGGCAGAGCAGGTAATTTTGAACTTTACCCAGACCCTTGAGGATATAGAGAACAGCTGCTATGTCGCCATGATCTCCCGTGAGGTGCCGAAAAATATGAGCGGCAGCGCGACCTATGCCGTTCAGAAATATACTCTCGCGACCATGATCAGCAGCGCGACCTCCTATGATTACATCATGACGCGGAATTCTCAGAGGCAGCTGATCAGTACGGACTTCCGCAATGATATGCCCACTGAGCAGCGCAGTCAGATCGAGGCGGACTGCCGCACCATTCTGGAAGAACATCAGGAAAATACGTTGGGTTCCTGTCAATGGATCCGCATGGACAGCGGCCATGTGTATTTGCTGCGGGATGTTTACGACACCCAGCCCCTGCGGCATATGGGTGTTATTGTGCTGCACATTCGCCAGCCATTTTTCGCGGCGAGCAGCGCTTCGGAGAATACCGGCTTCCTGTTTCTGGATAAGAACGGGGATTTCCTGACCTATACCGGCACGGAGCTGCCGGAGGGAATGACGGATGAAGTGATAGCGGACGCGCAGGCCGGGGCCCTTTCCAGCAAGAATAACTGGTCGGGCGGCGAGTATTTTGCGGTGTCAGTGGCGGGCAGCCAGTGGTCGGTCATTGTGATCTGCTCTACCCAATCTTATCGAACCGGCTGCCGCCAGATCATGCAGAACGGCATCGCACTGGGCGCGCTGGGACTTCTGGCGGGCATGGCTCTGGTGTATATCCTGACAAGATCCGTGCTGAAGAAGCTGGGCGAGATCAAGGAATCCATGAAGGAGGTTGCCAACGGCAATTTTGATTCCCGCATTGAGGTGACGGATGCCGACGATATCAGTCAGCTGGCCCTTGCCTTCAACGACATGAGCCAGAGAATCTCAGAGCTGATGGCGGAGCTGGTGGAAAAGGAACGGATGCGGAGCAACGCGGAATTGCAGGTTCTGGAATACAAATACCGCGCACTGGAGACCCAGATCAGACCCCACTTCATTTACAACGCGCTGGAAGTGATCAGCTCCATGGCGAAAATCAAGGGAGAAACGGAAATGATCGACATTGTTCAGACGATCAGCCGGTATTTCCGCAACATCACCCAAAGCACCACCGACCAGTTTATTACAGTCCAGCAGGAATTCGACCGGTTGCAGGACTATACCCGCATTTATCAGTTCATGCACGGCGACCATCTGAAAACCGTTTTCTCCGCCCGGGAGACGGCGCGCAATGCCATGATCCCCACCATGATTTTACAGCCGGTGGTGGAGAATTCCCTGAAATACGGTCTGCGGTCTCAGGAGGAGGACTCTGAGATCCGGGTGCACGCCTACACGCAGGACGGAAAGCTGCTCATTACCATCCGGGACAACGGAAAAGGGCTGACGCAGGAGCAGATGGAAAAGCTGGAGAAGGGCGAGACTGCGGAAAGCAGCAGCTCCGGCATCGGCATGGCGAACGTCCGCCAGCGCCTGAAGCTGATCTACGGGGACAAGAGCAGCATTTCATTCCGGAACCGCACCGCCGGCGGCGTGAAGGTCACGATCGAAATTCCCTTCACCTATTCAGAGCCGGACAGTCTGTGGGAGCTGGAGCAGATGGACGACTGGAGCGACTTGGACGAGTTGTGGTGATAGAGCTGCATATATACCAAATCAGATGCTTTCAGGAAAAAGCGTAAGTTTGGTGAATGGTGTAAAAAAGCTTTGGTAGTATAATATAATAACAGGCGTGAAAAAATAAACTTTTTCGTATATTATGGAGGTTTCGCCATGCTAAACTATCATGTCAAGGTCGGCCTGGTTCCCATTCGCAGAGACGTTACGCCCCGCCCCGGTATCTTTAACTGGGAAAAGGCGGAGGAGCGCTGCGCCGCAGCGGTAGCCTATATCGAGGAGCATTTCACTTCCGAGAACGTTTCCTTCGTGGATCTGAAGGGAATCAACGCCGTGGATGTTCTCTACAGCGACAAGGACGTGGACGCCGTTATCGAGCGCTTTCAGGCGGAGAAGGTGGACGCGGTATTCCTGATCAACGGCAACTTCGGCAATGAGGAAGTGGCCGGCGCGGTGGCCAAGGCCATCGGCAAGCCCGTGCTCCTGTGGGGCCCTCAGGACACCGTGTTTGAGGCGGACGGCACCCGGTATACCGATTCCCAGTGCGGCCTGTTCGGCATGAGCCGTCAGCTGCAGAGAATGAACGTTCCCTTTACTTACATCGAAAACTGCCGCATTGAAGACCCGATTTTCACCGAGGGCTTCCTGCGGTTCGTGGGCGTGGCCTGCGCGGTGAAGAACTTTAAGGGTATGCGTGTTGCGCAGGTGGGTATGCGTCCCAAGCCCTTCTGCTCCGTGATCTTCAACGAGAGCGACCTGATGGACAAGTTCGACATCCATGTCATCCCCGTCAATCTGGCCGTGATTCAGGACAAGTATAACCGGATTCTGGAGACCCGGAAGGACGAGCTGGCTGAAGGTGTTGCCAAGCTGCGCCAGATGTACGAGATCGACGACCTGTCCGAGCCGGTGCTGGACAAGGTGTATGCTTTCGTGCTGCTGTATGAGGAAATTTTTGAAGAGTACAACGTGACCGCCGTTTCCGCGGAGTGCTGGACTGCCATGCAGCTGATGGTGGGTGCTATGCCCTGCGCTGCCTATCCCTTGCTCGCGGACATGGGCTATATCATCGGCTGCGAGAGCGACATGCACGCGACCCTGACGCAGGTTGTGCTGAAGAGCCTGACTCTGGGACAGAAGAAGCCCTTCCTTGGCGAATTCACCACCCGTCACCCCAGCGATCGGAATGTGGAGCTGCTGTGGCACTGCGGCCCCTTTGCCTATTCCCTGAAAAAGCATGGTACCGGCGCGAAGATGGTCAACATGCGTCAGTGGATGCAGGTGGAGGACGGCCATTTCACCGTGGCGCGGATCGATCAGGATCACGGCAACTATTCCATTGCCGTCTGCGAGTGCGACAGCGCGGAAGGCCCCTATACCTTCGGCTCCTATATGTGGGGCAAGTTCAAGGATCTGCCCGGGGTGGAGCGCAAGCTCATCGAAGGCCCCTACATCCATCACATGTCCGAGATCGAGGGCAGCCTGACGGATTCCATCCGGGAATTCTGCAAGTACGTACCCGGTCTGACCTTTGACGGCCTCGACTAAGCGTAAAAACACCGCTGCTGAAAAGCGGCGGTGTTTCTCATATGGCAGCACCGCACAATTGCATCTGCGAGTCTCAGCCGTCTTTTTGCCCCACTTCTGCAGTTCCGAAGATGGGGAATACATACAGTATTCCTCCATCTTCGGAACTTTGAATTGAGGCAAAAATCCTGTCTGAGACTTCTTGCCGAATTGCACGGTGTTGCCATGTGACAAAATATCCAAAACAGATACTGAAATTTCGTTACAATTATTCCCGTATCGACTTGCAAAATGATAGTTGCTGTGGTATAGTGATGCTGAGATTGTAATAGAGATTCTATTTGCATCTTTTAAACGCGGAAAAACTGAAATTTTATTACATAACAGGAGGAAGCATTATGATTTACGATCTGAAGAAGATTCTGGACATTGGTGAGGAGAACGGCTTCGCCGTACCCGCTTTCAATGTGTACAATCTGGAAACCGTTATGGGCGTTATGCAGGCAGCCGAGGAGACCGGCGCCCCCGTCATTTTCCAGATGTACAGCCGCCTGTTTGATTCCCAGATCGCCCAGTACGTCGCTCCCATTATCCGGGAGGCCATGAACAACATGAAGACCCCCGTGGCCTTCCATCTGGATCACGGCGCGGGTGTTCCCGAGGTTCTGCGGGCGTTCCGTTACGGCGCGACGGGCGTTATGATCGACGCTTCCAGAAAGCCGCTGGAGGAAAATATTGCAATCACCAAGGGCGTCGTGGAGATGGCCGCGGAAATGGGCATCGGCGTCGAGGGTGAGCTGGGCGAAGTCGGCAAGGCCGCCGAGGGTGTTTCCAAGGATTACACCAAGGTGGAGGATGCCGCAAAGTTCGTGAACGAGACCGGCGTCTGCGCGCTGGCTGTGGCGGTGGGCACTGCCCACGGTCATTACAAGCAGGCTCCCGTTCTGGCGCTGAAGCGGATCGAGGAGCTGCACGAGGGTCAGAAGGCCCATCTGGTGCTGCACGGCGGCTCCGGTGTTCCCGACGATCAGATCGCGGCGGCGGTCAAGGCCGGTATCCGCAAGATCAACTTCGGCACCGACGTCTGCTGCTCCCTGCTGGACAGCATCCGGGCGGTCGATCCCTCCATTCTGGCGCTGGATCTGTTTATGCAGGGTCCCACTGCCCGGGTGAAGGACTTCGCCGTCAGCAAAATCAAGCTTCTGGGAGCGGATCGGTAATGGCAAGTGTAGTTGGCATCGGCGCTGCGGTCTTCGATATTCTGATGACCGTGGACGCCTTCCCCCGGGAGGATACCAAGCTCCGGGGGCTGGAAACCAAGTTCCAGTGCGGCGGCCCCTGCGCCACCGGACTGGTGGCCATCAGCAAGCTGGGGGAGTCCGCAAGCTATATGGGCACCGTGGGCGATGATATGTACGGCGCTTTTGTAAAGGCCGAAATGGAGCGCTACGGGGTGGATACCTCCTGCGTGAAGGTGAATCCCGGCCTGACCTTCCACAGTGTCGTTCTGCTGAACGTCAGCAACAGCAGCCGCACCTGCGTATGGAACCGGGGAGAAGCGGCGGCGCCTACGGTGGAGGACGTCGATCTGGACGTTCTGAGACAGGCAAAGTATCTGCATCTGGACGGCAACCAGCTGGACTGCGCCATTTTCGCGGCAAAAAAGGCCCATGAAATGGGCGTCACGGTCAGCATGGACGCGGGCGGCGCTTACCCGAACATTGAAAAGCTTCTGCCGCTGGTGGATATGCTGATTCCCAGCGAGGAATTTTCCATGAAGGTCACTGGCTGCGCCACGGCCAAGGAAGCCGCCGCGGTATTGCAGGAGCGGTACCATCCCCAGATTCTGGTGATCACGCAGGGCAGCAAGGGCGGCTTTATCTGGGAGAACGGCAGGGAAGTCCGTTATCCCGTGTTCCCCGTGAAGGCGATCGACTCCAACGGCGCGGGAGACACCTTCCACGGCGCGTTTGTTGCGGCGCGGCTGAAGGGCATGGACGTGTATGAAGCCTGCCGTTTTGCCTCCGCTACCTCTGCCCTGAAATGCACCCGCTTCGGCGCGCAGCAGGGTATTCCCGGCTACGAGGAAGTTCTGGAATTCATGAAGACCCACGAGGGAGTTGTGTACGATGGATAATTTGCAGAAATTACAGGCGGCAAATCCCCATATTGCCATTCACACCATCCATGAAGCGGCCTTTCGCCGCTATGGCAGTGTGATTCGGGAGGACACTTCCGCGTTCTGCGCGGCGGCGGAGACCATTCCGTTCCCGGAGATGGGGAGCAAGTATGTGGCTTCGACCCCGGAGCTGGACGAAATTCCGGCGGCGGCGAGGCTACGGGAAAATCACTGTGGCGGTCTGGACGAGCAGATCGGCCTGTGCTGGGGGCATTCCAATCAGCTCAACGCTTTGGAGTGGCATACCTGCAATGAGTTCAACATCGCCGTCCGGGAGCTGGTTCTGCTGCTGGCGAAGCGGGAAGATCTGGACGAGGACGGCCGACTGAACGCGGACAAAGTGCAGGCGTTTTATCTGGCGCAGGGCGAGATGATCGAGGTGTATTCGGACACCCTGCATTTCTGCCCCTGTGAGGTGACGGGCAGCGGCTTCAGCTGCATCGTGGGATTGCAGCGTGGAACGAATCTGCCCATTGCCCCGGAGCAGAAGGTGAATAAGCTCTGGGCGGCCAACAAATGGCTGCTGGGACACGAGGCGAACACCGGTCTCATCGAGCGGGGCGCGTTCCCGGGAATTTACGGGGAAAACTGGAAGATCAATCCGATCAGATAATCAGGAGGCGGAAAGCATTGGAAAAGGTAATCAATGGCGTTTTCTGCCGTGTGGTGGAAAAGGAATGGGACGTGTACTTTGACATGGCGCTGACCATGTTTGAGGAGATCGTCAAAAATAACCAGGCGGGGAAGCCGTCGGTGTTTATTGTCCCGGTGGGGCCTACGGATCAGTACCCCATTCTGGCGAAGCTGATCAACAGCCAGCGGGTATCTCTGAAAAACGTCCACTTCTTCAACATGGACGAGTATCTGGTTTCTCCGACCCAGTGGATCAGCGAGGACGACCCCATGAGCTTCCACGGCCGGATGAAGCGGGAATTCTATGACCGGGTGGATGAGAGTCTGGTCATGCCGGAGTCTCAGCGGCATTTCCCGGAGCCGGGACATGAAAAAGAGTACGACGAGCTGATCGCCGGTTTGGGCGGCGTGGATATGTGCTTTGGCGGACTGGGAATCAACGGTCATGTGGCCTTCAACGAGGCGGCGGAAGCCAACGATCCCATCACCGCGGACGCGTATGCCGATCTGGGGACCCGTGTGCTGCCCATCAGCCGGGAGACCCGGGCGGTCAATGCCTTCGGCTACCAGCGCGGCGATCTGGCGGGAATGCCGGAATGGTGCATCACCGTGGGCATGAAGCAGATACTGTCTTCTGAAAAGGTGTATATCGCGCTGAACCGCCCATGGCAGAGCGGGCCGCTGAAGCATGTGCTGCATGGGGAAATGGTTCCCCAGTGGCCGGGTTCTCTGCTTCGCAGACTGCCCGACGTGCGCTTCTGCATGACGGAGGATATCGCACGGGGGATCGTGTAAGCAATAAAAAATGTTCCATTCTTTTTGAATGGAACATTTTTTATTGCAATTTTAAGGGGACATTGTCACAAAAACGGGAAAAACGGATTACTGCTCCTTCTCCGAAGAATCCTCCGGCTTACGGTAGTATTCTTTCAGCAGCAGGACCAGATACCGCACGACGAAGACAATGCCGCCCCCAAGCACGACGATGCCAAGAAGCAAAACTTTGACGCTGGGGGCGTCGGTGCCGCCGACGATATATGCCTGAACGATTTTCGCCAACATATACGCAAGAAGCAGCAGAGCGGTGCCGTTCAGAATAATACGGTTTCCCACCTGCGTGGATTTGTTCTGTTTGCTCATAGGGTAGCCTCCTTCGCTTTTGTACAAGGATACGGTATTTTTTCCAAAATGTCAATATCGGCAGAAATAATGATTGACAACACCCGGTCTCGGCTGTTATTGTGATGGGTAGAAATGAGGTGTGCATATGGAACAGTTACAGAAACTGATTGACGAATATGTGAAATGGACGCAGGAAAACCGGATGGCGGGGAAGAAGATCGCCGTCTATCTCGGCTTGCAGGTGGAGCAAAGCCCGAAACATGCCGCTTTTTATGAGGCGGTGGGGGAGTGGGCGAAGACGTTTGCCTCTTCGCAGCCGGAGCATGAGCAGACGGTGGCGGCGGTGCGGTTGCTGCTGTTTTCCGCCGGGGAGCATCTGGGCAGTGAGGCGGAATGGTATCTGATCGCCATTCAGAACTATGCGAAGGACTTCATCGGTGAACTGAGCACGGAGGAAAAGGCACAGCTGGCGGAAGGCTACCGGAAGAAATACCCCTCAGGCAGGCGGCTTCCCCTGCAGAATGAGATTTACAGGCTCCTTTCCGGCGAGAAGAAGAAACCTTTCTGGAAATGGCATATCAACCAAAAATGACCGGCAATTTATGGTGAATATTGGCACTTGTTATTCGAGTGGGAATCTGTTACGATATAAACAACGTAAGCGGTTTCGTAAAAGGTTACGAATTGGGTGAATGAAATGACTCTGAAAGATATTGCGCGACTTGCCAACTGCTCGACAGCGACGGTCTCCCGTGTTATCAACAACGAAAAAGGCGTTTCCGAGGAGACAAGAGCCTATATCCAGCGGGTCATTGACGAGAACGGCTACCAGCCCAACAAGCAGGCGAAGGGACTGGCAGAGCAGAAGACCAATACGCTCCTGTTCGTTTACGAAAACACACCCGACAACCCCTTTTTCACCGAGCTGATCCGCGGCGCTATCGACGGGGCGAAGGAAGCCCACCAGATCCTGCTGTTCAACATCATCTGCGACAGCTACGTCACGGATTATTTCCTCAACGCCTTACGTTCCGACCAGATCGACGGCGTCATCGTGGCGTCCACAGGTCTGGAGGAGACGCGGAATTTCGCGAAGATGGTCGCGAGCGAAGGCCGTCATCTGGTGCTGATCAACGACCCCATCGGCGAACTGAACGTTCCCAGAATCTACATCAACAACGACCAGTCGGCCTATCAGGCCACGCGCCACCTTCTGGAATGCGGCCACACCCGCATCGGCCACATCGGCGGCAGAACCACCTCCTATCCCAGCTACCAGCGCTTCGAGGGCTACAGCAGGGCGATGACGGACGCCGGTCTGCGGCGCTATGTTGACCGGTACACCATCATGGACAACACCAACCGGGAGGAAGCCCGGGCGGCGGCGAAGAAGCTGCTGGCAAAGAAGAACCGCCCCACGGCAATCTTCTGCGCCAACGACTCTCTGGCCTTTGGGGTGTGCGCGGCAGTGAGCGACGTGGGACTGCGGGTACCCAACGACGTATCCGTGGTCGGCTACGACGATATCGCGATGGCCTCCACCTTCGAGCCGAAGCTGACGACCATCCATCAGCCCATATACGAAATGGGGCGCCGCAGCATCCAGCTGATGCTGCACCAGACCCAGAGCGGCGGCACGGGAATCCCCGAATCCGTGGTGTTGTCCGCGTCCCTCGTCAAACGTGAGTCGGTACGAAACCTGTTATAGAATGGAAAAATGCAAAGGGAAAAACCAGAGGTTAAAGGACTTTGCATTTTTTTGAACCGCAGAACGTAAGCGCTTACGTAAACGAAAAACCGATTGATACACAACGGGCATCAAAATGACGATGACAGAGCACGCAAAACTGTAACTTGTGCCGGGATCCCCGGCATAAAATAAAAACAAAGGAGCACACATAATGAAAAAGATCGTAGCGTTTTTCCTCGCACTGAGCATGGCAGTGGTCATGCTGGCCGGCTGCGGCGCGTCCCAGACCCCCACGACAACCGAAGCCCCCAAGGCCGAAACCAAGGCTGCCACCGAAGCTGCCCCCGCAGCCGGGACCGAGCAGAAGGAACTGACCATCGCCGGTATCGTCTTCAAGGACGAGTTCACCATGAAGATGGTTCAGCAGGGCTATGAGGATGCCGCCAAGGATTACGGCGTGAACATCGTCATCGGCAACTCCATGGGCGACCTGGCCAACGAGCAGCAGCTGGTTTACAGCTACATCGACATGGGCGTTGACGGCATCGCCATTACCCCCTACTCCGAAGAAGCCTCCATCCCCATCCTGAAGGAAGCCTATGACAAGGGCATCGAAGTGGCCGTGGCCAACATCAAGCTGAACGACGCCTCCTTCGTCTGCGGCGGCTTCACCTCCCAGGATCTGCTGAATGGCCAGAAGCTGGGCGACTACACTTCCAAGTACCTGTCCGACAAGTACGGCAACGACCTGAAGATCGCCATCATGGACTTTGACGCCACCATCCCCGAGCAGTCCAAGGCGCGCTACGGCGGCTTCCTGGAAAAGCTGACCGCCAACGGCGTCAACTATGAGATCGTCGCCCAGCAGTCCTCCACCTCCAAGAACGACAACGTGCCCATCGTCGAAGCCATGCTGGCCGGCGCTCCCGACTGCAACGTCTTCTTCTGCACCTCCGCCGCCTTCACCAACGTCGTTGTGCAGGTCATCATGAACATGGGCCTGTCCGACAAGATCACCGTCGTCGGCTACGACATGGGCGAGCAGACCGCCACCCAGCTTCTGGATGAGAACTCTCCCCTGTACTGCACACTGGAGCAGGATATGTACACCATGGGCTACAAGGCCGTTGAGCAGCTGGTCAAGACCCTGCGCGGCGAAGAGACCGAGTGCCCCCGCGGCGACACCGTCTATCTGGAAGGCATCATCCACAGCAAGGAAGATCTGGCCGGTGTTCAGACTTGGCTGGACGGCTACTACAAGCTGGCCAACAGCTGATTTTCCGCGATTCACGTAGGCAATTTATAGGCTCCGGGGCTGGCGCACCCGGAGCCTCTCCAATCAAAGAGAGTGGTGAATAAAAAGTGAGTACCCTTTCCTGCGATAACATTGTGAAAGACTATCCCGGCACCCGGGCGCTGGATCACGTGAGCGCTTCCTTCGACAGCGGCAAGATCAACGCGCTTCTGGGCAAAAACGGGTCGGGAAAATCCACCCTTTGCAAGATCTTCGCCGGCGCGGAAAGCGCGACCAGCGGCGAATTTTATCTGGATGGACAGAAGCTGAGCTTTCGGAACCCGACGGATGCCGCAAAGAGCGGCATTGTTCTGGTGTATCAGGAGACGAGTCTGGTTCCCACGCTGACGGTTATGGAAAATATTTTCATGGGGCGGCTGCCGAAGAAGCCGGGCGGCCTCATCAACTGGAAGCTGGTGCAGTCGGAGACCGAGCGCCTGCTGAAGGTGATGGACGTCAGGATCAACCCCAAATCCAAGATCATGCACCTGCCCATGTGGCAGCGGCAGGTCGTAGAGATCTGCAAGGCGCTCAGTCAGGACCCCAAGGTTCTGATTCTGGACGAGCCGACTTCCGCACTGGCCAAGGCGGAGGTAGAAAAGCTGTTTGCGGCCATTCGTAAAGTGAAGGAAAATGATGTAATCATTATCTATATTTCTCATAAACTGGCAGAAATACACGAGATCGCCGATACCGTCACCGTCCTGCGGGACGCCCAGTATGTCGGCAAGAAGAACATCGAGGAGATCGACAACGCCGGTATGATCGCCATGATGTTCGGCAAGACGGAGATCCGCAAGCGCCCGGCGGATGTGGTGCCCACGGATGAGCCGGTGATGGAGGTCAAGCACCTGACCCGCGCCGGATGGTACGAGGATATCTCCTTTACCCTGTACAAGGGCGAAGTGCTGGGCATCGCGGGCGTTCTGGGTTCCGGGCGGACGGAGCTGCTGGGCGGCATTTTCGGTTCTGACCCGGCGGATTCCGGTGAGGTCATCATCGAGGGGAAGACGTACATCAGGCGCACCCCCGCCATCATGAAGAACGCAGGGCTGGGCCTGACCCCCGAGGACAGAAAGACCACCGGCCTGATCCTGAAGCACTCCATTGAAAGCAACCTCTGCTACGCCGGTATGAAGAAGACCACCATCAACGGCTGGGTGGAGAGCCGGAAGAAGCGTAAGGAAATGTCTGAGCGGCAGGTCAAGGCATTGCAGATCAAGCTTTCCAGCATCTCTGCCAAGGCAAGCTCCATGTCCGGCGGCAACCAGCAGAAGGTGGTCGTGGGCAACTGGCTGAACAACGACCCCAAGATCATGATCTACGACGAACCCACCAGAGGCATCGATGTGAACGCGAAGCAGCAGATCTTCGAGATCATGTGGAATCAGGCGAAGCAGGGGAATTCCTCCATCTTTGTCTCCACGGAGCTGGAAGAGCTGCCCGGCGTCTGCAACCGCATTCTGGTGCTGCGGGGCGGAAGGATCACCGAGGAATTGACCACGGAAAAGATCGATTCCATGACAACAAACGATTTGTATACGCTTTGTATGGGAGGACATTCCAGTGAACGAGAGAATTAACAAGAAAAAAGTCATGTACCACTTCCTGAACCATGTGACGGAGATCGTTCTGATTCTGGTTGTGATCGCCCTGTGGATTGCCACGGACTCCTTTATGAAGCTGAACAACTGGATGAACCTGCTTCGCTCCGGCGCCATCAAGGGACTGATCGCCCTGGGCGTCACCATGGTTCTGATCTGCGGCAAGATCGACCTGTCCACGGGCTCTCAGGTCGGCCTGTCCGGCATGTTCGTGGCCGTGTTCTGCAAGAACATGGTCGCCGCCGGATATAACCAGACGCTGGCCTGCCTGATCGGCATGGCGGTGGGCATCGCCTTCGCCGTGGTCATCGGCCTGCTCCACGCTTTCTTGCAGAACACCTACGATCTGCCGCCCTTCGTGGTCACGCTGGGTACCCAGTACCTGATGTTCGGCCTTGCCGCCATCATCTGCAACAACTACCCCATTCCCAACGCCTACCCCAACTGGTATGTGCAGGTGGGTATGGGACGGCTGTTCGGCGTGGTGCCCTATCCCGTCATCATCTTCTTTGTGGCGGCGGTTCTTTGCTACTTCATCATGGAGCACACTACCACCGGCCGCAGCGTTTACGCCGTGGGCGGCAATCAGGAAGCGGCTCGCCTGACCGGTATCAACGTGTTCAAGTCCAAGGCCTTCGTGTTCATTGCTGTGCAGATCCTTGCGGCGATCGCGGGCTTCATCAACTCCGCGCAGGTCAATCAGGCGGACTGGTCGTACGGCAAGGAGTGGCCGACGGACTGCCTGTCCATGGCGATCATCGGCGGCACCTCCATGGCGGGCGGCTCCGGCACCATCTACGGTACCGTGGTGGGCGTTGTCCTGATCTCCGTGCTGATCAACGGCATGACCATCCTGAACTGGAACATTTACCTGCAGTACATCGTCCGCGGCGCGATTCTGATCGGCTCTCTGGTGCTGATGGCTTACCGGGATAAGTATCGTGATTAAATAAGAGGCGGTGTTTGGGCCTATGGAGATTTACAACAGACCCTGGCCGTTGGTGCCGAATAAAGTAAGAGCCGACGGCGGACGGGAGCTGGACAGATTCCGGGGCGTGGAGCATCCGGCGGATACGCCCAACGGTGCGGAAGCCTGGGTCGGCTCCCTGACGAGAGCAAACGGCGCGACCCCGGAAAATCCCAATCTCGGCTACGCCGAGGTCATTCTCCCCGACGGGACGCGGGATTTTCTGGTGAACGTGGTGAAGCGGGCGCCGGAAACCATTCTGGGTAAGGCGCACATGGAGAAATACGGCACCAGTCTGGGGATGCTCATCAAAATGCTGGACGCGAAAGCCCCGTTCCTGCTGCAGTGCCACCCCACACGGGAAAACGCCCGGAAATACTGGAACAGCCGGTTCGGCAAGGAAGAATGCTGGTATGTTCTGGGAACGCGCAAGGACGTCCCCGAGCCGCCGTACATTCTTCTGGGCTTCAAGGAGAATATTACCCGGGAAAAGTTTGAAGCGGCCTACCGGAAGGGAGACGCCGCGCTGCTGGAAAGCTTCTGCCACAAAATTCCGGTGCAGCCCGGCGAAAGCTATATGATTCCCGGCGGCGTTCCCCACGCCCTGGGGGCAGGGTGCTTCGTCGCGGAGATTCAGGAGCCCTCCGACCTCACGGCGGTACCGTTCCCGCAGGAATATCTGCTGGAATACCGGCGGAAGGCAAATCCCTTCGGGATTTTTGAGCCGGAGGACGAGCAGCTGTACGAAAGCCGGATGCTCAACAGCTTCCACTATGAGGGACTGCCGCTGGACAAGCTGCTTGACCGGCTCAAGAGCAAGGAAGCGGTGCTGCGGCAGGAGTCGGGCGGCCGGGAGATCGAGATTTTCGGCGACCGGGATACCTCTTATTTTTCCTGCACCATGGCGACGGTTTCCGGTGCTATGGCAAGAAAGGATACCGGCGACGTGCAGATCGGCATTGTCGTGTCCGGGGAAGGGTGCATCCGCTGTGGAGAGAACGCGCTCCCTGTGAAACAGGGCAGCGAGGTGTTCTTCCCCTGTCAGGTCAGGGACGCCGTTTTCGAGGGAGACTTTTCCATCATTCTCTGCAACCCCGGCGTCACGGCTGAGTACAAATAATATGGGGATTCCCAAGACCTGCGGGTCTTGGGAATTTCTTTTTTCTGTACGCTTTCTTTTTGAAATAGTCTATGCTATACTGAATTTATCAATATTTATGAAGGACGGTAACGGGCATGGCGGTACAGAATACCTCTCTGGCGGCGCTGCTGCTGAGAATCGAAAATTCCCTTCCAAACCTCAGCAAATCCGAGCGGAAAGTGGCGGAGTATATCCGGGGAAATCCCCGGGGGATCATCGACCTGTCGGTGGCGGCGCTGGCGGATGCCTGCGGCGTCTCAGACCCCACGGTTGTCCGGGCTTACAAGAAGCTGGGCTTCAGCGGCTACGAGGACTTAAAGCTGACCCTGGCGCAGGCGACGGTTTCTCCGGACGAGATCATCCACGAGGAGATCAGCGCCGAGGATTCCGTGCAGGCAGTGCGGGACAAGGTGTTCCAGAGCGCCGTGCTGGCCTTGCAGTTCACCCGGGACATGCTGGAGCCGGAAACCCTGGCAGCGGCGGCGCAGCTGCTGATGAACGCCCGGAAAATCGTGATCTTCGGTCTGGGCGGCTCCGCGCCTGTGGCCATGGACTTGCACCACAAGCTGCTGCGGCTTGGCCTGAACGCCGCGGTCTACACCGACCCCCATTTGCAGGTGATCGCCTGCAATTACTTAGACGAGCGGGACGCGGTGTTCGCCGTCAGCCATTCCGGCAGCTCCCGCTGCGTGGTGGACAGCACCCAAACCGCAAAGCATCGGGGGGCAAAGGTCATCTCCCTGACCAGCGCGGGCAAAAATCCCCTGTCCAAGCTGGCGGACATCAGCCTGAACACGAACTCCAAGGAGACAAAATACCGGGTCGTGTCCATCGCCTCCCGCGTGGCGGCGCTGACCATCGCGGACTCCATCTACACTTATATCGCCATGCGGACGGATGGGGCAAAGTCCCTGCAAATCGAAAAGAGTATGGAAAGCCTGAAATACTGAGGAGGTTCTTGACAGAATTGGCGAAATGCCTAAATCTGGAGGTGTAATTTCGTTACAATTATTCTTGCCGGTGCTTGAAAATCTGATTACAATGTGCTATATTTATGACGAGGATGTAATGCGAATACAATTCTAAGCGAAAAATGATTCTCAAATGTGAAATTTCATTACAAAATCAGAAAGGGAGAAGCACCATGCAAGACAAGTCTTTGATGTTCTACATGATCCGTTCCGAGCTGGAGGACGCGGTCGGTGTAGAAAACGTATCCACCAAGGAAATTGAACGTGCGGTATATTCCGTGGACTATTTCTGGCTCAGCCGGAAATGGCAGGATGCCGGTGAGCAGGGTCCCATGCCTGATATCATCGTTCGCCCCGGCACCACCGAGGAAGTATCCAAGGTCATGAAGATCGCCAACTACTATAAAATTCCCGTCACCACATGGGGCGGCGGCTCCGGAAGTCAGGGCGGCGCTCTGCCGGTGGCCGGCGGCATTCTGCTGGACATCAAGCGTCTGGACAAGCTCATCGAGCTGAACACCGAGGCGGGCTTCGTCACCTGCGAGACCGGCATGATTTTTGCCACGCTGGAAGATTTGGTCAACGAAAAGGGCTATTCCGTGATGCACCTGCCCTCCTGCATGACCTGCTGCACCGTGGGCGGCGCGCTGGCGCACAACGGCATCGGTATTCTCTCCACCAAGTACGGCAAGATGGACGATATGTGCCTGTCTCTGGAAGTGGTTCTGCCCAACGGCGATATCATCAACACCCTGCCCGTGCCGAAGCACTCCTCCGGCCCCAACCTGATCCCCTTCTTCGTCGGCTCCGAGGGTACTCTGGGCATCATGACCAAGGCCAAGTTCAAGATCGTCAGGCAGCCCGAGACCCGCATCCACCATGCGTTCCTGTTCTCCGACATCCATGTGGGCTATCAGGCCTGCCGGGACATCGTGCAGGCGGTGAAGCCCTCGATCGTGCGTCTGTTCGACGAGGCGGAGACCGTCTCCATCATCAAGAAGATCATCGGCTTTGAGAAGCGCGGCTCCTTCCTGAACCTGACGCTGGAAGGCTACGAGAAGGTCGTTGCCGCTGAGCTGGAGATCGTTCTGGACATCGCCAAGAAGTACGGCGCGGAAGATCTGGGCACGGAATACGGCGAAAAGTGGTTCCAGAACCGCATTACCTTCTTCTATCCTGACAATATCATGGATCTGCCCCAGATGTTCGGTACCCTGGACACCGTGGCGACCCACGACAATATTGAGAAGATCTACCGGGCGATGAAGGCCGCCGTGGAGGATAACTTCAAGGATTACGGCGTCCGCTTTATCTCCCACAGCTCCCACTGGTACGACTGGGGCGCCATGAACTATTCCCGCTTCATCATCGACAATCCCCCCAAGGACCCCGAGGAAGCCCTCCGCCTGCACAATCAGGTCTGGAACTGCGGCGTCCGGGCGGCGCTGGCCAACGGCGGCGTGCTGAACGATCACCACGGTGTCGGCCTGAAGCTGTCCCGTCTGGTGAAGGAGCAGTACGGTCCCGCCATTCAGGTGCTGCAGGCGCTGAAGAAGGAGCTTGACCCCAATGGTATCATGAACCCCTACAAGCTGGGTCTGTAAGGAAAGGATAGGAGGTAACAATATGATTAGTCAGAATGCCCTGCATCATGCGGAAAAGTGCCGCTTCTGCTGGATGTGCCGCCATCTGTGCCCTGTCCAGCACCAGACCGGTAAGGAACTGAACACCCCCCGCGCCAAGGGCCTGCTGCTGAGCATGGTCAACAAGAAGGCACAGGAGTTTGACAAGGATATGGGTCAGGCCATGTACGAGTGCCTGCTGTGCGACGCTTGCACCAATGACTGCGCCACCGGCTATCAGCCGCCGCTGTTCATCCGGGAAGCCCGCACCGAAGCCGTGGTCAGCGAGGTCGCTCCGGAGAGCGTCATGAATCTGATCGAAAACGTGGAGACCACCGGCAACATCTACGGTGTGGAGAAGCCCTCCTACGGTCAGGACGGCACTGACGTTCTGGTGTACATCGGCGAAGTCGCCGCCATCAAGGTTCCGGAAATGGCGAAGCATCTGCTGGCGCTGCTGGCAAAGGCGGGCGTTTCCGCCAAGGTTCTTGCCAATGAGCCTGCCTCCGGCGTGATGCTGGGCGACCTGATGGGCTACACCGAGGAAGTCCGTAAGCAGGCCGAAGTGTGCGCCAAGGCGCTGAACGAAACGGGTCTTCCCGTTGTGGTTCTGGACAGCTACGACGCCGAGATCATGACCCAGAAGTACCCTGAGTGGGGCTGCGAGATCACCGCCGGTGTCACCACCGCCACCGCTTTCGTCGCAAAGCTGCTGGAAGAGAAGAAGCTGGCCGCCAAGGCCACGCTGGGCACGCTGGGCGCCTGCCACGATGACGACCGCCTGGCGCGTACTTTCCACGAGTTCGCCCC
>HF988139.1:0-3253 GCA_000434635.1 Firmicutes bacterium CAG:110 | reverse complement strand
CAAAGCCGCGGGCTACGAGCTGACGGAGATGTTCAACCACGAGAAGCTGGCGAAGTCCTGCGGCACCGCCGTTGCCTACGGCTATATGCCCGAGCTGGTGACCCGCATTGCGGGCGGCCGCTGGGACGATCTGACCCGCACCGATGCCAAGGCGATGCTGGTGGCGTGTCCCGAAACATGGCTGTGCTTCAGCCTGTGCGTTCCCGAGGGCTATCAGCTGGTAGACCTGTTCGGCGCGCTGCTGTAAAACGAATATGAAACACATTCTTGTCTGTGTAAAGGCGGTACCCGTTTCCTCCTCTGTTGAGGTGGACGGTCAGCACCGGTTAAAGCGGGATGGGGCCAGTTTGCAATGGAATATTGCGGATGAGTCCGCGCTGGAGGCCGCTTTCCGTCTGGCGGACAGGGATGGCAGTGTCACAGTCCTGACCATGGGCCCTCCAAAACTGGAGGGCCCATTGCTGGAATTGCTGGCAAGGGGGGCCAATCGGGCGGTACTCGTTACCGACCGCCTCATGGCCGGGGCGGACACCCGGGCGACTGCCCGGGCGCTGGCTTCGGCGGCGGAAAAGCTGGGGCCGTTTGATGCCGTTTTCTGCGGCTGCAAGGCCATCGACGGGGAGACCGGGCAGGTTCCCGGCGAACTGGCGGCGGCGCTGGGGCTTCCCTGCATCTCCAATGCGGAAAAGGTGGAGATGGCGGGGGACGGACTGCTGGTCACCCGGCGGCTGGAGGACGGCGTTCAGAACCTGACCGTTTCCGGGTCAGCGATGGTCAGCTTCAGCAGCTATTCCTATCCGCTGCGTCTTGCCGGAATCCCGGGAATGCGCCGGGCAAGGAAAACCCCGGTGGAGATTCTGACAGCCGCCGATCTGGGTTTGACCCCGGAGGACTGCGGCCTGAAAGGGTCGCTTACCAAGGTCGTGGCAATGGAATCCCGCTTCCCCGGTCTGCGCCGGGGGCCAAAGGAAACGGATTTGGACGCGGGTGTGCAGAATCTGCGCGTGCTTCTGCGGGAGGTGCGGCCATGAAGGAAATTCTGGTGTTATGCCCCTTCGGCGTGGATAAGGGCCTGCTCAGCAAGGCCGCCCGGCTTTCCGGCGGCGAACTGCGGGCTTTGGTTCCGGCGGGAGAGGCTGAAACCGCCGCGGAATATGGCGCAGGCCGCATTTTTGAACTCAGCGCCCCGGAAATTGGGGACGAAAGCGCTTTTGCCGCCTTTCTGTCGGAGACGATCCGCCGATGGGGTAGCCAGATCGTTCTGGCTCCGGCGACGGTGCGGATGCGGAATATTATGCCCATGCTTGCGTGGCAGCTGGACGCGGGACTGACGGCGGACTGCACCGCCCTGCGTATGGAGGGGGAGCAGCTGATTCAGACCCGTCCGGCATTTGGAAATTCCCTGATGGCGGACATCCGCTCTTTGAGTGAGATTCAGATGGCCACTGTCCGACCGGGAACGTTCCGGCCGGAGAAGCAGGCGGCCAAAACGCCGGACGTGCAAACCATCACCTATACCCCAGACGAGCGGGTGAAGCTCCATTCCTTCGGAAGCTTCGCCCAGGGAAAGCCCCTGTCTCAGGCGGAGATTATCGTAGCAGGCGGTATAGGTGTCGGCTCCAAGGCGGGCTTTGAAAAGCTGGAAGCCCTGGCAAAAAAGCTGGGGGGCAGTCTGGGTGCGTCCCGCACGGCTGTGGAAGCGGGATTTGCGCCCTACCGCTGTCAGGTGGGCATGACGGGCATTACGGTCTGCCCGAAGCTGTATCTTGCCGTGGGAATCAGCGGCGCGGTGCAGCACCTGGCCGGTATGTCCGGCTCCGGGAAGGTCGTCGCCATCAATTCGGATCCGAAGGCACCGATTTTTGAGTATGCCGATTACGGCATCGTCGGGGATTGGGAAGCCGTTGTAGATAAACTTCTTAAGGAGGAAAACTTATGAATTACAAGAAAACCTATGTTCCCGCCAAGGGCTACACGCCCATCTGCAAGATCGGCGAGTGCAGCCTGAAAAAGCTGGAGTTCGGCATCATCGAGCTGGACGCCGGGGAGAAGCTGCCGTTTGACACCGGAGACCGGGAAGTCGCCTTCATCATGCTGGAGGGCCACTGCAACGTTTCCTTCGACGGCGAGCGCCATGAGAACATCGGCAACCGCGCCAATGTGTTTGAAAACCGGAAGGCCGAGAGCTTCTACATGCCCCGGGAGCAGCATCTGGAGATCGAAGCCATCGACCATATCAAGATCGCCGTCTGCGGCACGCCCGTGAAGGAAAAGACCGCCCCGCAGGTGCTTCGGGAAGACCATGTGGTGCTGAAGCTGCTGGGCCGCGTTCCCTTCCAGAGAGAGACCAGCTTCATCATCGACGGCAATTCCAACGCAAAAGTCCTGACCATCGGCGAGGCCTACTGCACCGAGGGCAACTGGGCGGGCTTCCCGCCCCACAAGCACGACGAGGACAATATGCCCGCCGAGTGCATCGCCGAGGAAATTTACTACTTCCTGTTTGACCCCAAGCAGGGCTTTGCCGTGCAGTGCCTGTACACCGCCGACGGCTCCCTGGATGAGGCCTACCGGGTGAAGAACGACGAGCTGGTGGAGTTCCCCTACGGCTACCACACCACCGTCTCTACTCCCGGCTACCAGACCTACTTCCTGTGGCTGATGGCGGGCGACTATCAGGGCTTCAACCGCAGCAACGACCCGGAGCACGACTGGGTCAAATAATTTCCTTTTATCCCCGGATGAACAGCTGCATAGGTTCATCCGGGGCATCTTCAATAGGATGGTGCGTATATGACAGATTACGTTTTGGGTGTGGATATCGGCAGCGGCAGCGTGAAGCTGACGCTGCTCAGCCGGGAAGGGAAGATCGCTGCCACCGCCGGCTGTGAGTATCCCACCTATTATCCTCACGTCGGCTGGTGTGAGCAGGACCCGGAGGACTGGTGCCGGGCGTTCAAGACCGCCTTCGGGGATATTCTGAAAACGGCGGGCGTCGGGGCGGAGCGGATCAAGGCCCTGTCCTTTGACGCGGCTACCCACACGGCGGTGCTGCTGGGCGAGCAGAAGCAGGTACTGCGCCGGGCGATCCTCTGGACAGACCAGCGCAGCAAGGAAGAGGTGCAGGAGCTGAAGGACACCTGCCTGGATACCATTATGGATCAGGCGGTGAACGCCCCCACCACGGTCTGGACGCTGCCTCAGCTGATGTGGCTGCGCAGGCACGAGCCGGAAATCTGGGGACAGATCCGCT
>HF988138.1:14958-17517 GCA_000434635.1 Firmicutes bacterium CAG:110 | reverse complement strand
ACCGCTTTTCTCCGAACAGCCCTAAACGAGAAAATCCCACATCAGATTTTAGACAGCCCCACCATCAAAACGGATTGACAATTCGACAAAATGTGATATAATCCCACTGTCTGAAAAAAAATATAAAGTTGTAGCACAGAGGTGTCTGCTCAAGAGCAGATGAAAAGGGAATCCGGTGGGAATCCGGAGCGATGCAGTCACTGTGTACGGGAGCGGCCTTGCAATCCACTGGGAAACCGGGAAGGGCAATGCCGTGATGAACGAAGTCAGGAGACCTGCCTGTGTGTGGAATCTCAAGCCTGCTGCCAACGGGTTGGTTTTCCTACGAACTTATGATCCGATGCGGAGTAGCCGCATGGATGTATATGTAGTAAGAAGCACCGAGGGCGGCTGTGTGAGACACAGCCGCTTTTATATTCTTTCAGAACATTTTTTGAAACGAGGTAGTTCCCCATGAAGAAAGCACTTGCATTTCTCATGGCGGCAGTGATGCTGATGAGCATGCTGACCGCCTGCGGCAACAAGGACGTTGCCGACGACACCAAGGATAACAATGTGTCCACCACCGAGGCCAATCAGGCCACCGTCGACACCAAGGACAACAGCGATGCGCCCACCGCCGATGCTGATCAGGCCGCCGCCGACGAGGTCGCCGCGCTGATCGACGCCATCTACGTGCAGGCGCGCACCGAGGAGACCGACGCCCAGTGTGAGGCTGCCAAGGCCGCTTGGGACGCCCTGACCGACGCCCAGAAGGCACTGGTGGAGGGCGAGGAAGCCAGCCCCGACTATTTCGGTCTGGACACCGGTGACGCGTCCAAGGACGATCCCCGCAACCAGGACGAGATCGGCGAGAAGGAGCTGCTGGTGGTGTCCTTCGGCACCTCCTTCAACGACAGCCGCGTAGCCGACATCAAGAGCATTGAGGACGCCCTGCAGGAGGCCAACCCCGATTGGTCCGTGCGCCGCGCCTTCACCGCTCAGATCATCATCAACCACATCCAGGCCCGTGACGGCGAGAAGATCGACAACATGGAGCAGGCTCTGGAGCGCGCTGTCGCCAACGGCGTGAAGCAGCTGGTGGTGCAGCCCACTCATCTGATGCACGGTGCTGAGTACGACGAGATGTGCGACGCCATCGACAAGGTTCGTGACAAGTTCGAGTCCGTTGAGATCGCCGAGCCTATGCTGGGTGAGGTGGGCAACGACGCCACCATCATCAACGCCGACAAGGAAGCCGTTGCCAAGGCCGTCGTCGCCGCTGCTCTGAGCGAGAGCGGTTACGAGTCCACCACCGCTGCCAAGGAGGCCGGTGTGGCTTACGTGCTGATGGGTCACGGTACGGCGCACGTGGCGAAGGTCACTTACAGCCAGATGGCCACCCAGATGGACAAGCTGGGCTATGAGAACGTATTCATCGGCACCGTGGAGGGCGAGCCCGAGGATACCTCCTGCGAGGCCGTGATCGCGGCTGTCAAGGAAGCCGGTTACACCACCGTGGTGCTGCGTCCCCTGATGGTCGTGGCGGGCGACCACGCCAACAACGACATGGCCGGTGCGGATGAGGATTCCTGGAAGACCATGTTTGAGGCCGCCGGTCTCACCGTGAATTGCCAGATCTCTGGTCTGGGCCGTATCGCGGACGTGCAGGCTCTCTACGTGGCACACACCAAGGCTGCCATCGACGCTATCGCGTAACAAGGACTGACTTGGCTCCGGGGCGGTATGCTATCGCCTCGGAGCCTTTTTCAGAGCAAGGAGGATACAAAAAATGAAGAAGTTTCTTTCCTGTCTGCTGGCACTGCTGATGACGGCCTCGCTGCTGGCGGGCTGCGGACAGCAGAAAACAGATGACTATAACGGCGGCGATGTCACCGAGCCCGCGCTGGCGGACGGCGTGTACACCGCGGATTTCAACACCGACAGCAGTATGTTCCACGCCAACGAGACCTGCGACGGCAAGGGCGTGCTGACCGTGAAGGATGGGCAGATGACCATTCACGTCAGCCTCGCCTCCACCAGCGTCGTGAATCTGTTCCCCGGTCTGAAGGAGGACGCACAGAAGGACGGTGCCGTGCTGCTGCAGCCCACCAAGGACACCGTCACCTATCCCGACGGTCTGTCCGAGGAGGTCAACGGCTTTGACATCCCCGTGCCCGCCTTGGACACGGAGTTCGACGTGGCTCTCATCGGCAAGAAGGGCGTGTGGTATGACCACAAGGTTTCCGTCTCCAACCCTGTTCTGAAGGAGAATGACGGCGATGACGCTGCCGCCATCGCATTGGCGGACGGCACTTACACCATTGAGGTAGGCTTTGAGGGCGGCTCCGGTAAGTCCCATGTGCTGACTCCCTGCACCCTGAAGGTGGAGAACGGCGCTGCCACCGCCACTATCGTGTGGAGCAGTGAGAAGTATGACTATATGCTGGTGGACGGCCAGCGCTATGATGTCCTCACCACCGAGGGCGGCTCCACCTTCGAGATCCCCGTGCGGGCGCTGGATACCCCGCTGACGGTGATCGGCGACACCACCGCCATGAGCACCCCCCATGAGATCGA
>HF988138.1:12088-14904 GCA_000434635.1 Firmicutes bacterium CAG:110 | reverse complement strand
CCGTGGAGGCTGCCCAGTGAGGCGTTTTCTCGCCGGGTTGCTGGCGGCGCTGATGGTCTTGTCCCTCTGCGCCTGCGGCGCGGCCGACGCCCCCGGCAAAACAGGCGAACAAACCGCCGCCGTGTCGTGGGACGAGCTGGTCTTCGACCGTACCATGCCCCTGCGCTACGCGGAGCAGTTCTCCGTGGAGTACGCCGGGGACAGCTACAAGCGCATCACCATCAACAACGACCGGGTATACCTGCTGGTGGCGGAGGGTGCAGCTGTGCCTGACGGGGTACCTACCGGTGTCACCGTTTTGCAGCAGCCGCTGGATCAGATCTATCTGGTAGCCGCCGCTGCCATGGACTACTTCGACAAGCTGAACGCCATCGACTGCATCACCCTCAGCGGTAAAAAGCAGTCGGACTGGTATATCCAGCGTGCCAAGGACGCCATGGACAGCGGAGCGCTGGTATACGCCGGCAAGTACTCCGAGCCGGATTATGAGCTGATCTTGTCCCAGGGTTGCGATCTGGCGGTGGAAAACACCATGATCTATCACTCTCCGGCGGTGCTGGAGCAACTGGAGCGGCTGGGCATCCCCGTGCTGGTGGAGACCTCCAGCTATGAGACCCTGCCCATGGGCCGGATGGAGTGGATCAAGCTGTACGCAGCGCTGCTGGATAAGGAGGACGAGGCCGAGGCACTATTTAATGAGAAGATGGACAGCGTGGCGGACGTACTGGAGCAGCAGCCCACCGGCAAGACCGTGGCATTTTTCTACATCACCAGCAGCGGCGCTGTAAACGTCCGCAAATCCACGGACTATGTGGCGAAGTGCGTCGCCATCGCCGGCGGCGACTATGTCTCCTTCGACGAATCGGCGGAGGACAACGCTCAGTCCACCATCAATATTCAGATGGAATCCTTCTACCACGGTGCAGTGGACGCCGATGTGCTGATCTACAACAGCATCATCGACGGCGAGCTGCACACGCTGGACGAATTGGTGGCACTGGATCCACTGATGGCCGACTTCAAGGCCGTCAAGAGCGGTAATGTGTGGTGCCTGACCAAAAACTTCTATCAGGAGTCGCTGGAGCTGAGCGATCTCATTCTGGACGTGAACCGCGCGTTGAACGACGCGCCGGATACGGCGTTTCACTTTCTGACACGGATGCAGTGAGCATTATTTCCATCATAAGGAGGAGCGACATGAAGATGACCCGAACACTTCGCATCTGGGGAGGCTTTTTGCTGCTCCTCCTGCTTTTGTTTGTTTTTTTGATTTGGAACATTTTCGCGGGAAGCGTTTCTCTTTCCGCGTCTGAGATATGGCGGATCCTGCTGGGCAGCGACGCGGGCTTTACCCAAAGCCAGATCATCATGAAGATCCGTCTGCCCCGGCTTCTGTCGGCGCTGATCCTGGGCGGGGCGCTGTCCCTGTCCGGCTATCTGCTGCAAACCTTCTTCCACAATCCCATCGCAGGCCCCTTCGTGCTGGGCATCTCCTCCGGCGCAAAGATGACGGTGTGCGTGGCCATGCTGGCGCTGCTGAGCCGTGGCAAGACCACCTCCTCCGCCATTCTCATCGCGGCGGCCTTCGTGGGCGCCATGGTATCCATGGGCTTCGTGCTGCTGATCTCCCAGCGGGTCAAGCGCATGAGCCTGCTGGTGGTCTGCGGCGTGATGATCGGCTATATCTGCTCGGCGCTGACGGATTTTCTCGTGACCTTTGCCGACGATTCCAGCATCGTGAATCTGCACAACTGGTCTCTCGGCTCCTTCTCCGGCATGAGCTGGGACAACGTAAAGACTATGGCCGTTGTCTGCGGCATCACGCTGCTGCTGGCCTTCCTGCTTTCCAAGCCCATCCGGGCGTACCAGTTGGGCGAGGTCTACGCCCAGAATATGGGCGTCCCCCTGCGAGCCTTCCGGACGGCGCTGATTCTGCTGTCCAGCGTGCTGTCCGCCTGCGTCACGGCCTTTGCCGGCCCCATCTCCTTTGTTGGCATCGCAGTGCCGCACCTGATGAAATCCCTGTTCAAATCGGCGGAGCCGCTGTGCATGATTCCGGCCTGCTTCCTGGGCGGCGGCGTGTTCTGCCTGTTCTGCGACCTCATCGCCCGCACCGCCTTTGCCCCCACAGAGGTGAGCATCAGCTCCGTCACGGCGGTATTCGGCGCACCCATCGTGATCTACATGATGATTCACAGAAAGGCGGCGTGAGTATGTCATATCTGGAAACAAAAGACCTGGCCGTGGGCTACCACGGCAAGCCGCTGATCGAGGACATCGCCCTCCATGTGCAGCGGGGCAGGATCGTCACGCTGATAGGCCCCAACGGCTCGGGAAAATCCACCATATTGAAAACCGTCATCGGCCAGCTCTCCAAGGTGTCCGGCACGGTGTTTCTGGATGGAAAGGCCATGGAGGCGCGCAGCCGCAACGAGATTGCCCGGCGCATGGCCATTTTGATGACGGCTCGCATGGAGCCGGAGCTGATGACCTGCCGGGACGTGGTGGGTACCGGCCGCTATCCCTACACAGGCAAACTGGGAATCCTCACATCGGAGGACCGGGCCATTGTGGAGCGCTCCTTGGTGCAGGTAGGCGGGCTGGACTTTGCCGACCGGCCCTTTGCCAACATCAGCGATGGGCAGCGCCAGCGGATCCTGCTGGCCCGGGCCCTGTGTCAGGAGCCGGAGATCATCGTGCTGGACGAGCCCACCAGCTTTCTGGACATCCGCTATAAGCTGGAGCTGCTGACGGTGCTCAAGCGCATGGTGCGGGAGAACGATCTGGCGGTGTTGCTGTCGCTCCACGAGCTGGAG
>HF988138.1:11816-12022 GCA_000434635.1 Firmicutes bacterium CAG:110 | reverse complement strand
GACAGGATCGACCGCATCGGCCCGCCGGAGGAGATCTTCACCCGCGCATATATCGCAAAGCTGTACCGGATGGAGCACGGGAAGTACGACCCCTGCTTCGACAGTCTGGAATTCGTGCCGTAAGGAGTGCCATCATGGAAAAACAGGGTGTTTTTTACGCCGTCAGCGTGGGTCCCGGCGACCCGGAGCTGCTGACCCGGCAAGCC
>HF988138.1:5225-11792 GCA_000434635.1 Firmicutes bacterium CAG:110 | reverse complement strand
AGCCTGCCGGGTACTGGAGGCGTGTGACATTATAGCGGCGCCCCGGATGAAGTCCGGGCGAATGCTTGCGCTGGACATCGCCGCCGGCGCGGTAGATATGCAGGGCAAGACCATTTTGCCGCTGGATTTTACCATGGCGCGAAATGAGGCGGTACGCGAGGATAGCTACCGCGCGGCGGCAGCCGCAATCAAAGCAGAGCTGTCGGTGGGACGGGATGTGGCCATGGTCAATCTGGGCGACGTATCCGTGTACGCCACTGCCTACTATATTCTGGAGCGCATCCGCGATGACGGGTTTGAGACGGTGATGTGTCCCGGTGTCACCAGCTTCTGCGCCGTGGCGGCGCGGCTGGGGCGCAGTCTCACCCGTATGGATGAGCCGCTCCACATTCTGTCGGGCAGCACGGATCTGAACAACGCGCTGGCGCTGCCAGGAACAAAGGTCGTGATGAAATCCGGCAAGGCCATCCACGAGACGGCGGAGGCGTTAAAACGCCACGGCCTGCTGGCAAATGCCGGGATGGTGGCAGACTGCGGACTGGAAACGGAGCAGGTCTACACCGACCTGCGGCAGCTGCCGGAGGAGATCAGCTATTTTGCCACCATTGTGGCGGATTGAGAGGACACTATGCAGAGACGAGTGCCCCGGCTGGTGCTGGCCGGTACCAACAGCGGCTGCGGCAAGACCACCGTCACCTGCGCCGTTTTGCAGGCGCTGATATCGCGGGGTCTGCGGGTAGGCGCGGCAAAATGCGGCCCGGATTACATCGACCCCATGTTCCATAGCCGGGTCATCGGCGCGAAAAGCTCCAATTTGGACAGCTTCTTTTTTGACCGCGACACCATGCGCTATCTTCTGGCGCACAACACGCAGGGCTGCGATGTCACGGTCATCGAGGGCGTCATGGGCTACTATGACGGTCTGGGTCTTACCTCCACCCGAGCCAGCACCTATGCGGCGGCGCGGGAGACCAGCAGCCCTGTGGTGCTGGTGGTCAATGCCCGGGGCGCGGCGCTGTCGGTTCTGGCATCGGTGGAGGGATTTTTGCACTTCGCACCGGATAGCGGCATCCAAGGTGTCATCCTGAACGGATGCAGCGCCATGAGCTACGGCCCGCTGTCCCGGGAGC
Source organism: Firmicutes bacterium CAG:110 (assembly GCA_000434635.1). Lineage (GTDB taxonomy): Bacteria > Bacillota > Clostridia > Oscillospirales > Oscillospiraceae > Faecousia. The sequence goes on along the minus strand of HF988138.1, from coordinate 10,662 downwards.
TGGAAAACCGCCTGGGTGTCCGCGCCTGCGGCTACCTGCCCCGTCTGCCGGAGTGTGCGTTGGAGAGCCGCCATTTGGGACTTATTACTGCGGACGAGGTGGCAGATCTGCAAGAGAAGCTGCGCAAGCTGGCGGCCGTGGCGGAAAAAACGCTGGACTTCGCCGCCCTGCTGGAGATCGCCCGCAGCGCGCCGCCCCTGGACTTTACGCCTCCGGTGCTGCCGGAGGCAGGCGCACCGGTGCGCATCGGCGTGGCCCGTGACCGGGCGTTCTGCTTTTATTATGAGGACAGCCTCGACCTGCTGCGGCAGCTGGGGGCGGAGCTGGTACCCTTCAGCCCGCTGGCGGACGAAAAGCTCCCCGACGGCGTGCAGGGTCTGTACCTGGGCGGCGGCTACCCGGAGCTTTACGCGGCGCGGTTGGAGGAAAACCACACCCTGCGCAGGCAAATCCGAGAGGCTGTCCACACGGGGATGCCCTGTATCGCTGAGTGCGGCGGCTTCATGTATCTGACGCAGGGCATCGCAGGCCGCGCTATGGTGGGCGCGTTGCCGGGGGACTGCTTTGATACGGGGAAGCTGACCCGGTTTGGCTATATCACCGCCACGGCGCGGGAGGACAATCTCCTCTGCCGCGCCGGAGAGCAGGTGCCGATGCATGAATTTCACCACTGGGACACCCCGCAGCCCGGCGATGCTTTTGGGGCGGAAAAGCCCTCCGGAAAGCAGTGGCGCTGTGCGTATGCCACGGACACACTGTACGCGGGTTTCCCTCACTTCCATTTTTACGCCAAGCCTGTCATGGCACAGCGCTTTTTGGCGGCTTGCAGAAAGGAGACACTATGATGGAGCAAATGAAGCCTATGGACATTGAGAAGCGCAGCTTCGCCATCATCACAGAGCTGCTGGGAGACCGGCGGCTTGACCCGGAAAATGAGCTGGTCATCAAACGGGTCATCCACACCACGGCGGATTTTGACTATGTGGATAACTTAGTCTTTTCCGACCACGCGGTGCAAAAGGCCATCGCCGCTCTGCGGGCGGGCTGCGACATCGTGACCGATACCCAAATGGCCAGAGCCGGGATCAATAAGACGATCCTCGCCTCGCTGGGCGGAGAGGTACACTGCTTCATGTCGGACGCGGACGTGGCGGCGGAGGCTAAGGAGCGCGGTGTGACCCGTGCCTTTGTATCCATGGAGCGGGCGGCAGCCCTGCCCAAGCCCTGCATCTTTGCCATCGGCAACGCCCCTACGGCACTTTTTTCGCTGGAGAATCTGATGGAGGCAGACAAGCTCCGCCCCGCCCTCATCATCGGGGTACCGGTGGGCTTTGTGAACGTGGTGGAGAGCAAGGAGCGCATCATCGAGGCCGCTGCTGCGCCCTATATCGTGGCCCGGGGCCGCAAGGGCGGCAGCAACGTGGCGGCGGCCATCTGCAACGCCATGCTCTACCAGATCAGGCGGTAGGTTATGAAGGAATTTATCATACGGGACGGGAAAAAGCTCCGTCTGGGCTACACCACCGGCTCCTGTGCCGCGGCGGCAGCCAAGGCCGCCGCATGGATGCTGCTGAGCGGCAGCAAAAAGGAGTCCATCCGCCTGCTGACACCCAAGGGCATGGAGCTGACATTGGCGGTGGAGGACATCTGTCTGTCCCCGGACTGTGTGCGCTGCGCCATCCGGAAGGACAGCGGTGATGACCCGGATATCACCCGTGACACCCTGATCTATGCCGAGGTGCGGAAAACGGAGACGGTTGGCATTGTCATCGACGGCGGACAGGGCGTAGGCCGAGTAACCAAGCCGGGTCTTGACCAGCCGGTGGGGGCGGCGGCCATCAATTCTGTACCCCGCCTGATGATCCGGGAGGCCGTGGAGGAGGTCTGCGGCCTGTTCGGATACACCGGCGGCATGTATGTGGTAATCTCCGCTCCCGACGGCGAGACGCTGGCAAAAAAGACCTTCAATCCCCGGTTGGGCATTGAGGGCGGCATCTCTATCTTAGGCACCACGGGGATCGTAGAGCCTATGAGCGAGCAGGCGCTGGTGGACACCATCCATGTAGAGCTGCGGCAGCGGCGGGAGGGCGGCGCGGATTATGTACTGCTGGCCCCCGGCAACTACGGCGTAGACTATATCAAGGGTGCCATGGGCATCGACCCCGCCACGGCGGTGATGACCTCCAACTTCATCGGCGACGCGCTGGAGATGTGCCGGGAGCTGGACTTCCGAGGGGTGCTGCTCATCGGTCATATCGGCAAGCTGGTAAAGCTGGCGGGCGGTATGTGGAACACCCACTCCCGCTACGGCGACTGCCGCATGGACATCCTGACGGCCTGTGCCGCCGCAGAGGGGCTGCACGGCGGTGCGGCGGCGGAGATGCTCTGCTGCGCCACCTGTGACGACGCCCTGCGGCTGTTGAAGGAGCAGGGACTTTATGACGCAGTGCTGCACCGGCTGGCCGGGCGCATTGACGACATGATGCACTATAAATGCAGTGATATAGAGACGGGAGCCATCCTCTTTTCCAAGGAATATGGCTATCTTTGTGAGACGAAGGGCGCATCCAAGCTGCTGCGCCGGATAAAGGAGGACTGACAATGGTACATTTTGTGGGAGCGGGCAGCGGCGCTGCCGACCTCATCACCGTCCGAGGCGCCAAGCTGCTGGGCGAGGCCGACGTGGTGATCTACGCCGGCTCACTGGTGAATCCGGCGCTGCTGGACTACACCAGGGAGGGCTGTGAGATCCACGACAGCGCCAGGCTGACGCTGGAAGAGGTTATCGCCCTCATCGAGAAAGCGGAGGCGGAGGGAAAGACCACGGTGCGTCTGCACACGGGGGATTCCAGCATCTATGGCGCGGTGCGGGAGCAGTTCGACGAGCTGGAAAAGCGGGACATTGTCTACGATGTCTGCCCCGGCGTAAGCGCCTTCTGCGGCGCAGCGTCCGCGCTGCGGGCGGAGTACACCCTGCCCGATGTGAGCCAGACCGTCATCATCACCCGCGCCCCGGGCCGCACCCCGGTGCCGGAGCGGGAGTCCATCCGCTCGCTGGCGGCCCATCAGGCCACCATGGTGCTGTTTCTCAGTACCTCACTGACCGAACTGCTGCAAGATGAGCTGCTGGCGGGAGGCTATACCGCTGACACCCCGGCGGCGGTGGTCTACAAGGCCACTTGGCCGGAGGAGCATATCTTCCGCTGCACGGTGGGGACACTCCACGAGACGGTGACAGGCAACAGTCTGACCAAGACCTCGCTGATCGTGGTGGGCAACTGTCTGGGCGACACCTATCTGCGCTCGCTGCTGTATCACCCCAACTTTACAACGGAGTTCCGCAAGGGGGCGCAATGAGAGCAGCCATGTTCACTTTCAGCCGCGGTGGCTGCGCCACGGCGCGGCGGATACTGGCGGCGCTGCCGGAGAAGGCATGGATGTGCTATACCATGCCGCGTTTTGAAGAGCCGGGCTTTCTGCCGCTGGACAAGGCGGTATATGGCGCGTGTTTTTCCTCCATGGACGCACTGATCTTTGTGGGGGCCTGCGGCATCGCCGTGCGGGAGATTGCCCCCTATGTCAAAAGCAAAAAAACCGACCCGGCGGTGGTTTGCATCGACGAGGCGGGTCGGTTTGTGATCCCTCTGCTCTCCGGCCATATCGGCGGCGCCAACGCGCTGGCGGTGAAGCTGGCGGAAAAGCTTGGGGGCACGGCGGTGGTCACCACCGCCACCGATGTCCGCGGCAAATTCTCCGTGGACGCATGGGCTGCCCGACACGGCTGCGCCATTTCCGACATGGGGCTTGCCAAGGTGGTGTCGGCGGCGATCTTAGAGGAGGATATCCCCCTTTGCAGCCAGTTTCCTCTGCCCGCCCCCCTGCCGGAGGGTACGTTTGCCGGGGAGAGCGGCCCGCTGGGCGTTTTCATTGGCTGGCGAACAAAGGCACACTTCGCCCGCACCCTGCGGCTTATCCCTCGTGTGCTGCGGGTAGGCATAGGCTGCCGGCGGGGCATCTCCGCCGAGGCGGTGGTGCGCGCAGTGCAGACAGTGTTCGCGGAAAACGGGCTGGACACGGCGGCCATCTGCGGCGTCTGTTCCATCGACCTGAAGCAGGACGAGGCAGGCCTGCTGGCCGCCTGTGAGAAAAACGACTGGCCGGTGCATTTTTACACGGCGCAGCAGCTGCGGGATGTGGCGGGTGACTTCACTCCCTCCGACTTCGTCCGCTCCGTTACCGGCGTGGACAATGTCTGTGAGCGGGCGGCGCTGCTGGATGCCGAAAAACTGATCGTACAAAAAACAGCGCGGGACGGCGTGACCGTCGCCGTCGCGGCGGAGCATTGGGAGGTGCGCTTTGGGTAAGGTAATTGTAGTAGGTATCGGGCCGGGCAGCTATGAGGATATGACCATTCGGGCGGATGCCGCCCTGCGGGCGTGTGACGCCATCGTAGGCTACCCGGTGTATGTGGATCTGGTGCGGGATCGCTACCCCGGCAAGGAGCTTCACTCCACCCCCATGACACGGGAGGCCGAGCGCTGCCGGCTGGCGCTGGAGCTGGCGCGCAGCGGTAAGACCGTCGCCATGGTCTGCTCCGGTGACAGCGGCATCTACGGCATGGCGGCGCTGGTCTATGAGCTGCGGGGCGAGGCGCGGGAGCCTGAAATTCAGGTGGTGCCTGGTCTGACGGCGGCTTGCAGCGCCGCAGCGGTGCTGGGTGCGCCGCTGACCCACGACTTCGCGGTCATCAGCCTCAGCGATCGGCTGACGCCGTGGGAAACCATCGAAAAGCGGCTGGACTGCGCGGCGGCGGCGGATCTGACCATCGCCCTGTACAACCCCGCCAGCCACGGTAGACCCGACCACCTGAAGCGAGCTTGCGATATCCTGCTGCGCCGTCTGCCGGGAGAACGGCTGTGCGGCATCGTGCGCAATATTGGCCGTGAGGGGCAGAGCAGCCGCATCCTGACGCTGGCAGAGCTGCGGGAGGCGGAGGTGGATATGTTCTGCACCGTGCTGATCGGCAGCGCCGCCGTCAAAACGGTGGCCGGTCAACTGGTCACACCCAGAGGATACCGCAATGTGTAATATCTGCGTGTTTGCCGGCACCACGGAGGGCCGGGAGCTGGTGGAATTCCTGGCCGGACAGCCGGTGCAGGCTACGGTATGCGTGGCCACGGAGTACGGTGAAACGCTGCTGCCGGAGGCGGAAAACATTACGGTTCTGGCGGGACGCATCCCGGTAGAGGACATCATCCGGATGCTGCAAAGGATGCGGTTCGATCTGGTCATCGACGCTACCCACCCCTATGCCACCTCCATCACCGAGAGCATCTGCACAGCCTGTCGGGAAACGGAGACGGAGTATCTGCGCCTGCTGCGGCAATCCTCCGAACAGACGAAGGATGTGGTCTGCGTGGAGAATGCGGCGGCGGCC